>DAIUBY010000083.1:8500-10095 GCA_036846425.1 Polaribacter sp.
GATGGAATTGAATGGATTCGTTTGCATTATGCATTTCCTGCAGGTTTTCCAATGGATGTGATTGAGGTTATGAAACGTGAACCAAAAGTGTGTAATTATTTAGATATTCCTTTGCAACACATCAATTCTGAGATTTTAAAATCGATGAAAAGAGGAACAACTCATGAAAAAACCACTGATTTAATCAAAAAATTCAGAGAAGCAATTCCTGAAATGGCAATAAGAACTACGTTGATTGTGGGTTATCCTGGCGAAACTGAAGCACAATTTGAAGAACTGAAAGATTGGGTTGAAGAAATGCGTTTTGAACGTTTGGGTGTTTTTGAATATTCGCACGAAGAAAATACAGGTGCTTATGTTTTGGAAGATGATGTTCCTGCAGATGAAAAATTCAGACGTGTCAATGAAATCATGGAAATACAGTCGCAAATTTCTTGGGAATTAAATCAAGAAAAAATAGGTAAAACGTTTCGTTGTTTATTTGACAGAAAAGATGGAGAATATTTTTATGGCAGAACAGAATTTGATTCACCTGATGTTGATAATGACGTTTTGGTTGATGCCACAAAACATTACATTAAAATTGGCGAATTTATTGATGTTGAAATTTACGATGCAGGAGATTATGATTTATATGGAACTCCTGTAAAATCATAACTTTTTTTATTCAGTTTGATTAACCATTTCAGGAGTTAATCCAAGTTCATTATCAATTTTTTGAACTAAGATTCTGCCCATTTTAATGGTTTCATCTATCATTTCTAAATGCAATTTATTGATAAGAATTAATGATTTTAATGCATTTAAAAACTTGATTTTTATTTCTTCATTTTCTAATTTTTTAGCTAAAATAGCTTCAATTTCATCATCCGTCTGAAACAGATGTTCTTTGTCTTCATACAATTCATTTTCAAGAATCACAATTTGAGCCAAATCATAAAACATTGGGTGTAATTCTCGATAATATACATTGTCGTTGTTATTTTTGATATCAATATAATTGTCTTCAGAATATAAATAATAATCAATAATACTGACACTCAATTCTTTATTTTTAATCAATGCTTGTTGACCAGATGAAATCAATTCTTGGTAGGTATTATTGATATTCGGAAAATTATCAACCTTCATAAGTAAGTTTAATTTTTCATTCAAGCTATCAATATTTCGAAAATTCTTTTCTTTTTTATAGCTTTTTAGGATTGATTTTGATGTTTTTACACAATTTTCATAATGTTCTTTCATATATTTTAAAACATCTCTTTGATATTCAATATCTTCCACCATATTGATTAAATACCATTCTTCTTTTACTTTGTTAGCGTTTTCAATACTCCAATTATTAAATTGTAGCGCCAATAAAATCCCAATCACAACTAATAATATTTCACCAATAGCATAGGTAAAATACTGACTGATTTTTTTTTCTTCTAATAGTTTTTGACGAATTTTTCTAAATAACTGAACCATAGTTTTTTGAATAGTTTTATAAAGATACAGTTTTTTTTAAAAATGTTATTTTTTTTATTTTATAAGCACAACATCACTTACTTTTAAAGTTCTTTTTGATGAAAAAAAGTATCTTTGTTTCAAAA
>DAIUBY010000084.1:0-9581 GCA_036846425.1 Polaribacter sp.
GAGGAATCCAAAAAAATAGTTCAAAACAATAAAGACGATTTGCAACTTGCAGATGTTTACAGAGAATTAGGTCAAGCAAAATATACTATAAGTAAATTCAAGGAAGGCATTGAAGATTTAAAACGTGCTGAAAAGATTTTTCTTACTTATCAAAATGAATCTGGTTTGGAAAAAACCTACGAATCTTTAGGTCTTAATTTTTCAGAATTAGGAGACTACGAAACAGCAGTTTCTTTTTTATTTAAATCATTGACAATCAAAGAAAAAATAGGAGTCAAAAATGGAATAGCGAGCAATTATAACAATATTGGAAGGCAATTATACAACCTTAAAAATTATGATGAAGCTATTAAATATTATGATAAAAGTGCTGCTTTTAGCAAAGAAATGGGTGATGATAGAACCTATGGAATTACGCTAGTAAACAGTGCAAATATTTTAATTTCTCAGAAAAATTATTTGGAAGGAGAAAAGCGTTTGTTAGCTGCCATAGAAAGTTTTGAAAAAATTAAATTCAAAAGAGGTGTGCAAACATGTTACAATAATTTGGGCGCCATTTTTTTGAGAGATGAAAAATATCAAAAAGGAATTGACTATCTCAAAAAAGCACTCATCATATCCAACGAAAATCAAAATAAACAAGGTGTTCCTCTGATTTTACACAATATTGGCTACGGATTTCGTGGCTTAAAAAACTACGAAGAATCGTTAAAATGGTATGAAGAAGCTGAAAAAGTTGCTACAGAAAACACTGCTGACGCTTATACTTTTACGGAGATTTACAAATACAGAGCTGTCTTAGATTCTACTAGAGGAAAGTTTGAAAGTGCTTATTTATACAAATCAAAATATCAAAAATTGTATGAAAAAATGCTGAATGACAAAAGCATTACTGCAGTTAATGAATTGAAAACCAAATATGAAACTCAAAAAAAAGAGATTGAAATATTGAATTTAAGCAAAGAAAACACTCAAAATAATTTGTTGATTGTAGCACAAAAATTTGAATTGTCTGACTCTAAATTGAAATCGGCAAAAGACAGTTTGTTACTGTTTTCACAAAACAAAGAAATTTTACAAAGCAAATTGGATGCTTCTGTAAAAGAGGAAAAAATCAATTCACTTTCAAAAATTGCACTTCAAAAAGAAGTGGCTTTGCAAAAAGAAAAATTAGCAGTTCAATCAAAAAATAACACCATTTTGTTGATTTCTGGTGGAAGTTTATTTTTGTTTTTAATAGGATTTGGAATGTTTCGTAAAAAACAATTAGAGCAAAAAGCCATTTTACTTGCAGAAAAAACCAAACAAAGAGAATTGCTCACAAAAGCGGTTTTAGAAGCTGAAGAAACAGAGCGCAAACGCATTGCTGCTGATTTGCATGATGGAGTTGGACAATTGTTTAGCGCTGTAAAAATGAATTTAAACGGATTGTTAGATCGTATTGAAATCAAGAAAGAAGAAGACAAATTTTTAGCAGAAAAAACTATGGCTTTGGTTGATGAAAGCTGCAAAGAAGTTCGTTTAATTAGCCATAAAATGATGCCGAATTTTTTATTAAAATCAGGAATTGCAGCTGATATCAAAAGTTTTATTGAGAAAATAGACGAAAACTCGCTCAAAATTTCTTTTGAAAGTGTGGGATTTAAAGATCAATTAGAATTTAACGAAGAAATTATCTTGTATAGAATCATTCAAGAATTGGTGAATAATGTTATCAAACATGCCAAAGCCAATGAATTAAAGATTGTATTAGAAAAAAATGCGCAACAAATTACTGTAAAAATTAGCGACAATGGAGTAGGCTTTGACTATGAAAAAGCCCTAGAAAAAGAAGGTTTAGGATTAAAAAATATGTTGGTTCGTATAGAATATTTAAAAGGAAATGTACAATTCTCTAACATAATTCCTCATGGAACTAATGTAGAAATTAAAATCCCAATAACCTAAATATACTACATATGTCGTATTGGTTCAGTTTAAAAGATTGACTTGTTTTGTGGTGTAAATAATTACAAATAAATCAAAAACAAATTATTAATTTTAAAACTACCCAAAATGAAAAATGTATTAAAAATTGCCCTTTTTACAATCATGACAGTATTCATGGTTAATTGTTCAACTGATGATAGCGAAGATTTAGGAAATACTCCTGCAGACGGTTGGCGTCTTGGATCAACCAATTATTCAACCACAATTACTCAAAGAGTTGCTACAGGTAACATCGAAAATTCTATTAATGCGCTTGATCTTTCTGGTGGAGCTTCTAATTTACATTCTGCATATGTCATCTTTAATGAAGGAACAGGAATTGCTGCTGGAACATATAAAGTAGTTCAAGAAATCACAGGCGAATTGCCAAAAGCTGGTGAAATTGTGATAGGTGCAGGAACTGGATACAATAATAGTACAGGAGTTACTACGTCAACTTATTATGCAGTTCCAGGACAAAACGTAAATGCAACTGTAACAATTACTGGTGGAAAAGCAAAAATTGTAATTCCTCAAATAAATGTAGCAAAATGGCCATATAGTTCAACATCTGAAGTTACTACTTTTGCAGGAACAATTGTAGAAAAATAATAATATTTAATTTTATAAATTATTTGGGCATCAAATTTTTGGAACGTTTATAATCCATAAAAAATGCAAGAAACTAAAAAAACACCCATAGCCATTGTTGATGATAAGCGTTTGCTTAGAAATTCATTACAAGAACAATTGCAATACAATCAGCCAATTGAAGTATTGTTTACGGCTGAAAATGGGATTGATTTTTTAAAACAAATGGAAGAACGTCCTAAAAACAGTCATCCTTTAGTGGTGTTGATGGATATTGAAATGCCAGAAATGGATGGATTAGAAACGGTCTTAATTTCCAAAGAAATTTATCCTGATATTCAGTTTTTAATGTTGACAGCTTTCAGCGAAGATGAAAAAATTTTTGAAGCTGTAAAAGCAGGTGCAAGTGGGTATTTATTGAAAGATGAAAAAATATCAAAAATTGTATCATCAATTTTTGAATTGCTCAATGAAGGAACTGTACCAATGTCGCCAATAGTTGCAAAAAAAACATTAGAAATGTTGCGTATTTCAGAAAAACCAGCAAACTCAATTTCAGATAAAAGCCAAGAAACTATTGATTATTTATCCTCAAGAGAAATGGAAATTTTACAAGAAATCGTCTTGGGATTGAACTATAAAGAAATTGCAGAAAAACTATTTATAAGTCCTCACACTGTCAGAAAACACATTGCCAATATTTATGACAAATTGCATGTTTCCAACAAAACTGCAGCAATCAAAATTGCCATGAAAAAGAAATGGTTTAACTAAAATTCCCAAAAATCAATTCATTTTTTTAATAAAAGAAATAGCTTATTTAAGTAAGCTCAAGATTCTTTTGCTTAAGAATTGAACAAAAAAAATAAAAACAACTTTTAAAAAAATTTACCCAAATGAAAAAAATTAAATTATCGATGTTGCTGTTTTTATCAGCAATCATGCTAAATGCACAAAATACCATCAAAGAAAGTAACGTATTTTCAATGGATGGAAATGTTGAAACCATGAAAATTGCTCCAGGAGGAATGTTGCTTGTTGGAACTTCTGATGGACTTTCAGT
Organism: Polaribacter sp.; assembly: GCA_036846425.1. Lineage (GTDB taxonomy): Bacteria > Bacteroidota > Bacteroidia > Flavobacteriales > Flavobacteriaceae > Polaribacter. The sequence continues at coordinate 3,623 of DAIUBY010000084.1, forward strand.
TATTGAGGCTCACAACAATAAAGTAGTTTTTCAATACAACGCTTTTGGAAAAATAAAACCAGAGGAATTGATGTTATTAGACAATCTTATTTATGTAGTTTTAACTAGAGGATATTCAAAAGTAATTTTGAATTATTTAACTGGAAAAGAAGTATTTAACTCGTCAAAAGATGGTTGGGGAAGCGTTTTTATGGTGCGTCCTGATTATACTAATCAAAAAATTTACATGCTTGGTGGAACAGCCAAAGGATATTCATTGGGCGTTTTCAATATGGAAACTCTTCAAAATGAAAATACCGTAAGTTTTACTGATAAAAAAACAATGGGAGCTTACATTGATGTTACGAAATATTACGAATCTAATGGAAAATTGTTTGTAAGAACCGAAAAAGGAATTGTGTGTGTTGATAAAAAAACGTTTAATATTGATTGGGTTTATGATGATTTAGAAAAAAATTCGCCTTATATTCTTGTTTCAGCAGATAGCGAAAAAGGCATCTTTTTTGTGAGTGAAAGTGATGGAAAAAACTCGTTATTACACAAAATTGACAAATCAGGAAAAAGAACAAGCAAAAAACCAGAAAAATTAGAAGGAATTCCACAATTACTTTCAATTACTACTCAAGGACTTTTAGTTCAAATGTTTGATGGAAAAGATTCGTTTTTTCAAATGTATAATTTGCAAACGGGTTCAAATATTTGGGATAAACCAGTAGATATCAAAGGTGGAATTTATATTGCACAACCAAAAGAAAATAATTTATATTATGCCTCTCATAATGGATTGATGAATTCTTTGGATTTAACCACTGGAAAAACACAACTGAAAAAAGAAATCAAAACAGGACCTGTGTTTAAAAATATTGTATTGTTAGAAAATGATTTGATTTTCTACATCACAAGCGCAGATATGGGAATTGCAAATTTAAAAACAGGCGAATTCGCAAAAGAGCCTACAAAGTTTAAAAAAGCAACCAATATGATTTCTTCTTATGACAAGAAAAATGATCAATTCGTAGTAAGTTCAGGAACTGAATTGTTTTTTATCAAAACGGATGGAAGCAGCACAAAAGTGATGGATATCAATTTCAAAGAAAATGAAACTCCTTCCAAAATTGAGTTTAGAGACAATGGAATTTTGTTGGGTGCAAAACAAAATAATGCCTTGATTTCGTATGATGGAAAAATCATTTATGAATCGTATTTCAAAGCACCAGGTCAAAGTTTGTTAGGAAAAATTGCCATGGTTACTGTTTCAGCAGCACTAGTAAGTCAGAGTGTAGGTCAAAATATGAATAAAAACTATAAAGACGCAAATTACAGCGCAAATGCTGCAACTGGCATGTTAGGTGAAATGAACAAGAGATTTAGTGCAACTAAAGACAGTAGAAATTTTCTATACATTTTAACAAAATTAAATGATGGAGTAGGATTGGTAAAATTGAATAAAGATGATGGAAAAAAGATTTCAGAATTGATCTTAAAAGATAAAAAACCAACCTATGAAGTGGATGATGATTTTGGAATTTTATATTTCAATAATGGAAAAAAACAAATCACTACTTTCGACTTAAGATAAATGGGTAGCTTAAGTGAAAAAGGAAATAGCCGTCAATTTTGATGGCTATTTTTTATTGTATTTAATAGGTAATTTTTAAAAATAGCGTAATACTTATTCAATTCATTCCAAGAAAAATGGAATTGCAAATGAACATCAATCTGTATGTGTTTTTTAAATATCTTTACCCCAATTGAATAATAAATAATCAATAATGTTTTTACAACAATATTGATATTATTACAACTTACTAAACTCAAAACAGATTTTACAATCCAATATGAATTTACAGCTTAAAAAAATCGAAACTTTTCTGAAAGAGAAAATTCGTTTTGCTATCAAACACCCTTTTAAATCAGCTTTTTACGGATTTTCAGCAATCTGTTTTTTTATAATTTTTGTTTTTTTGCTAACCTATTTAGGTGCTTTTGGAAAAATTCCTAAAAAAACCGAATTGAAGAATTTAAAAAACCCAATTACATCAACTTTATATAGCAGTCAAAAAACCATTTTAGCTACCTATTTTTTACAAAACAGATCAAATATTGATAGCACAGAATTAAACAACTATTTAATTGATGCTCTTGTTGCCACAGAAGATGTCCGATTTTACGACCATAAAGGCATTGATTATAAAAGTTATGCACGTGTAATTATAAAATCTTTGTTGCTGCAACAAGGAAAAGGAGGAGGAAGTACTGTAACTCAACAGATTGCAAAAAATATCTATGGTCGAAAAAAACAATACTTTTTTTCTACTTTGATTAACAAAATGCGTGAAGTAATCATTGCCAGAAGATTAGAGAGTGTTTACACAAAAAACGAATTGTTATTACTATATTTCAATACGGTTTCGTTTGGAGAAAATCTCTACGGAATTGAGAAAGCTGCACAGCGTTTTTTTAACAAAACTCCAAAAAAACTAACGCTTGCTGAGTGTGCCACATTGGTTGGAGTTTTGAAAGCGCCTTCTTTTTACAACCCAAGAACACAGCCAGAAAGATCTGAAAACAGACGAAATGTTGTGCTTAGTCAAATGGTTAAATATGGATATTTGACAGAAGAAGATGCAGAGAAAGCAAAAAAACCTTTGAAACTTAGATATGTTGCACCTCCAAAAATTTCATCAATTGCAAATTATTATAAAGAATTTGTAAAAAAAGAATTTGATGCTTGGGCCGAAAAAAATCCTTCAAAAGATGGACACATTTATGATTTAGAATTAGATGGTTTAAAAATTTACACCACAATAAATCCTAGCGTTCAAGCTTATGCAGAAAATGCGATGAAAAGAAATATGAATAGGCTTCAAGATTTAATGGATTTGTATTGGACAAGTGCCACAACTCAGGGTGGAAAAGAAGCTTTTCTAAAAAAATTGATACAAAATAATCCACAAGTAAAAGCCTTAAAAACTGCAAACAAATCTGATGCAGAAATTAGAGATTTTGTTTCTAAAAAAGTTCTCAGAAAATATTGGGAAATTGGAGAAGGTTATCAAAATAAAATACAATCATTAGAGGATTCTATTATTAGTTCAATTAATAGATTGCATACAGGAATCCTAGTGATGAATAGTAGAAATGGTGCTATAATGGGTTATTTAGGAGGAATTGATTATGGCTTTTCGCAATATGACCATGTACAAACAAAAAAACAAGTTGGATCAACTTTCAAACCCATCACTTATTTGGCAGGTTTGGAAAGTGGTATTGACCCATGTGATTTTTTTGATAATCAATTGTTAACCTATAAAAGATATGATGATTGGAAACCAAGAAATGCTAATGGCAGTTATGGTGGAAGTTATAGTATGTATGGTGGTTTGGCAAATTCTGTAAATACAGCATCAGTTGCTATTCAGATTAGAACTGGAACAAATAGAGTAGTAGAACAAGCCAGAAAAATGGGAATTGAATCAAAAATTCCAAAAGTTCCTTCAATTGTTTTAGGTACTGCAGATATTAGTTTATTTGAAATGGTAAAAGCGTATGCTTCCATTTCTAATGGAGGAAATCAAGTTAATCCTTATATTATCGAAAGAATTGAAGATCAAAATGGCGTAGTTTTATACAAAGCTGCTCCAAAATATAATGGCAGAGTAGCAAGTTATAATAGCGTTAAAAAACTTCAAAAAATGATGGAATTTGCCATGACAAGTGGCACAGGAGCAAGTATCCAAAATTATCAAATTCCTTATAATATTATTGGAAAAACTGGCACAACACAAAATAATGGTGATGGTTGGTTTATTGGTTGTTCACCAGAAATTGTTGTAGGAGCTTGGGTTGGTACGTTAGACAAAAGAGTGCAATTTAACAGCACACGTGTTGGCTCAGGAGCTAGCACAGCTTTGCCAATGGTGGCTAGTATTTTTAAAGGAATGAGTAGTTGGCAAAATCCAATATTGACCAATTTTTCATACGATTTTAAATACTTTCCTTGTCCGCCATTTAGCGAATTTTCTTCAGAAGAATCCAATGCAACTTTTAAAAATGATAGTACATATTTAAAATCATTGCTGTTAAGAGATTCTATTTTGGAAGTTGAAAGATTGCGAAAATTGGATAGCATTCAACAATTGGATAGTTTAAATATTAATAAAATTATTGAGTGATATTTTAGAAAATTTTTTTTATCATGTTGATAAACTGGTATCTAATGCTTTTTTTTATAACTACGAACTTTAGATTGTTCAATAAGCTTTTGACGGATTTTTCTAAAGAATTTTATCATGCTATTTAAAATAAGAATGCATTCTTTAATTTATTTGTTTTCAGGATAAATATTACTTTCCAAGAGTTTAATAAAAATATTGGTTTCATTTTTCACTTTTTTTAAAATTGAAACACAATCTTTGTTAACCCAATAATGAAGTGCTGCGTTTCTAATGTATAAATCTTGATTTTTTCTCAAACTTTCGGCTTTGCTTTTTATTGATTCATCTGGAAAAAGAAATGAAGTATTATTAGTTTCAAATTTTAAAACATCAGTTTCTACAAAAAGTGGCGCATCAATTGGAAAAGCCCAATCAATATTAATTTGAATGTCCGAATTTATTAAATTATACATATGATAATGCAAAGTGATATTGTCTCTCAGTTTAGTATTTTTAATTAAACCTAAATTTCCTGTGCTTGATAAATCTTGAAAAGTTGCTAATGATGGATTAAAATGTGGATATAATGAACCGTAAATTAAAAAATTTGACGCGCTGTTTACCAATAAAGAATCGTTACTGTTTTTATCTTTTAAAAGATTACAAAATTCAGCAGTTGTTTTGTTATTTTTTTCAAGACGTGCAATTTCAGCTGTAAAAGTCTCAATATCAGTTTTGGTATCGTTAAGCAAGCGCAAAAGGTATTTTTTTTCTTGATCATTAAGTTTTTTCTGTTCGTTCCAAGTATTTACTTGCAATGCAATCAAAATACCAATAACCACAAGGATAATTTCACCAATTGCATATAAAAAATAACTGCGAACTTTAGATTGTTCAATAAGTTTTTGACGGATTTTTCGTAAGAATTTGATCATTTCGTTTCATTTATAATTTCATTGATAATTATCTCTAATTTTCTAAGATTATTATCTTAACTATTTACTCTAAATAAATAATCATCTAAAATATTTTCAAACAGAATGTCTTCAAATAATTGAAATTTATCAATTTTTAATACTGTTTTGCTTTGCCATTTCAAATCTCCATATTGATCAATATCTTTCATTGAATAATTTTTTGACAAATAAGGAACTAACTCATTATCAATCTTTAATTCAACTCTATTAAAACTTACTTTTTGATTTTGTAAAGTACTTGACCAATTGTAAATGAGGTTTTTTAATTTGTCATTTTGCAGTAATTGTAATTTACCTGACTGTAACAAATCAGAAATGGTATTCTCTGATGGTCTATAAGAACCTGTTTCTAAGGTAACGTAAAATAAGCTATCAACATTATGCTGTTGGATAATTTCTCTTTTTTGACCAACAAGATTTAACAATATTTTTGATGCTTTTAATACTTGTTTGTTTTTTTTAAATGCAATTTTTATAGCGATTTTATTTTCTAAAAATTCTGTATGAATATTTTTTAGAATTACTTTCTCTTCATTTAATAACATTCTTTTTTGATTCCAATTATTAATTTGCAATGCAATCAAAATTCCAATCACAACTAATACAATTTCGCCAATGGCATATTTTAAATATTTAGAAGTTTTATTTTCCATAAGTAAGTTTTGGCGAATTTTTCGAAAGAGTTTTAGCATGATTTTTAAATTTTAAAAGGAACCCTAATTTGTATCACTTATGAAACCTTTATTCAATTTTAAAACTAATGTAAATAATTTTTTCGAGAGAAAATTTGGTTTTTATTCCTAATTTTCAACAACATAAAAAAAA
>DAIUBY010000085.1:0-9350 GCA_036846425.1 Polaribacter sp.
GTTTAGAATGTTGAGTTTTAAGTTGTATATAAATTAAAAACCAAAACTACATTTCATTCCCAAAAAACACAGCATTCATCAATAATTTATTGGTTCCAAACCAAAAACCACGGAAATTGGTATTATCTGTAAAAACCAATACTCTTCCTGAACCCAATCTTTGCGCTTTAAACGGAATTGTATTTGGAATTAATTTCGAATTTTCTTTTGAAATATACCCATTCAATAAAGGATTTGAAGTGTATTGAATTGGATTATTGTAACTCACTTTATCTGGTTTTATAAACAAAGTCGAGTTTCTAAACAAAGTTATTTTATCGTTTTTATACCCAAAATTTATAGGATGTGAACGATCCACTTTGGCTTCAAAAATAGCTCCTCCAATTACTTGAGCTCCAGATTGCAAAGAACGATTTTCAAAAGAAACATTTTTGATTGAATCTCTCTTAGGAGCTTCAAATTCAAGGTTGATAAATTTAGAATTTGCCAACCATTTTGCAGTGTTTTTATAACCAATGATAATTCCTCCATTCATCACCCAAGTTTTCAATTTCTCTTCTTCCGATTTTCCAATATTTGAACTACTTGGAATGATAATATGCGTGTATTTTGAGATATCAATTCTAGAAAAATAGCTCAAATCCAAGCGTGTCAAAGCCATATCAAATCGCTGATCAAACAAATGCCAAATTTCACCAGAATCATTTCCAGCAATTCCATCTCCAACCAACATGGCTACTTTTGGTGTTTTAATGGCAGCAAAATTTTCACTTCCCAAATCAATTCCTTCATTCAAACCTGTGGAAACTCCAAATAAATTTATTGCATTTTCAGATGCAATTTCAGTCAAAAATTGAAATAATTCAGATGAATTCAATACTTGATTTTGAACAGGAATAAAAATAGTTCCATAATCATAATTGCTAGTTTCGTTGGTGAAATTTTTCATTGCAACTTTCGCTCTCAACCCTTTTTGCAAAATGACATTCAATGCTTTTGGTGCATAAAATTCATTCCAAGGCATTAAGTACCCATAATCACTTTGTTTTGAGACAATTCCTTTTTTCAAACTTAATTCGGTAATTTCTTTTCCCGCTTTTGAAAGTGGCACATTTTCAACAAAATCAACTCCAAAAGCATGATTGAAAGTCCATGCAGAAATGTCATAGAACAAGCTATCTTTAAAAGTTGTTTGCACCGTAAACATCGCTTTTAACAAACGATGATTTTTTTGATTCAATGGAACTACATAACTGTATCCTTTCTTGAAATTCTTACCATTTTGGGTAAAATCCGAAGCAACTTCATGAATGTTAATTTGCTGTCTTTTCAGCACCTCTGCCAAATGAAATGTTTTAGCAGCATCTTTTTCATCTCCAAAAACAATTGCTTTTTTCTCAAAAGTTTTTCTTGATTCAGCATAAAAATCTTGCTGATATTTCAAGATTTTTGTGCGCATATTTTTAGCAGCTTCCAATGTTGAAAAAGCCGCAGTTACTTGATTTCTGATGGTAAAAGGAAAGGTCAAAATTCCATTTTCAGTTTCTTGAGCATGACCTCTAGAGCTTGCTTGTTCAAATAAAATTCCAATACTTCCATTGATATCAGGAAATGTAGAACCTTTTCCATAATAAAAATCATCAAAATTTTCTTCAGAATAATACAAGGAACCAATTTTATCAAAGGCTTTTGCATGATAATTTCCAATTTCTTTTGTTAAATCTTGATTGATTTGAGGAGTCATTGGATGTGTTCGTGAAGGAATTCCAGGTTGAAAAAAGAAACTAGAATTGCTTCCCATTTCATGATGATCCGTTAAAATATTGGGCAACCAATCATGAAATGTTTTCAAACGCGCTTTGCTCTCTGGTAATTGCACAGGCAACCAGTCTCTATTCATATCAAATTGATAATGATTGGTTCTTCCTCCTGGCCAAACTTCACGATATTCTCTATCATTTGGATCAGGATTGATATTTTTATGTTTATTGGAATTCGCCCAATATGAAAAACGTTGCAATCCATCAGGATTGAAAGAAGGATCAAATAAAATAACAGTATTTTTTAGTAATTCTTTAGTTGCTTCAGTGTCAGAAGCCGCTAAATAATAGGCAATTGCCAGAGCTGCATTTGAACCACTTGCTTCATTTCCGTGAATAGAAAATCCTTGATTTACCACAATTGGATGATTGGAAATATCAATAGTTGCATCATTGGTAGCTGCAATATGATTTTGCTTGATTTTTTCTAAATTTTTATGATTTTCAGGCGAAGTGATTGTCAATAAAATCAATGGTCTTCCTTCAAAAGTTTCGCCTCTAGTTTCTATGGAAATTCTGTCTGAAACTTTTGCTAACGCATTCATATACAGTACTAATTTATCATGCGTTACATGCCACTCTCCTACTTCATGACCAATAATATCTTTAGGTTTTGGAATTGCAGCATTGTAATTTTCATTTGGTAAATAATAAGATAAATCTACTTTTTGAGCCAAACTTACAAAAGAGAAAAGCAACAATAAAAGAGTAATTTTTTTCATGGGAAATCTATAATTTTAATAAAAAAACAAATATAGGAATCTGAAAATGAAATAACTTTTTTTTAAGAATTGATTTTGATGAAAAAATCAAAAAAACTCATTTTTTATATGAATTTTTAATTGAAAAATCCAATTTCTGAGAAATCAATAAAAGCAAATAAACACTGATTTCTTCCACTTGAAATGCAAATTTTATTCGGATATTTGTATAAAATTTTTTCTTTTTTAAATTCCTGATGATAGACAATTACGCATTAGAAAACTTGCAAAATTCACTTACAGGTGAACTCGTTTTTGACCAATTACACAAATCCATTTATGCTACAGATGCATCTGTTTATCGTAAAATTCCATTGGCAGTTGCGTTTCCAAAAAATGAAAATGACCTCAAAATTTTGATTGATTTTGCATCAAAAAACTCAATTACATTAATTCCAAGAACTGCAGGAACTTCTTTGGCAGGACAATGTGTTGGAGATGGAATTGTGGTAGATGTTTCTAAATATTTTACCAAAATCATTCATTTTGATGAAAGTTCAAAAAAGATTACTGTTCAACCAGGAATTGTTCGTGATGAACTAAATAATTATCTAAAAACTTTTGGATTATTTTTCGGACCAAACACGTCAACTTCCAACAGATGTATGATTGGAGGAATGGTTGGCAATAATTCTTCAGGAAGTACTTCTATAAAATATGGTGTTACTCGCGATAAAGTTTTAAAGATTGAAGCCATTTTGAGTGATGGAACTAAAGCTACTTTTAAAGAAATTTCATCTCATAATTTTTTAGTAAAAACCGCAGAAAATTCTTTAGAAGGACAAATTTACAAAGCAATTTTTGAAGAATTGTCCTCTGAAAAAAATCAACAAGAAATCAAAAAAGAATTTCCAAAAGAAACCATTCATAGAAGAAATACAGGTTATGCTGTGGATGAATTTTTGACATGTGATTTATTTGGCGGAAAAAAAGATAGAATAAATGTTGCGAAATTATTGACTGGAAGTGAAGGCACATTAGCGTTTTCAACTGAAATTACCTTACAATTAGATGCAGTTCCTCCTAAAGAAAGCATCATGGTTTGCTCGCATTTTACGAGTATTAATGAGAGTATGAAAGCTACGTTAATTGCCATGAAACACAATTTATACAATTGTGAATTGATGGACAAAACCATTCTAGATTGTACCAAAAATAACCGCGAACAAACCAAAAATAGATTCTTTTTACAAGGCGATCCAGAAGCAATTTTGATGTTGGAAGTTTCCTCAAACTCAGCAGAAGAAACTGAAATTTTAGCTGATAAATTGATTGCAGACTTAGAAAAAAACAACTTCGGATTTTATCATCCAAAGGTTTATGGTGCAGATATCAATAAAGTTCACGAACTCAGAAAAGCAGGTTTAGGATTGTTAGGAAATATTGTTGGTGATATGAAAGCTGTTGCTTGTATTGAAGATACTGCTGTTGCTTTAGAAGATTTGCCAAATTATATTGAAGAATTTACCCAAATGATGGATCGATTTCAACAAGATGCTGTGTATTATGCTCATGCAGGAGCTGGAGAAATTCATTTACGCCCAATCCTGAATTTAAAAAAGCAAGAAGATGTTGTGTTGTTTCGTAAAATAACAACTGAAACTGCTCAATTAGTCAAAAAATACAAAGGTTCATTTAGTGGTGAACATGGAGATGGCATTGTACGTGCAGAATTTATTCCTTTGATGATTGGCGAACAAAATTATCAATTATTACGAAGAATCAAAAAAGCTTTTGATTCACAAAATGTTTTCAACAAAGGAAAAATTACAGATGCTTTTCCAATGGATAAAAGTTTGCGATATGAAGTGGACAGAAAAGAGCCTGAAATTAAAACCATTCAAGATTTTTCTGACAGCGAAGGAATTTTAAAATTGGCTGAAAAATGCAATGGTTCAGGCGATTGTAGAAAACCTGTTTCTGCAGGAGGCACTATGTGTCCAAGTTACAGAGCTACCAAAAACGAAAAAGATACTACAAGAGCAAGAGCAAATGCTTTACGTGAATTTTTAACAAACTCTGATGAAGCTAATAAGTTCAATCACAAAGAATTAAAAGAAGTTTTCGATTTGTGTTTGAGTTGTAAAGCCTGTGCTTCTGAATGTCCAAGTAATGTGGATATTGCCACTATGAAAGCCGAATTTTTATATCAATATCAAGAAACTAATGGCTATTCTTTTAGAAGTTCGTTGTTTGCAAACAATGCAAAATACAACAAATTAGGCAGTATTGCTCCTACAATAACCAACTTGATTTTGAATACTTCTTTCACGAAATCTGTGATGGGAATTGCCCAAGAAAGAAACGTTCCTAAGCTAGCAAATACCACTTTTAGCAATTGGTTTGGCAAACAGAAAATCACTCAAAAAACTAAAAAAGTATATTTGTTTAATGATGAATTCACTAATTTCTATGATGTTGAAATCGGAAAAGATGCTGTTTTTTTATTAGAAAAGTTAGGCTATGAAGTCATTGTGTTGAATCACGAAGAAAGTGGACGCAGTTTTATATCCAAAGGATTTTTGAAAGAAGCCAAAAAAGTATGTGATAAAAATATTGCTCTTTTTAAAAATGTAATTTCTGATGAAACGCCTTTAATTGGCATTGAACCTTCCGCAATTTTAACGTTTAGAGACGAATACATTCGTTTGGCAACTGATAAAAAATCAGCTGAAAAAATTGCAAAAAACGCCTTCACTTTTGAGGAATTTTTAAGTAATGAACATCAAAAAAACAATGTTGATATTTCGTTGTTTTCTTCCGAAGAAAAGGAAATCAAGATTCATGGACATTGTCATCAAAAAGCTTTGTCAAGTACACATGCCAGTTTTCAAATCTTGAATATTCCAAAAAATTATAAAGTAACTATTTTAAATACAGGATGTTGTGGAATGGCAGGTTCTTTTGGTTATGAAAAAGAACATTACGAAATCAGTATGCAAGTTGGCGAAGACACCTTGTTTCCAAAAATACGAAATTGTGCTCCAGAAACTGAAATTGCAGCCTCAGGAACAAGTTGCCGTCATCAAATTTATGATGGCACAAAACGTGTTGCCAAGCATCCAATAACGCTTTTAAAAGAAGCATTAATCTAAAAAATTATGAGCAAAAAATTCAAATATACAGCTGCCGAAAATCGCTACGAAAAAATGAAGTACAGAAGAACTGGAAATAGTGGTTTGCTATTGCCAGAAATTTCTCTTGGATTATGGCACAATTTCGGAAAAAATGATGATTTTGCGAATCAAAGAAATCTTTTAAAATGTGCTTTTGACAATGGAATTACGCATTTTGATTTGGCAAATAATTATGGTCCACCTCCAGGTTCTGCTGAAGAAAATTTTGGAAAAATACTCAAAAAAGATTTTAAACAATACAGAGATGAACTGATTATTTCATCAAAGGCTGGTTATGGAATGTGGCCTGGACCTTATGGAGATTTGGGTTCAAAAAAATTTTTGGTGGCAAGTTTAGACCAAAGTTTGCAACGAATGGGTTTAGAATATGTAGATATTTTTTATCATCACAGACCAGATTATGATACGCCTTTGGAGGAAACAATGGCGACTTTAGATTTGATGGTTCGTCAAGGAAAAGCCTTGTATGTAGGAATTTCCAATTATCAGCCAGAAAGAGCTGAAGCTGCTTTTAAAATTTTAAATGAACTAGGAACGCCTTGTTTGATTCATCAACCAAGATATAATTTATTTGACAGATGGATTGAAAATGGATTGTTGGATTTGTTAGGAAATTCGGGTGTAGGAAGTATTTGTTTTTCGCCTTTAGCACAAGGAATGTTGAGTAATAAATACATTAAAGGTTTGCCAAAAGATTCAAGAGCTGTAAAAGACAGCCCTTTTTTGAACACAAATCAAGTACTAGAAATGATGCCAAAAATTAAAGCTTTGAATGAAATTGCCCAAAGCAGAAATCAAACATTGGCACAAATGGCAATTTCTTGGATTTTGAAAGATCAAAGAATCACTTCTGTGTTAATTGGTGCAAGCAAAACCGAGCAAATTTTAGATAGTATCAAAGCCACTGAAAATACTCATTTTTCTGAGGAAGAATTGAATGCAATTCATCAAATTTTATAAAAAAAGGGAAGTTTTTACTTCCCTTTTTATTTTTATAAAGTTGACAAACTACTTTTAATCATTTCAATTTTAGCCAAAGCATCAGCTTCTTTTTTGCGTTCCATGGCAAGTACTTGTTCTGGTGCGTTTGAAACAAAACGTTCGTTTGATAATTTTTGTTGCACACTTTTTAAAAATCCTTCAGCTCTTTGAAGTTCTTCATTTAGTTTAATTTTTTCTGCTGCTGCATCAATATTTCCAGTTGCAATTGGCACAAAATATTCATTTGATTTGACTCTAAATGAAGCTCCATCTACTTTTTCTGAAACGTATTGAATCATAGAAGAATTGATGAGTTTTTGAATAACTACATCAAAATTATCTAAATTTTGTTCATTGTTGATGACAAAAACTTCAATACTATCTTTAAAAGGAATGTTTTTATCTTTTCTGATAGTTCTGATTCCAGAGATAACTTCTGTTGCAAATTCAAATTGATTGATGATATTCATATCAAAATCTTTTTGAGTTGGATATGTTGCAATAACCAAGGCTTCTTCAGGAGTTCTTTCAGCGATATGTTGCCAAATTTCTTCCGTTAAAAACGGCATAAATGGATGCAATATTTTCAAGTTGTTTTCTAATACTTCAATTACTGAATTGTATGTTTTTTTATCAATTGGTTGTAGATACCCAGGTTTTACTATTTCTAATAACCAAGATGAAAAATCGTCCATAATCAGTTTGTAAATTGCCATTAAAGCATCTGATAATCTGTATTTTGAGAAATGATCTTCAACTTCTGCAACTGTTTTTTGAAATTTTGCTTCATACCATTCCAAACCAATTTTTGCAGTTTTTGGTTGTGCTAAATTAGCATCAATTTCCCAACCTTTTATCAAACGAAAAGCATTCCAAATTTTATTAGCAAACGCTTTTCCTTGTTGGCATAATTCTTCATCAAACATCAAATCGTTTCCAGCTGCTGAACTTAACAACAATCCAACTCTCACTCCATCAGCTCCATAATCGTCAATTAATTTTAATGCATCAGGTGAATTTCCTAATGATTTTGACATTTTTCTACGCTGTTTGTCACGAACCAAACCTGTCAAATATACATTTTCAAACGGTTTTTTCCCTCTGTATTCATAGCCAGCAATGATCATTCTTGCTACCCAAAAGAACAAAATATCTGGTCCTGTAACCAAATCATTGGTTGGATAATAATAGTTAATTTCTTCATTTTCAGGATTTCGAATTCCGTCAAAGACCGAAATTGGCCACAACCAAGATGAAAACCATGTGTCTAAAGCGTCATTATCTTGTTGTAAATCTTGAATTGTGAGTGTTGAATTTTTAGTTTTTAGTTTTGCTAATTCTAAGGCTTTTTCGATATTTTCTGCCACAACAAAATCTTCTTTTCCATCTCCAAAATAATACGCAGGAATTTGTTGTCCCCACCATAATTGTCGCGAAATATTCCAATCGCGAATATTTTCCATCCAATGACGATAGGTATTATCAAACTTTTTTGGCACTAAATTTATTTCAGAATTTTCACCTAAAACAGCTTCAATTGCAGGTTTTACCAAATCTTCCATTTTCAGAAACCATTGATCAGACAATCTTGGCTCTATCACAGCTTTGGTTCTTTCTGAAGTTCCTACTTTATTGATGTGTTGTTCTGTTTTTATCAAACATCCCAAATTTTCTAATTCTTTAGAAATTTCTTTGCGAACTTCAAAACGATCTTTTCCTTGATAATGCAATCCAAATGAGTTTAAAGTGGCATCATCATTAAAAATATCAATGATTTCTAGTTGATGTTTATCACCCAAAACCTTGTCATTTTCATCATGAGCAGGTGTTAGTTTTAAGCATCCAGTTCCGAATTCAATATCAACATATTCATCTTCAATAATTGGAATTACGCGATTACAAATTGGCACAATTGCTTTTTTTCTTTTCAAATGTGAAAAACGCTCATCAGTTGGATTGATGCAAATTGCAGTATCACCAAAAATGGTTTCTGGTCTTGTAGTTGCTATAGTTAACGTTTCTTGAGAATCAACAATTTTATAATTTATAAAATACAAATTACCTTGTCTTTCCTCATAAATTACTTCTTCATCAGACAAGGTTGTTTTGGCTTCAGGATCCCAATTCACCATTCTGAATCCTCTGTAAATCAATCCTTTATTATATAAATCAACAAAAACTTTGATAACAGATTCAGACATTGCAGGATCCATTGTAAAAGCAGTTCTATCCCAATCACAAGAAGCGCCTAACTTTTTTAATTGCTCTAAAATAATTCCACCATATTCATTTTTCCATTCCCAAGCATGAGCCAAAAATTCTTCGCGAGTCAAATCATTTTTATTGATTCCTTGCTCTTTTAATTTCGCAACAACTTTTGCTTCAGTAGCAATGGAAGCATGATCTGTTCCAGGAACCCAACACGCATTTTTACCCAACAAACGTGCACGTCTAATCAACACATCTTGAATAGTATTATTTAGCATGTGTCCCATGTGCAAAACTCCAGTAACATTTGGAGGTGGAATCACGATAGTATAAGGCTCTCTTTCATCAGGAGTTGAATGAAAATACTTGTTCTCAATCCAATATTGATACCATTTGCTTTCTACTTGGCTTGCATCATATTTTGATGGAATTGTCATTTTTTG
>DAIUBY010000086.1:0-3837 GCA_036846425.1 Polaribacter sp.
AAATACAAAAAAAAAGGCATCAATTGTAAAAGATGCCCACATATTTTAGTAAAACAAGCTTCTTAATTCTGAATTTTTTCCAACGCAAAAGGCAATATTCTTCCAACAAATTTAGTGTAAGCAAGTTCAGAAGGATGCAAGTTATCTGAAGCAACTAAAGCAGTATTTGTCAAACCTTCACGTGTAATGTCAGTGATATTCACAAAAGTAATTCCATTGGCATCACAGTAATTTTTTGCAAAATTATTGTACTTATCAATATCAGCTGAAATAGTGGTATTTCCTCTTCCAAATGGTGTAAAAGCATAATCAGGAATAGAAACTACAATGAGATTTTGTTTCTCATTATTGCCTGCTTTGATAGCTGTATTTACCAATTTTGGGAATTCGCTTTCATAAATTGAAAAATCTTTTCGTTGATATTGATTATTAACACCAATTAAAAGTGTTACCAAATCATAATCATCAGTGATTTTTTCTGTTTCAATTGCCGAAATTAAATTGGTTGTTGTCCATCCAGTTTTGGCAATTACTTTCAAATCAATTATTGTTTCTGAGCTAAATTCTTTTAGTAAACTGTCTTTCAATTGTTCAGGGAATTTGCATTTTCCACAAACACTTTCTCCAATGGTATAACTATCTCCCAAAGACAGCATTTTCAGGTTTTTTTTGGTGGTTGTTTCTTCTGTTGGATTGTCTTCAGGAATAGTAATTTCCTGTGACGTTTTTTCTTCCAAAGTATTTCCACAAGAAAAAATAATTAAAATCGCTACAAAAAAAGTCCACAAATATTTCATAAAAAGTTTTTTATTTTATTTGAATGCATTCAATCCAGTAATATCTAATCCTGTGATTAACAAGTGAATATCATGAGTTCCTTCATAAGTAATCACGCTTTCTAAGTTCATAGAATGACGCATAATGGAATATTCTCCAGTAATTCCCATGCCACCCAAAATCTGTCTTGCTTCACGTGCAACATTAATTGCCATAGCTACATTATTTCGCTTTGCCATTGAAATTTGTGCAGAAGTTGCTTTGCCTTCATTTCGCAAAACACCCAATCTCCAAGCCAACAATTGTGCTTTGGTAATTTCAGTAATCATCTCAGCCAATTTTTTTTGTTGTAACTGAAATTGACCAATTGGTTTTCCAAATTGTTCGCGCTCTTTGGCATAACGCAAAGCTGTATCATAACAATCCATTGCAGCACCAATGGCACCCCAAGCAATCCCAAAACGCGCAGAGTCCAAACATTGCAAAGGTGCTCCCAAACCAGATTTGTTTGGTAATAAATTTTCTTTCGGAACTTTTACGTTATTAAAAATCAATTCGCCAGTTGCTGAAGCTCGCAAAGACCATTTGTTATGCGTTTCTAGAGTTGAAAATCCTTCCATGCCACGTTCTACGATCAATCCATGAATTCTTCCTTCTTCACTTTTTGCCCAAACAACGGCAATTTGTGCAAAAGGTGCATTTGAAATCCACATTTTTGCGCCATTCAACAAATAATGATCGCCCATATCTTTGAATTTCGTTTCCATATTTCCAGGATTTGAACCGTGATTTGGCTCAGTCAACCCAAAGCAACCCATCCATTCTCCAGAAGCCAATTTGGGTAAATATTTTTTACGCTGTGCTTCATTTCCAAATTTATAAATAGGATACATCACCAAAGACGATTGAACAGAAGCTGTAGAACGAACACCAGAATCTCCACGTTCTATTTCTTGCATTATTAAACCATACGCAATTTGATCCAAACCTGCACCTCCATATTCTTCAGGAATATAAGGACCAAAAGCCCCAGTATCTGCCAAACCTTGAATGATTTGCGTTGGGAATTCTGCTCTTTGCGCATAGTCTTCAATAATTGGAGAAACATCTCTTTTTACCCAATCACGAGCGGCTTCTCTAACCAATTTATGTTCATCAGTTAGTAAATCATCAATGTTATAATAATCAGGAGCTTGAAAGTTATCTGGTTTCATTTGTTGGTTTTTATTCAATTTTACCACAAATTTATTGAAAAAATCATAAAAAGAACTTCTTTTTCTGAGAATAAAACAATCATTTTTTAACAAAATCATTTTTTTTGCCTTTATGCAGCTTGAATCCTTTTTTTTTGACAAAAGTCTGAGTAAGTTTGTTGTAATGAAATTGACTTTAGGAAAACAAGAACGATTAAAAAGTAGAAAGTTGATAGAAAAACTTTTTACAGGTGGAAAATCTGTGAAAAATTTTCCATTACGAATGGTTTTTTTACAAATTCCACACACCTCAACATTTCCTATTCAGGTTGCATTTTCAGTACCAAAAAGAAATTTTAAAAGAGCTGTAAATAGGAATAGAATCAAAAGATTGTTGCGCGAAACATATCGTTTGCAAAAAGAAATAGTATATTCGAAATTAGAAAAACCAACTATTTGTATGATTTCGTATATTGGTAAGGATGAAATGTCATTTGACCAACTTTTTTTGAAAATGACAAATTTGTTACATTTATTGATCAAAGAAACAAGCAAAAAAGATGAAACAGTTTAAAAATCTCTTTTTGATACTTATTTTGATTGGAGCGATTTCTTTATCGTTTTCATTTAAATCAAACTTTTTTGAAATAGCAAAACAAATCGAAATTTACAACACGCTTTTCAAAGAGTTGAACATGTATTATGTGGATGAAATAAATCCTGCAGAATTAACAGAAAAAGCAATAAAAAACACGCTAAATTCTCTAGATCCATACACCAATTTTTACAACGAACAAATGGTTGAAAATGCCAAAATTGCCAGAGAAGGAGAATATGGTGGTGTTGGAGTAAATGTTTTTTATTCGCAAGAAGGTATTCATATTAGAGAGATTTACAAAGGTTTTTCTGCGGACAAAGCAGGGTTAAAACCAGGAGATATTATTGTTTCTTTGAACAATCAATCTCTAAAAAACGTGGATTCAGATCAACAATCAGAATTCTTGAAAGGCGTTCCAAATAGCAAAATTTCGGTTGAAATTAATCGTCAAGGAAAAAAATTTCAGAAAGAATTAACTCGAGAAAAAGTCGTGTTAAATCCAGTGCCTTTTTCAGAAATGATTGATGTGGAAACTGGCTATATTGTGTTAACTGAATTCAACGAAAAAGCGTCATCAGAAGTAAAAAAAGCTTTTAAAGAATTGCAGAAAAAAGGAATGAAAAAGTTGGTTTTTGATTTGCGCTCCAATCCAGGAGGATCTTTGTTAGAAGCCATCAATATTACCAATTTCTTTATTCCAAAAGGAAAAACGATTGTTTCAACCAAAGCAAAAGTAAAAAGTTTGAGTACTATTTATAGGGCATCTAATGAGCCTTTGGATTTGGAAATTCCAATCGTAGTTTTGGTGAATAGACGTTCAGCATCTGCATCAGAAATTGTAAGTGGCGCTTTGCAAGATTATGACAGAGCTTTGATTATGGGACAACGTTCTTTTGGGAAAGGTTTGGTGCAACGTTATAGAGAGTTGACTTATGGAACTCAGTTAAAAGTTACTATTTCAAAATATTATACGCCAAGTGGACGTTGTATTCAGGAGTTGGATTATACAAACAGAGACCCAAAAACTGGCGAAGTTCCTAAGTTTTCGGACAAAGGAATTCAGGCTTTTAAAACTGAAAAAGGACGCACTGTGTATGATGGAGGAGGAGTTATGCCTGATGTAGAAATAGTTACAAGCAAAAGATTAGAAGTTACGGAAACCTTGCTAGAATCTAAAGCGATTTTTAATTTTGGAATTGATTATATGTACAAAAATCCTGCTACAACAATCGAAAATTTTCGTTTTTCAAGTTCAGATTTTTCCAATTT
>DAIUBY010000086.1:3937-9338 GCA_036846425.1 Polaribacter sp.
TACATAACAATGCGTCATTTATTTACCAGAGGTTTTTATAAACCAATGGGAATTTCAGGTGAAACTTTGCAAAAATCACTTTTATTATTGCGACCAGAAATTTATGGTTCAATAGCCGAAGACAGAATTGAACTCAATGGTTTGGTGTATGTTATTGAACGTTTGCCAGAAGGAATTGAAGAATGTCAATTCATCAATTTGACGGCAGATGAAGGGTATAAAAATTCGCATTTCAAAGCTATAGTTCCGCCAAAAAGAAGACGAAATTGCTACAGAATTGACAAAGATCAAATGAATATTGAAATTACAAGAGGAAGATCTGAAATCTATGATATTTTAACACACTTGACTTTTTTATTTATTGAATCGCACAAAATTCAGCAAAGAGTTTCCATTAATGAAGGCGAAGATTATATCCGTGAATGGAAGCATTTAGAGGACGTAGTTTTGTTTCAAAAGGTAATTTCTGATAAAGAAAAAGAAGTGTTAATTGTACATTTAGGCAATATTTTAGGACGTACTTTTGAAGAAGTTTCAGCTATTTATAACACCTTTTCTACGGAAAATCAACCTCATAAGTTTTTCAATTTGATTTATTGGTTGGGAAAATTAGCTATCAATGAAATTGAAGAATCTAAAAAACGGACTATCACATTTAGCACAGTTTTAGTAGAAGAAATTGGACATCATATTTATGGTGAAATTTGGGCGAATGACATCAAAAAAATTCTGAAAGAATACAATTTATTGCACAGACCAATTCATATTATAAGTGCAAATATGCACAGTGTTATGAATTCGATTTATGCTAAAAAAGTACTTTCAGATGAAGCAAAAAAGTACGAAAATTTCGATTTATTCAGATTGTTGAGTACTCCTGAAAGCAAACTTTTGCAACAAAAAGTAAAAGAATTTGCTTCCAAAAACGGATTGATTTCTGTGGATGACACTTCAGGAACCAATATTGATGTACAAATTATTGATACTAATAAAATAAACTTCCCTATTTTTTCGTTTGCAAAAAAAGATGTTTTGGATGAAAATCCTGTGATTTTGGTAATGGATTACGCTTTTGGCGAACAAGCTTTTGAAACTATGGACGAATTGCTAAAACCGTTTAAAAGCGAACAAGAAAAAATACACTTAGATGTAAAATCGATTTCTATTATGGGAAAAGCAGGAATTTTAGAAGGAGGAAAAGGCGATATTATGATTCCAACTTCACACATTTTTGAAGGAACTGCAGATAATTATCCATTTGATAATGAACTTTCTAAAGAAGATTTAGAAGGTTTTGGAGTGAAAGTTTTTGATGGCGCAATGATTACTGTTTTGGGAACATCACTACAAAATAAGGAGTTGCTAAAGTTTTTTCATGAATCCACTTGGAATGTTATTGGATTGGAAATGGAAGGAGCGCATTATCAAAAAGCAATTCAATCATCCTCAAAAATTAGAGGAAATATTTCAGAAAATGTAAAAGTGCGTTATGCCTATTATGCTTCAGATAATCCAATAGAAACTGGAGCTACTTTAGCTTCTGGAGGATTAGGAATGACAGGAGTTGTGCCAACTTATGCGATCACACAGAGAATTTTAGAACAAATTTTATAAACGAATAATCAAACTAATTCATAAAAATGTCAACAAACCAACCACAAAAAATTAATGAAGAAGAAGTAGATTTAGGCTCATTATTTGTAATTATAGGAAGAGGATTTTCTAGGTTTTTCAATTTTATTGGAAGTATTTTTAAAGGAATTTTTCATGTAATTATTTTGATATTGATTTTTCTCAAAGAAAATATTATCAAAATAGGAATTGCTACTTTAATAGGTCTAATTGCAGGTGTTTTTTTGGAAGTAAAAACTCCTAAAAGATATGGCTCAGAATTGTTAATTGAACCTAATTTTAAAAGTAGTTTGCAATTGTATAACAATGTGAATTATTACAATGATTTGGTAAAACAAAAAGACACTTTAAAGTTGCAAGAAACGTTTAATTTAACCAAATCAGAAGCTGCATCTTTAAAAAAGTTTGAAATCAAACCAATCAAAAACGAAAAAGATATCATCAATGCTTATGATGATTTGATTTTGTCTGTAGATACTTTAACCATAAAAAGTTATGAATTTGAAGAATTCAAGGCTGCTTTTACCGATTTTGATTACAAAATTCATCAAGTAACTGTGATTGCAGAAAAGAGCAATGTTTTTGATAAATTGGATGATGTGATTATATCATCTGTTGTAAAAAACAAATATTTCAACAGATTAAAAGAATTGACAAACGAAAATTTGAACAGAACTGATTCTGTTTATAGAGAAAATCTATCCCAAATTGACTCTTTGCGAAAGGTATATATGCAAGTAATGTTGGATGAAGCCAAGAAACAAACTTCTGGTACAAACATCAATATGAGTGGAGAAAAAGAAACTACTAAAGAATTAGAACTGTTTGAAACTAATCGTAAAATAAATAGTGATTTGAGAGAAATTGCCAAAGAAAAATCTTATAAATATGAGGTTATCAATGTGATTTCTAATTTTCAACAAGTTGGATTCGAAATTAAAGGAATTACTAGAAATTATGCTTTTCAATTATGTGGTTTAAGTGCAGCTTTGATGATTTTTTATCTATTGTTGTTGAAACTAAATGTATTTTTGAACAACTACAAAAAATAACCAATGCAAACATTTCTTATAACTGGTGGAGCTGGTTTTATTGGCGCAAATTTCATTTCCCATTTTTTGGATACCAATCCAAATTTTCAGGTTGTTAACTTAGACAAATTAACGTACGCTGCAGATGTAAATAATTTGATAGAAGTTGCAGTTAATCAACAATATATTTTTGTAGAAGGAGATATTTGTGATCGAAATTTAGTTGAAAAATTATTTCATCAATACAATTTTAATGGAGTAATTCATTTTGCAGCAGAATCGCATGTTGATAATTCCATCAAAAATCCTGATGCATTTATAAAAACCAATGTTTTCGGAACATTTGTATTACTTGATGTGGCAAAGAATTTTTGGATGACAAGTACAAATCAAACAAAAAATGATTTTCAACAACCCCGTTTTCATCATATTTCAACAGATGAAGTGTATGGTGCACTTGGGAAAACAGGTTTTTTCACAGAAGAAACTCCCTATGCGCCAAACAGTCCTTATAGTGCATCAAAAGCAGCTTCTGACATGCTGGTGAGAAGTTATTTTCATACTTTTGGGATGAATGTAGTTACAACCAATTGCTCTAACAATTATGGGCCTAAACAACATGATGAAAAGTTGATTCCAACAATCATCAGAAAAGCACTTTTAGGAGAAAATATTCCCATTTATGGCGATGGAAAAAATGTGCGTGATTGGTTACACGTATTAGATCATTGCAAAGCTATAGAGTTAGTTTTTAGAAATGGAAAAGCTGGTGAAACCTATGCAATTGGCGGGAATAGTGAGCAAAATAATTTATATATTGTTGATAAGATTTGTTCAATTTTAGATGAAATTAAACCCAAAGAAAAATCATATAAACATCAAATTACATTTGTTACAGATAGATTGGGTCATGATTTTAGGTATGCAATTGACGCTTCAAAAATAAAAAGAGAATTGGGTTGGGAAGCTTCTGAAAATTTTGAATCAGGGATTAAAAATACCATCAAATGGTATCTAAAAAAATATGAAAACCTATGAAAGGAATTGTTTTAGCTGGAGGTTCTGGAACAAGATTGCATCCACTCACAATTTCTGTGAGCAAACAATTGATGCCTGTGTATGACAAACCTATGATTTATTACCCAATTTCGACGTTGATTTCAGCTGGAATTCGTGAAATTTTAATCATTTCCACACCTCAAGATCGTCCACTTTTCGAAAAACTATTAGGAAATGGAAGTAAAATAGGTTGTCGTTTTGAGTATGAAGTTCAAGAACATCCAAATGGATTGGCAGAAGCTTTTTTAATTGGAGAAGATTTTATAGGTAATCATAAAGTAGCATTAATTTTAGGCGACAATATTTTTTATGGAACAGGATTGTCAAATTTATTGAAAGAAAATACAAACACAATTGGTGGAATGGTTTATGCTTATCATGTAAACGATCCAGAGCGCTATGGAGTGGTTGAATTTGATGAACATCAAAAAGTTATTTCTATTGATGAAAAACCAGTAAAGCCAAAGTCCAACTTTGCCGTTCCAGGAATTTATTTTTATGACAATTCAGTAATTGAAAAAGCTAAAAAATTAGTGCCAAGTTATAGAGGAGAACTTGAAATTACAGACATTAACAAAGCGTATTTAGAGGAAGAAAAACTATCAGTAAGTATTCTTGACAGAGGAATTGCTTGGTTTGATACAGGCACTTTTCACAGTTTGATGCAAGCAAGCAATTTTGTAGAGGTGATTGAAGAACGACAGGGTCTAAAAATTGGATCGATTGAAGAAGCTGCATATAGAGCAGGATTTATAAATAAAAACCAATTGCATGAATTGGCAAAACCTCTTTTAAAAAGCGGTTATGGAAAAAATTTGATGAAGATTTGATGAAAATAATAGACACAGGATTAAAAGATTGTTTTGTAATAGACCCAACTTGTTTTAAAGACGAAAGAGGTTACTTTTTATTGGAATACAATAAAAAGGATTTTTATGAAAAAACAGGATTACAGATTGATTTTGTATTAGGAAATCAATCCCTTTCACAGTATGGAGTTGTTAGAGGTCTTCACCTTCAAAAAGGAAAACATGCACAAGCAAAATTGGTGAGAGTGGTAAAAGGGAAGATTTTAGATATTGCTGTTGATGTTCGAAAAGATTCTCCAACATTTGGAAAACATATTTCAATAGAATTATCTGAAGAAAATAAGAAGCAATTATTCATTCCTAGAGGATTTTTGCATGGTTTTTCGGTATTAGAAAATGATACAATCGTATCTTATAAATGTGATAATTATTATTGTCCTGAGGCAGAAGATGGAGTGATGTATAATGATTCTGATTTAAACATTGATTGGAAATTAAAGGAAGAAGATATTATACTTTCAGAAAAAGATACATTTTTAAAACAGTTTAACCATTTTGAGTTAAAAGACGCAGTTCAAGATGTCTTTTAATAAAAAATAAAGTTAGTAGTTTTAAAAAACAAACGAAATTTCCTTTTTAAAATTGACAAAAAAGCTATGAAATGAAAAAAATTTACTGCTTAACACCTGTTTATAATGATTGGGAAAGTTTTGAAATTCTCATTTCTCATCTTGAAAAACTCCAAATAAAACAAGCTCATAGGTTTCATTTTTCGGTAATTGCCATTAATGATGGATCGAGTGAAGAGAAAAGTTTCACAAAATCTTCTTTGGATATTACGATTTTAAATCTAAAAATAAATATTGGACA
>DAIUBY010000087.1:0-6622 GCA_036846425.1 Polaribacter sp.
TTTAAGAAACCACTTTTAAACCAACAATAGAGGCAATTAAGGTTGTCAAGAAAAAAAGTCGCCAAAAAGTAGTTGGTTCTTTAAAAACATAAATCCCAATCAATACTGTGCCAACAGCGCCAATTCCTGTCCAAATGGCATAACCTGTTCCAATTGGAATTGTTTGAGTTGCTTTTACAAGCAGTATCATGCTAATTCCTAAACAAACCAAAAATCCAAGATACCAATACATAGTTTCAATGCCTGAACTTTCTTTGGCTTTTCCCAAACAAAAGGCGAAAGCTACTTCAAAAAGTCCTGCTATGATGAGTATAATCCAGTTCATTTTTTTTAAAATGTATCTTTTATTTCTTCAAAGGTCGCATCAAACCTTCTTGCGCAAAAGATGCAATTAATTTTCCATCTCTTGTAAAAATATTGCCTCTTACAAACCCTCTTGCACCAAAAACATTGGGAGATTCTGCCGAAAAAAGCATCCAATCTTCAAAATCAAAATCTCTAAAAAACCACATAGAATGGTCTAAACTGGCAGTTTGCGTATTGCCAAAATGATGCGTTTTTGCATTCGGATTAAAAGCGGCATTCAACACGTTGTAATCTGAAATATACGTCAAGATTTGATGTTTTTTTTGAATCGTCATTGCAGGAATTTCTCCTTTCAATTTGAACCAAATTTCTACTTTTGGAGGTAAATTTTCTGGTGCTAACGGATTTTGAATATGTATAGGTTTAAAATCTATTGGACGTTCTGCACTCAAAAATGATTTGGTTGATGCTGGTAAAAAATCACCAAATTGTACCAACATCTCATCCCAACTCATCAATTCTTCTGGTTGTTTTTCAGGTAAAATCATGGATATTTGATGTTCAAAACCTTCCTCTTTTTGATGAAATGAAGCTGCCATGATAAAAATGGTTTTGTCATGTTGTGTAGCTGTAATTCTTCTTGTTGAAAAACTACCTCCATTTCTCATTTCTGTTACATGATACTGAATATCAGTAGTTAAGTCTCCAGCTTCCAAAAAATATGAGTGCAAAGAATGTAAAAAACGATTTTCAGGAATTGTTCTGTAAGCTGTATTTACAGCCTGAGCTAACACTTGCCCACCAAAAACAATGGCACTTCCAATACTAACACTTTTCCCGCTAAAAATATGAGATGCTGTTTCATCAAGATGTAACAATTGAAGGAGTTCTTGTGCATTTTTCATGACGTTTCTGAGTTTTTAAAGGGAAATTTTTGCTGAAAAGCAGTTGGCTGAACACGTTGCAAAAATAGATGTAAAATTCGGTTTGTAATTCTTTTTTTATGTCGAAAATAAATGGTTAAATCTTG
This sequence comes from Polaribacter sp., assembly GCA_036846425.1. Taxonomy (GTDB): domain Bacteria; phylum Bacteroidota; class Bacteroidia; order Flavobacteriales; family Flavobacteriaceae; genus Polaribacter. The sequence continues at coordinate 1,337 of DAIUBY010000087.1, forward strand.
TGGAATTGCCCCAACAGAACTTTTTATTTCACTAGCAGTTCGTCCAAAATTAAGGATTTTTGCATTTTTTTCAATGGCAATTTTGGTATAATCATACAGCATTCGTTGGTAAATGGCATATTGCTTATTCAACGAATAATCAATTCCAACAAAATGTGCATCTAAAGATTGATTGCTTATCATTCCTGATAAAAAACCCACCATTTTATCATCCATCCAATAGGATTGCAATAAGTAATTTTCTCCAAAAGCACGTTTCAAATCTTGGTACATTTTTACATTAAAATTTGCCAAATTAAAACCTGCATTCGAACTTACTTTTTGATATAATTCTCTGATTTTTATCAACTGTTCTTCACAGTTTTCAGAGGTAATTTGAACCGTTTTTAAGTTCGAACTAAGTTGCATTGCTTTATTTGCTTTTACTCTAAATTTGGTTTTTAAAGCATTCAAATAATCATTAAAATGGCTCCATTCAGGATTGATTTTTAGCACCATATTGGGTTCAACAGAAAATTTTTTGAACTGAAATTCTTCAAAAATTTTGGTATTTGACAACGATTCATTTTTAAAATCTTTGCATAAAATTGCATCAAATTTTAGCTGATTTTGACTGTTGGTAAATTGCAAAATGGCTTTTGAAAATTCTTTTAAAATCAATTTTTTATCCAAATCATCTTTAATGAAAAATCCATGTTCACCAGTTACAAATGTATTGCCAACAATCATTAGTTTTAGTGGTTTTTTTGCTGGAAAAAATGGAATTTTATTGGTTATTTTTTGAATTTTTTTGATAAAAAGTTCAAAATTGTTTTTAATGTTATTGATTTCAAAATCAATTATTTGGAAAGAAAAAAATGCGCAAGCTTTTTTGTTGTTATCAAACAAAACTTGATAATAAAATTGAATTTCTGAATGATTTTTTTCAATTGATTTTAAAAAATCACGATGAAAATAGCGATTGTTTTCACAATCTAAATCGTTCCAAATTTCCTTTGGAATGGCATCAATTTTAGGGTAAAAAAAATGTGAAAAATTTTCAGTTTTACAATTCAAATGTAGAATGGCTATTTTTTATTAATCAAAAGTAGGGGAAATCAATCTTTACTTATTGGAATGATACAATTATAACGTTTCTTTAACAAACAAAAAATTCATACCTAGGAATTTAATTTTTTAAAAATTATCTTTGTTTCCCGTTTTAAGCTTTTCTTTTTCATACTAAAAAGTACAATTTTCACACCATGAGAAACATCATTTTATCACTTTTAGGAATCATTTTGATTGTTGCAGCGGTTTTTTTAGGAAAATATATCGTTGATAACAACATGGCTCCAAAACCAATGTTGAAAAAAACAATCAGTACTGTTTTTGTAACTCCTATTGAAAACAAAGAAATTCCGATTATTTTATCTGCAAATGGTAGTTTGATGGCAAAAAATAAAATTGAACTTTTTTCGGAAGTGCAAGGTGTTTTGCAAGCATCAAACAAAGCATTTAGACCAGGTACAATGTATGTTCAAAACGAAAATTTGTTGAGCATCAATAGTGATGAGTTTTATGCAAGCTTACAATCTCAAAAAAGCAATTTATTCAATTTAATTACGTCAGTTGTGCCTGATATTCGCCTGGATTTTCCATCAGAATTCAACAAATGGGAAACCTTTTTACAAAGTTTTGATATCAATAAAACAGTTCCAAAAATACCTGCTTTTTCATCTGACAAAGAAAAATATTTTATTTCTGGAAGAGGTATTTTAACAGCGTATTTCAATGTAAAAAATTTAGAAGTTCGTTTGTCAAAACATCAATTGAAAGCACCATTTACAGGCGTTTTAACAGAAGCGTTGGTTACGCCAGGAACATTGGTAAGATCAGGACAAAAACTGGGCGAATTTATTGATACAAGTGTTTACGAATTAGAAGTTTCTATAAGCGCAACATACGCAGACATGTTGAAAGTGGGCAATACAGTTGCATTATCCAATCTTGATAAAACAAAAAATTACACTGGAAAAGTGATTCGTGTCAATGGAAAAATTGATCAAGTTTCACAAACCATTACTGCATATATTGAAGTTTCGCATCCAGATATGAAAGAAGGCATGTTTTTAGAAGCAAATTTATCAGCAAAATCTGTTCAGAATGCGATTGAAATTTCAAGAAAATTAGTGGTGGATAACAAAGCAGTTTATACAGTTGTTAATGATAGTATTTTAACCTTAACTGAAATAAATCCCTTGTATTTTGGGAAAGATAAAATAGTGATTAGTGGATTGAAAAACGGTGAATTATTGGTTTCAAAACCAATTTCTGGAGCTTTTGATGGAATGATTGTGAAAGCCGTAAAAATCGACTAAGCATGAAAAAAATAATTACTTTTTTTATAAAATATTCGGTTGCTGTCAATGTATTGATTTTGGCATTCATCATTCTGGGAACAGTAGGAATTTTATCCATGAAATCATCCTTTTTTCCACTAGTTGATTCGCGATTAATCAACATTAGTTTGGTATATCCTGGAGCTTCTCCAGCTGAAATTGAAGAAGGAGTTGTTCTTAAAATTGAAGATAATTTAAAAGGAATTGTTGGTGTAGAAAGAGTTACATCTGTTTCATTAGAAAATTCGGCAGTTGTAACTGTTGAGGTTTTTAAAGGACAAAATATTGATGTTATTTTATCTGATGTGAAAAATGCAGTGGATAGAATTCCGTCATTTCCTGTTGGATTGGAACCTCCTGTAATTGCAAAAGTCGAGAATTTACGACCAACTATTAGTTTTACAGTAAGTGGACAAGGCGTTTCTTTAAAAACTTTAAAGCAATATGCCAGAAATATAGAGAATGATATTCGTAGTATGCAAGGCATTTCGCAAATTGCTATCACTGGTTTTCCTGAAGAAGAAATTGAAATTGCTGTTCGTGAAAATGATTTGTTAGCGTATAATTTATCATTTACAGAGGTTGCAAATGCTGTTAGAAATGCCAATATTTTAATTACTGGAGGAAATATAAAAACACCTCAAGAAGATTATTTAATCAGAGCTAGTAATCGTTCTTATTATGGTGATGATTTGCGAAATTTGATTGTAAGAACTCAACCAAATGGAACTATTATCCGCTTGAAAGATGTTGCTGAAGTAAAAGATATTTGGTCCGAAATTCCTGATAGACTGTATTTTAACGATGATTTAGCGATTGATATTACTGTGAGCAATACCAACAGTGAAGATTTGCTTTCTACAGCTGATAAAATCAAAGAATACATTTATGAATTCAATCAAAAGCAACAAAATATTCAATTGAATGTTACTAGTGATAGAAGTGAAACCTTGAATGGAAGAACAAAATTATTGATTGAAAATGGGATTGTAGGTATTTTATTAGTACTCTTTTTCTTGGCGCTTTTTCTAAATGTTCGCTTGGCAATTTGGGTTGCTTTTGGTTTGCCAATTGCTTTTTTTGGGATGTTTATTTTTGCTTCACAATTCAATGTTACCATCAATGTTTTGTCGCTTTTTGGAATGATTATCGTGATTGGAATTTTGGTTGATGACGGAATTGTGATTGGCGAAAACATTTATCATCATTATTACGATTTAGGAAAATCGAAAATTAGAGCTGCCATCGACGGAACTATGGAGGTAATTCCACCAATTGTTACTGCGATTTTAACAACCTTGATTGCTTTCTCAACCTTCTTTTTTGTAGATGGAAATTTAGGAAGTTTTTTTAGTGAAGTTTCTACTATTGTAATCCTTACTCTAACTGTTTCTTTGATAGAAGCATTGATAATTTTACCTGCACACATTGTTCACTCAAGAACATTGGAACGAAAGAAAACCGAAAATGGAGAGGAAATCAAACAAAATAAATTGGATACTTTTTTTAATAAAGTAAATGTAGTTGCTGATGGTTGGCTCGTAAAAGTGAGAGATAATTATTACATGCCATTTTTACGGTTTTCATTGAAAAATAAAATATTTGCTTTTGCAATTCCTCTGGCTTTATTGATTTTAAGTTTTTCTGCGATTGGTGGAGGTATTGTAAAAACCTCTTTTTTTCCAAATATTGCGAGTGATCAAATTCAAATTTCACTCAAAATGCCTCAAGGAACAAATGAGCAAATCACGGATTCTATCATTTCAATGATTGAAGAAAAAGTGTGGTTAGTGCACAAAGAATTTACCAAAAAACAAACAGGAAATGTTCCTGTGGTTGAAAATATCATCAAAAGAATTGGCCCAGGAAGTGCCAATGGAAATCTAACAGTCAATTTATTGCCAGGTGAAGCAAGAGATTTTTCATCTCCCGAAATCACCAACAGAATTAGTGATGTTGTAGGAAAAGTTTATGGTGTAGAAAGTTTGGTTTTTGGCTCAGGAGGAAATTTTGGAGGAAGTCCTGTTGCAGTTTCATTACTAGGAAATAACATTTCCGAATTGAAAGCCGCTAAAGAAGAGTTGAAAAAAGAACTTTTAGATAACGCTGTTTTAAAAGATGTAGTAGATAATGATCCTGCAGGAATCAAAGAAATTAACATTCAATTAAAAGACAATGCCTATCTCTTGGGATTGAATTTACAATCCGTAATGACACAAGTTCGTGATGGTTTTTTCGGATTTCAAGCACAACGTTTTCAACGTGGTCAAGACGAAATAAAAGTATGGGTTCGTTATGACAAAACAGATCGTTCTTCCATTAAAAATTTAGATGAAAAGCGCATTATTGCTCCCAATGGAAGCAGAATTCCTTTTTCTGAAATTGCCAATTATAGCATAGAGCGTGGAGATATAGCCATCAATCACTTGTCTGGAAAACGCGAAATTCAAATTACTGCCGATATAAAAAACAAAGAGGTAACACCTACAGAAATTTTAGAGGATATCAAAACAAGAGTGATGCCTAAAATTGTATCAAAATACCCTTCAGTTTCACCTTTATATGAAGGTCAAAATCGGGAAGCAAAAAAAACTACAGATTCTGTAAATGTTGTTGGTCCAATTATTTTATTATTGATTTATTTGGTAATTGCTTTTACATTTCGTTCATATAGTCAACCAATTTTATTGATTTTAATGATTCCTTTTAGTATGATTGGGGTAGTTTGGGGACATTATTTTCACAGTTTTCCAATCGGAATTTTGTCATGGTTAGGTATCATTGCTTTGATTGGAATTATGGTAAATGATGGTTTGGTATTGATTGGAAAATTCAATGGCTATTTAAAAGAGGGTGTCAAGTTTGATGAAGCATTGATTTTAGCTGGACAATCAAGATTTAGAGC
>DAIUBY010000087.1:6722-9173 GCA_036846425.1 Polaribacter sp.
CAAGAAATTTTAACCAAAAAACAAGCTTTAGAAATTACTCTCCAAAATAATTTTGGAATAAAAATTGCCAACAACAATTTGGAAATTGCAAAAAATAATTCGAGTATTTTTAATTCAGGATTTTTACCCACAATTGCAGCTTCTTCTGGAGCAAATTACCGAAGAGAAAATCAGGATGTAACTTTTCAAGATCCTACAAGACCCGCAGTTGCAATTGATGGTGCAGAAACAAAATCTTACAATGCAGCATTGAGTTTAAACTATACTATTTTTGATGGTTTAGGACGAAAATACAATTATCAACAGCTGAAAGAAACCTATAATTTGTCTGAAATTCAAGCAAGAGAAACTATTGAAAATACCTATTTACAACTATTTACAGTGTATTTTCAAATTGCGCGTTTATCAGAAAATACCTCAAACTTTTCTGAAGCATTGACAATTTCTAAAAAGCGTTTGGAACGCGCCAATTATCAATACAATTACGGGCAATCAACCAAATTAGAATTGCTAAATGCTGAGGTTGATGTGAATAATGATAGTATTGCTTTCATAACTTCAAAACAACAATTGAACAATGCAAAACGTGGTTTGAACATTATTTTAGGTGTTAATCAAGCACCCAATTTTGAAATAGAAACTCAAGTTGATTTCATTAAAATGATGAATTTTGATGATTTGTTACAAAAAACAATGGCAAACAATGCGTTGCTAAAACAAAATGAACAGAATATTGCGATTAATGAATTCAATATCAAAATTAGCAAATCACAATTTTTGCCAAGACTAGGACTAAATTCTTCTTACGGTTGGAATAAAAGTGATAATCCTGCAACTTCCTTTTTAGCAGGAGCAACTATTACAGGTTTAAATGCAGGGTTGAATTTAACATGGAATTTGTTTGATGGAGGAACAACAAAAACACGCATTGCCAATGCAAAAATAGCTTTGGACAATCAGCAAATATTGTTAGAACAACAAAAAATTACCATACAAAATAATCTAAAAAATACTTGGGAAAACTATCAAAATCAGTTGTTTATACTGAATTCTCAAGATAAAAATGTGCAAACAAATCAAGATAATTTTAACAGAACTGAAGAAAGATATAAATTAGGACAAGTTACTTCAATCGAGTTCAGGCAAGCGCAAATCAATTTAATCAATGCAAAAACGGCTTTCAATAATGCAAAATTTGATGCAAAATTGATTGAAATTCAGTTATTACAATTGAGTGGAGATATATTAAATGTGGCTTTCTAAGCACTGTTTTTTGAGTTCTATTTACTAACTTTATAATCTCAATAAAATTAGTATTTATGTCTGAAGAACAACACTATTTACAAACCAATTTTGGCTATTTATTTGAAGAGGAATTGATTGATGAAATCCAAAAAATTGGAGTTTATAAAACAATTCCAAAAAACACTGCAATAATTGGAGTTGGAGAGTATATCAAATCCATGCCACTCATTTTAAAAGGAGCTATCAAAATTTTACGCGAAGATGAACAAGGAGAAGAATTGGTGTTGTATTATCTAGAAAAGGGAGATACTTGCGCCATGACATTGTCTTGTTGTTTAGGTCAAACCAAAAGTAAAATTGCTGCCATTGCAGAAACTGATGTTGAAATCATCATGATTCCCAAAGAAAAAATGGGAGAATGGTTGGCAAAATACAAATCTTGGCAAGTCTTTATTTTGCAAAGTTATCACGCAAGAGTAGATGAACTTTTAGAAGCTATTGATACAATTGCCTTTTTAAAAATGGACGAACGATTGTATAAGTATTTGAAAGACAAGGCAATGATTACTCATGATGATGTAATTTATACAACTCACAATGAAATTTCTGATGACTTACATACTTCAAGAGTTGTCATTTCTAGACTTCTAAAAAAGTTAGAAAATGAAGGAAAAATCAAACTGTTTAGAAACAGTATCATAGTATTAGTATTGTAACTTTTGTTACCAATAAAAATGTTTAAACACTATAATTTTGCAATCAAATGAAACAACTTATCACAATTATTTTAGTCGCTACTTTTTTTGGATGTCAAAAATCTGAAAAACCTACTTATGCAAAAGTAGAAGCAATTTTAGTCCAAAATCAACATCCAGGAAAAAGATTGATGGAAATACAATGCTATATCTGTCACAATCCAAAAACAAGTGAACAAAGTAGAATTGCACCACCAATGATTGCCATTAAAAATCATTATTTAACAAAAGGAATAAGTAAGGAAGATTTTATTAAAGATTTTCAAAAATTTATTAAAAATCCTTCCATTGAAAACTCTAAAATGCCAGAAGCTGTCAAGAAATTTGGTTTGATGCCAAAGCAATATTATTCTGATAAAACGATTCGTGAAATTGGAGATTATTTGTACGATAATGAAATAGAGAAACCCAAAGGTTATGACGAAAATCATGGGAAAAAAGGACAAGGAAA
>DAIUBY010000088.1:0-8593 GCA_036846425.1 Polaribacter sp.
GAGATCTCCATAGCCTAAATCATCCAAATAAATGATGACAATATTTGGTTTTTGTTTGGTATTTTTTGATGTTTCTGCAGCTTTTGGTTTTGATTGATTGCAAGAGATAATAAGTAATATGGCTGCGAATGCGATTATTTTTTTCATTAGATTTTGATTAGATTAGTATTTAATTTTTTTCAGTTACTTTTTTTAATTCTTCAATATATTTGCTTGGAGTCATTTCTTTTTCTTCTTTGAACAAGCTGATAAAATGTGCATAGCTATTGATTCCAACAGCATCCATGGCTTCTTGAACACGGTCACAGCCTTTGTCAAACATTTTTACTGCTTTTTCTATTTTCATCGAATTTATGAATTTAGTGGTGTTTTTTCCTGTCAAAGCTTTCAATTTTCTGTGCAATTGCATTCTGCTCAAACCCAATTCTTCTGCCAAATCCTCGACTGTAAAATTGGGTTCAGCCATTTTTTTAAGGATGATTTCTGTGGTATTTTTTACAAATTTTTGATCGTAAGAAACATAATGATTTTGAATTTCATTGGTAGTTCCTTTTGCCAGATGTTGTCTAAAATTATTTCGTGTTTCTGTAATATTATTTATTTTTTGAAGCAATTGTTGGCTATTGAAAGGCTTTGCAATATAATCCCAAGCACCCACTTTAAGTCCTTTGTTATAAAATTCATCACCTGTTTTTGCGGTCAACATCAATACTGGAATGTGTGAAATTAAGGTATTTTTTTTGATTTTTTTACACATCTCAATTCCATTCATTTCTGGCATCATGACATCTGTTATGATGATATCAGGGATTTTTTTCTGCGCCAATTCCAAACCTTCTATTCCGTTAGCTGCCTCATAAACAATGTAATCATTGGTAAGAATGTATTTTAAATATTTCCTCAAATCGTAATCGTCTTCAACCAATAAAATTTTTTCTTTGTCAGATTCTTCTTCATTTACAATTTGAGGAATTTCGCCAGGCACATAATCTTCTGGCAAATTGATAGGAATATCGTCTTTTGACAAAAACTCTTCTTCTAAAAACGATTTTGAAGAAACTGGCAATGAAATCATAAATTCTGTGCCTCCTAAAGAGCTATTCAACACATTGATTTCGCCTTTGTGTGCTTTGATAAGTGTGGCTGCCAAATGCAATCCTATGCCTGATGATGACCTATCTTTTCCGTGAAAATGACGCTGAAAAATTTTCTTTTTATCCAATTGCGAAATCCCTTTGCCACTGTCTTTAATTAAAATGATAAAATATTCAATTTCTTCTCTCCAAGTAGGTTTTATTTCGATTTCAATAATACCTTTGTTGGGGGTGTATTTGAAAGCGTTAGACAATACATTGAAAATTACTTTTTCAACAATATCTTTATCAAAATGACAAAAATAGCTTTCAGGAGAAATGATATTGAACGATATTTCGTTGTTTTTTGCTTGCCAATGAAACGATTTTGAAATTTCTCTGATAAATGCGCACAAATCGTTTCGTGAAACTTTTAAGATATTTACGCCTGAATTTACTTTTCTAAAATCCAATAATTGATTTACCAAATTCATCATTCTGTTGGTATTTCTAGACAAAATATTGTAACAAAATTCTTTGTGTTCTTTGGAAATATTTCCTTTTATCAAATCATTCAAAGGCCCAATAATCAATGAAAGTGGCGTTTTAAATTCGTGTGCAACATCCGTAAAAAAAATCAATTTCATTTCATTGATTTCTTTTTCTTTTTCGTTTTTTAAATCAGATAATTTGATTTGATTTCTCAGTTTTTCTTTATTATACCAAAAAATAAAAATGGTTACAATTATCAACGAAATTGTTAAAAAATAACCTAAATATGCCCACCAAGTATTCCAAGGTGCAGGATAAATTTTTATGTCTATTGAACGAATTTGATTAGACCATTGTCCATTTGGATTGGTAGCTTCTACCAAAAGTGTGTAGTTTCCACTTGGAATATTGGAATAGTTTGCAAATCGTTTGGAATTATCAACAACAGTCCAATTCTCATCATAGTTTTCTAGCTTATATCTGTATTTATTTACTTTTACATTTGCATAATTGGTGCTTGTAAATTCAATCGTAAAATTATTTTGGTTGTGATTGAATGCTAATTTTTTTGTGCTATTTAGTCTTTCAGATAAAATGGCTTTTCCTTGGATTTTTTCATCAACTTTTACTTTGTTATTATTCACTAAAAGTTCAGTAAAAGAAATTTTTGAAGGAAATAAATTATTTCGTAATTCCCCTGATTTAAAATAATTAATCCCTGAAATACTACCAAAAAGCATTTCATTTTTATTATTTTTTGATACGGCTTCTGTAAAAGTATTGGTAAGCAAACCATCAAAATAATTGAACTTTATTGTTTCACTTGTTTTGGGATTGTATTTAATGATTCCTTGAGAATTGCTGAGCCATAAATTTTCAAATTCATCTTCAACAATTCCCATTATTTTTTTGTTTTGAACATCTTCTGCTAAAATGGGTTTAAATTGAATTTCATTGGGTTTTTTAATCAATAAACCAGTATCTGTTCCAATATATAATGACCCATTTTTTGCTTGAAAAAAAGACCAAATTGAATTGTTTGGAATTTTATAAGACCCTGTCATTTGTTCGCTAAAATGCTCTACAGAAATTATTTTTCCAAGCTTGTCTAGATTTATTTTGAAAAGTCCGCTTGAAATGGTTCCAAGCCAAACACATCTTTGTTTAAAATCGACTTTCAAAGAAAAAACTCTCACATTTCGGAAGAATTCTAACTTTTCTAACTTTTCTTGAATCCAAACTGTTTCGTTTTTTGTTTTATAAATCAAACCTCTAAATGTGCCAAAATATTGATTTCCAAACATATCTTTACAAAAGCTAGTAATGATAAGGTCTTTATTTTTTTCTGGATTTTCAAAAATTGGTACTGGCTCAAATTCATTTTTTTTAGCTGCTTTTTCTCGATACAACCCATTATTTGTAGCTAGATGTATAATGCCATGTAACGTATCAACTTTTATTGGTTTTGCTGCTTCAGATAAACTGATGAGTTCATTCGTGTTTGTTTCAAAAGAATAGATGTAAAATTTATCTGCTTGAAATCCGTAGTAAACCAACTCATCTTTTACAAAAATTGTTCTGATATGTCCTCTTCTTTGAATGGGTAAACTTTTAAATTTTTTAGTATCGAGATTTGTGTATAACAACCCGTTTTTGTTAGAAATCCACAAAGTATTTGAAGCATCTTTAAAAATTGTATTTAAAGGATTGCTGTACAATGAAAATTGATTTGCATCATTAGAGGCATCAATTTTAGTTACTTCCATTGTATTAAGTTGCAACTTTAAAAGTCCACTTTCAAAAGTTCCTATCCATAAATCGTTGTTTGTGCCTTCAACAATTGAAAAAATATTGCTGTTTAAAAGGTCTTTTTTAGAAATAAGTGTGTTGTTTACTATTTGTGACAATCCTGAAACACCACCAACCCAAATTTCGCCTTTTGTAGTTTCTTTGATAGCTCTAAACAATGAATAATCTGACCCTTTAACTAACGTATATTGGTTGTTATTTTTTATCCAAATTCCTTTGTCTGTTGCAAATAGTAAATTTCCGTTTTTTAAAATTTTAATCTGCTTAATATTTAAACCTGTCAAAGGAGATTGAATTATTTCGGAATAAAAGGTGTTCTCTTTTTCTATAATTTTAAACAATCCAACACTTGTTGCAATCAATAAATTACCATCTTTAGTTTGTTTGATACTATTGATAATTTCATAATTATTTGGCACAGGAACTCTTGTGATATTTCCTTTTTTCAAAGAATAAAAATTCAATCCATAACCATCAGTACCAATCCAAATTCTTTTTTTAGTGTCTTCAAAAAGGCTTAGAATTCTGTTGCTTGATAAACTAGAAACCGTGTTATCATGAAAGAAATTTTCAACATGATAACCATCAAATCGATTCAGACCATCATAGGTTCCAATCCACATAAACCCTTCAGAATCTTGGATGATACTACTCACATCATGTTGAGACAATCCTTCTTTAACAGACAGCGAATTGAATTGAATTTGTTGTCCTTTAGCAACAAAGATTACTGTGAAAATGAAAAAAAGTAACCATAATTGTTTATTCATTGATTTACTTTAAAATTAAAAGATACCTCAAATTAATTAAAAAAAAATGAATTAAATCGCATTAAACCCTAATAATAACTGCAAATGTTACATTTACAAAACACTTTGTTACATATCAAAATTGGGTTAGAAATATCTTTTTATAAGTTTGTTAAGTGAAAAAATCACATTTTAAAAAATCAAAAAAAAGAAATTTAAAAATTAACTAAAACTTTTACTTATGAAACTAAAACAATTACTTTTTATTTTAATGTGCGCATTATTTGCCACGAATTTTTATGCTATTGACTATTATGTGAAAGCAGGTGGTGATAATACAAATGATGGTTTAACTGAGGATACTGCTTTTGCAACAGTTGTGCATGCTTTCTCACAGTGTATTAGTGGTGATGTTATTAAAGTTGTGGGAACACTTTCTTCATCTAATGCATCTGTAGTTTTATCTGGGGGAGCACCAAATAGATCAATTACTATAGAAGGTACTGATGCTACAGCTACGATATCTGACTACAATTCAACAGGTCGTTCTTTTTTAATTAATACTCCTGGTTACACTGGTACTATAACGTTTAGAAATCTTATATTTAGTAATAACACTACAAGTAGTAATAATGGGGCTGCAGTATTTTTAAACAACCAAACTGGTGCAACAGTGATTTTTGAAAATTGTACCTTCTCAGGAAATTCAGCTACAACAAATCATGCAAACAATGGTGGAGGTGCAATAAATATGATTAATGGAAATTTAACAATAACGAATTGCAATTTTTCAAATAATACCACTGTTGGTCCATTAGGTGGTGGAGCTATTTATATTTCGAATGCTGTTGCTACTTTGACAGGTTCTACTTTTTATAATAATACAACTACAAATGCAACAGTTAATTTAGGTAGAGGTGGTGCAATAAATTTTAATGGAACCGCTTCTGGTAATTTAACAAATTGTACTTTTTTTGAAAACAAAGTTGCACAAACTGGTAATTTTCATGGTGCAGCTATCAGAGTAAATGCAACTGGCAATAGTGTTACAGTATCTAATTCACTTTTTTATAATAATAAGTCACAAAGTGGAGCTGGTGTAAATTCAGATTTTAATGGACCTGTTGACGCAACAATGAATATTACAAATTCGTTAGCTCAATTTCAACTAAATGCTGATACAACAACAGGTTCTACAATTACAAATTCAGATTTTTTAGCAACTTCAACGCTAACTTGGAATGGAACACTAAATAAGGTGACTTTCACAGCCCCAAGTTTATTAACAGATGCAACTCCAATAGATTTTGGTTCAGACTTCAGTGATGTAGGTTCATGGGATTCAAAAATCAATTTATTTAAAACTGGTTCAGATTGGGCAACAGGTTCAAACTGGTCATCAACAGCTGTTCCTACTGCTTTAGAAAATGTTACGTTGTTATCAGATTCACCTGCTTTAATTCTTGGTAGTTCAACAACTTCGACAATTAACAATTTATCTGTAAATGCAGCAAGTTCATTAACCATCAATTCAGGAGGTTCATTAATCGTAAATGGAACTTCAACAGGAAATGTGACTTATAAGAGAAACTTACCAACAACAAACTGGTATTTGGTTTCGTCTCCAGTTTCAGGACAAGCTTATAATGATGCTTATGTAACTGCAAATGATATTGCTTCAGGAGCAGGAAATAATAGAGGAATCGCATTTTATGCAACTTTAAATAATGGTTGGGCTTATTTTCAAGCAGGAGGTAATGATACTTTTATAGATGGAATAGGATATTCCGTAAAAAGAGCAACAGCTGGTGATATTTCATTCACTGGAACCATCAATACAAATAATGTTCTCGCTACATTTGTAAATAATGGTTCTAATGGTTTTAATTTACTTGGAAATCCTTATACATCTCATATAAATAGTGCCACTTTTTTAACAGGTAACACTGCTAATTTAGTTTCTGAAACTATTTGGGTTTGGAATCAAGCAACGTCAAATTATGAGACCAAAGTAACTGGAGATGGTTTTGTTTTAGCGCCAACTCAAGGATTTTTTGTAAGATCTTCTACTGGAACAAATTTAACTTTTGCGGAATCTAATCAAGCTTCAACAGGAGGAATTTTCCAAAAATCTGCAAAAACCGAAGTAAAATTGATGATGACAGATGGAACTGCTGATAGATTTGCAAGAGTTAATTATGTTGACAACGCAACAACTGGTTTTGACAATGGTTATGATGGAGAAACTTTTGGCGGAATTGTAAATTCGGTAGATGTTTTTACACATTTAGTATCCAACAGCGAAGGGAAAAAATTCCAAGTTCAGTCATTGCCAAACTCTGATTTTGAAAACATGGTAGTTCCTGTTGGTGTAAAAGCTGCTGCTGGAAAAGAAATCACTTTTTCTGTGGAAGCAAATAACATTCCTGATGGAATCAATGTGTATCTAGAAGACAAAACAGCAAATACTGTTACCTTGTTAAGTGAAGCTAACGCAACTTACAAAGTGACTTTAAATGAATCTTTAGATGGAATAGGTCGTTTTTATTTACACACCAAAGCTTCAGGAGTTTTAGGAACTGAAACTGTTGATTTTGAAAATGTGAGTGTGTATGCAATCAACAACAATACGTTGAGAGTTGTTGGAATTCCTTCAGGAAATTCAAGCGTAAAATTATTCACTATTTTAGGAAAACAAGTGATGCAAACTTCTTTTAGTTCAACAGGTGTTCAAGACATTTCGTTGCCAAAATTAGCAACTGGAATGTACATCATTCAGCTAGAAACAGCATCAGGAAAATTGAACAAAAAAATCGTATTAGAATAATTTTAAATCCTTAACAAACGAACATCATGAAAAATCAAGATAAAAACACAAACGAAATCACTCGAAAAGAGGCAATCAAAAAAATAGGAACTTATGGAAAATATGCAGCATTAACTGCTATTGGAACCTATCTTATTTTAAGTCCTAAAAAGGCACAGGCGCAAAGTCCTAGTGCACCAGGAGCAGGATTTTAGTTATATCCAAATATCTTAAGTTATTTTTCCCTCAGCTATTTATATTAGTTGAGGGAAATTTATAACACCCAAAAGTATCATCATTATTCATAAATATAGAATAATCAATAGCAATGTATTTAACTCATTTCACTAAATATTTTTTTGCTCTCATGCTCTTTACCATACTTGGAAGTTATGGTCAAAAAGTATTGAACATGAAAGATTTTAATATTGAAACTGTTAAAGATGTTACTCCTATTGTTGTTGAAGCCTTGGAAAAATGCAAAAAAGAAGGTTTTAATACTTTATTATTCCCAAAAGGAACGTATCATTTTTACCCAACTTTTGCTCCAGAAAGATATTGTGAAATTACCAATAACGACAATGGATTGAAAAGAACAGCATTTCCAATTATCGATTTTCACAATTTTGTGGTTGATGGTAATGGGTCTGATTTTATATTCCATGGCAAAATGATTCCTTTTATCATTGAAGAAAGCACCAATCTAACCATAACGAATTTAAGTATAGATTGGGAAGTTCCCTTCGCTTTAGAAGGTTTGGTGGTAGCAAATAATGCCGCAAAGCACACCTTTGATATTGAAATTAAAACTCCTTATGTAATTGAAAATGAGCGATTGTATTTATCATTAGAAAGAGAAGATTCTCCTTACGAACGCAAATTCGGAAAGCGTTTTGCAATGTGGGAACATTACAATATAGAAGTTGGTCAAAATATTTTTTGGGATTCAAAAACCATGGCACCTTTATATAACACCCAACTTTATAACATACCAGAAAAAGGAAACCATGCAGAAGAATTGAAAAAAGGATTAATTCGTATTTCAACAACTATAAAAAAATTACCTCCAATTGGTTCAGTATTGGTCTCTAAAGGAGAATATCTTCAAAACAGAACAAGTCCTGCTTTTAGAGTTTTTAAATCTAAAAATTTAGAATTTAAAAATGTAAATGTACATCATGCAGGAGCAATGGGTTTGATTGCAGAAAGGTCAGAAAATATTACATTGGATAGTTTTAATGTGGTGCTCAGAAAAGGTTCCAAAAGAATGGTTACCACAACTGCAGATGCTACACATTTTTGCAATGTAAAAGGCACTGTAATTATTAAAAATTGCACTTTCGAAAATATGTTGGATGATGCCACAAACATTCACGGAACTTATGTTCGAGTGAATAAAATCATTGATGATTATACGTTGGCTGTTGAAACCTATCATCCACATCAAAATGGCTATTTGTTTGGTGAAGAAGGAGATTCTGTGAGAGTGGTAAATCAAAAAAACTTGCAATATTCTAAAGAAGCCTTGGTTTTGAAAAAAGTAAAAAGAGTGAATGAAAAAATTTCCTACATCACTTTTGATAAGCCAATTACAGGCAAAGTTGACATATATGATGGTGTTGAAAATATCTCTTGGCATGCAGCAGCAATTATCGAAAACAATA
>DAIUBY010000089.1:0-3618 GCA_036846425.1 Polaribacter sp.
ATTCCATTGGTTTTATTTGACAGAGTTGTTGATGATATTTTATGCGATAAAATAGTTGTTGATGATGTTGGTGCAGGTTATAAAGCCACCAAATATTTGGTTGATATTGGCTGCAAAAGAATAGGATTATTAACCACTCCAGATCACGTAAGTGTAGGAGCATTAAGACGTTTAGGATATGAAAAAGCACTTATAGAATCCTATATTAAAACGGATAGTAATTTGATTGTAAAAATTGATGAAAAGCAAAATATCAAAAAGCAAATTGAAAAATTATTTGAACAAAATATTGATGGAGTTTTTGCCGTTAATGAAATTTATGCAGCAAATGCCATGCGAATTGCCAAAGAAAAAGGCATGAAAATTCCTGAAGATATCTCCATAATTGGTTTTACTGATGGATTAATTTCTGAGTATTCTTCGCCTTCAATTACTACAATAGCACAACATGGTTTTACCATGGGAAAACAAGCTGTTGAACTTTTAATTAATAGAATTGAAAATGAAACAGAAATAATTACACCCAAGAAAATTGTCATTTCAAGCGACTTAAAATTACGAGAATCTACGAAACCGTCGTCGTAAAAAAAGTAAATGAAACCCACTTTTACGAAACCGTCGTCGTAAATTTTTATAGTAATTTTTACCAACTTCATAAAAAAAATATATATTTGTTGACGATTTAGGATTTATCAGTAAATTACATTCCACACTTAGTAATTGATAAGTCTAAAACACTTATCGAAATATTCATCAATAATATTCGATAATGGAAAAAAAGAAATTAAGTTTTCTACAAATCTGGAACATGAGTTTTGGGTTTTTAGGAATACAATTTGGATTCGCCTTGCAAGGTGGATTTATGTCAAGAATTTTTCAAACTTTAGGAGCCGGTAAGGAAGATATTCCCTTATTATGGATTGCAGCACCCTTAACAGGTTTACTTGTACAACCAATTATAGGTTATATGAGTGATAGAACTTGGAGTGTAAAATGGGGAAGAAGAAGACCTTATTTTTTGGTGGGTGCAATTTTAAGTTCTTTAGCTTTGTTTTTCGTTCCCCATTCTCCTGCTCTATGGATTGCAGCTGGTTTTTTATGGGTTTTAGATGCATCAATTAATATTTCTATGGAACCTTTTAGAGCATTAGTTGCAGATAAATTACCACAATCACAAAGATCTTATGGTTTTGTAGTTCAAACATTAATTATTGGTATAGGAACTTGGATAGCAAGCAATTTACCTTGGATGGTTTCTCAACTAGGGGTAAGTAATGAAGCTGCATCTGGTGTAGTGCCTATGTCAGTAAAAGTTGCTTTTGCTATTGGAGCATTTGTTTTTTTAGCAAGTATTCTTTATACAGTTTTTACCACTGATGAATATCCTCCAGAAGATATGGAAGAGTTTGAAAAAGAAAAAGCTAAAAAGAATAACTTTATTCCTGATATTTTAAATAACATTGGTAGTATGCCAATTACAATGAAAAAATTAGGGGTTATTCAGTTTTTCTCTTGGTTTGCATTTTTCACTATGTGGAGTCTAGCAAATCCAGCTTTAACAGAGCATGTTTTTAATACTCCTGCTCCAGTGGAATCTACATTTAATATGGCTGATGCAATTCAAGCAGAATCTTTTAAAATTGCCAATACTAAATTTCAAGAATCTTCTAATTTAGTTGGGTCAGCAATGGGTATTTATGGTTTGTCGTCAATGGTATTTGCTTTATTATTAACATTTTATACCTCAAAAAGAAACATTAATAGAAAATATGTTCATATGTTCTCTTTAGTAATAGGAGGTGTTGGTTTTTTATTTATGAATTATGCTTCACCAGAAAATTTAAAATACTGTTTCGTTTTAATAGGATTTGCTTGGGGAAGTATTTTATCTATGCCTTATGCAATGTTGTCAAGTTCTGTAGATCCAAAGAAAATGGGAGTAATTATGGGTATTTTTAACATGTTTATTGTTATTCCTCAAATAATTGCTGCTTTAGGTGGAATTAATTATATATCAAGTTTACTAGGTGATGAAGCTATAAATTCAATGACAATTGCAGGAATTAGTCTACTAATAGCAGGTTTTTGTAATTTACTAATAACTGATAAAAATGCAATTAGTTATCAAGAAAATTAAAAAATGAAAAAAGGAATTATTTTCGATTTGGATGGTGTTATTGTTGATACCGCCAAATACCACTATTTAGCGTGGAAAAAATTAGCAAATCAATTAGGTTTTGAATTTACCAAAGAACAAAACGAGTTGTTTAAAGGAGTAAGCAGAAAACGTTGCATGGACATATTACTTGAGATGGGAAATGTTTCAGCAACTGATGCTCAAAAAGAAATTTGGATGACAGAAAAAAACAATGATTATTTGTCATTTATAGAGAAAATGGACGATTCAGAAATTCTTCCTGATGTTCCAAAAGTGTTAGAATTTTTAAAAGAAAATACCATTCCAATTGCTTTAGGATCAGCAAGTAAAAATGCACTTCCTATTTTAGAAAAAGTAGGTTTGGTACATTTTTTTGATGTAATTGTAGATGGAAATAGTGTAAGTAAAGCAAAGCCAGATCCAGAAGTTTTTCTAATGGCTGCAAAAAAAATGAACCTTTTACCATCAAATTGTATTGTTTTTGAAGATGCTGTTGCAGGAATAGAAGCAGCAAATTCAGCAAATATGATAAGTATTGGAATTGGAGAAAAAGAAGTGCTTTCAGAAGCAAAATTTATTTTCAAAGATTTTACTGAAATCAGTATTGACTTTATGAAAAAATTAATTAGTAATTAAAAATAAACTGTCAAAAGTCTAAAGACAAAAGACTACAGTCTAAAAATAAAACAAATGAATCAAGATTATATACAACCAAATGAATGGTCAATCATTGAGGAAGGATTTGTTCCAAAAAGGGTAAAATCTTCAGAAAGTTTATTCAGTATTGGCAATGGTGCTATGGGTCAACGTGCCAATTTTGAAGAAAAATATTCTGGCGAAACTTTTCAAGGAAGTTATATTGCAGGGGTTTATTATCCAGATAAAACAAGAGTTGGATGGTGGAAAAATGGCTATCCAGAGTATTTTGCAAAAGTGTTAAATGCACCAAATTGGATTGGAATTGACATCAAAATTAATGATGAAACATTGGATTTACATACTTGTAAAGAAGTTTCAAAATTTAGAAGAGAACTCAACATGAAAGAAGGTTGGTTAACGAGAAGTTTTGAAGCTGTTTTGCAAAATTCTATCAAAATTAGTGTTCAAATCAAACGTTTTTTAAGTTTAGAATTGGATGAAATTGGTGCAATTCATTATCAAATCAAACCAATTTCTGGAGATGCAAACATCACTTTTACTCCTTATTTAGATGCAAGTATCACCAATGAAGATACCAATTGGGCAGACCAATTTTGGGATGTTTTAACAATAGATCAAAATAAAAAACAATCATTTATTGTTGCAAAAACGATGAAAACAAATTTTCATACGTGTACGTTTATGCAATCAAAAGTATTTGTTGATGGAGCTGAAGTTTTGATGGATGTAACAAATAAAACCTCTGAAAAAACAGCATCAAGTTCATACCAACAAAATATCAGAAAAAATCAAATTTTTGC
>DAIUBY010000089.1:3718-8427 GCA_036846425.1 Polaribacter sp.
TATTGGGATACAGAAGCATATTGTATTCCTTTTTATATGGCAACCAAAGATCAATCTGTTGCACGTAAGTTATTGGAATACAGATACAATCATTTAGAAAAAGCAATTGAAAATGCACAAAAATTAGGTTTCAAAAACGGAGCTGCATTGTATCCAATGGTTACTATGAATGGGGAAGAATGTCATAACGAATGGGAAATTACCTTTGAAGAAATCCATAGAAATGGAGCAATTGCTTTTGCCATTTTCAACTATCATCGTTTTACAAATGATTATTCTTATATACCTGAAAAAGGGTTGGAAGTGTTGATTGGAATTGCACGTTTTTGGCATCAAAGAGCTACTTTTTCTTCGGATAAAAACAAATTTGTGATTTTAGGAGTAACTGGTCCAAATGAATATGAAAACAACGTAAATAACAATTTTTATACAAATTACATTGCAAAATGGTGTATCAATTATGCGTTAGAAAATATCAAAATTTTACAGAATGATCATATTTCAGACTTTATAAGAATCAAAGAAAAAACCAATATTTCTGATATTGAATTGGCTGCTTGGAAAAATGTAGCAGATTTAATGTACTTTCCTTATTCTGAAAAACATCAAGTTTATTTACAACAAGATGGATTTTTAGATAAAGAATTAATCACAGTTGCTGCGTTAGATAAGTCGCAAAGACCAATCAATCAGAAATGGAGTTGGGATCGAATTTTACGCTCTCCATACATTAAACAGGCAGACACATTGCAAGGTTTTTACTTTTTTGAAGACGATTTTTCTACAGAAGAATTTGCACGTCACTTCGATTTTTACGAACCATTTACAGTGCATGAAAGTTCACTTTCTCCTTGTGTACATAGCATTCAAGCTTCAAAATTAAACAGAATGGATCAAGCTTATACTTTTTATTTGCGCACATCTCGTTTGGATTTGGACGATTACAATCACGAAGTTGAAGAAGGGCTGCACATTACTTCAATGGCAGGAACTTGGATGAGTATTGTAGAAGGTTTTGGCGGAATGAGAATCAAAAATAACATGCTTTCTTTTGAACCAAAAATTCCAAAACAGTGGAATTCGTATTCATTCAAAGTGAATTTTAGAAATACGATTGTAAAAATAAATGTGCAACAAAATGGCACTCATTTTACAGTTGATGGAAATGAAGAGGTTACTATTTTGGTAAATGAAAAACCAATAAAGGTAACACCAAATAATTTGGTAACTGTATAGAAATCAATAATATAATTATTAATGAAATCTTCTTTGATGAATTAAATTTGTAGAAAATTATGAAAAATACGTTCTTGCTTCTTATCTTTAGTGTGTTGATTTCTTGCAACAATTCAAACAAAGAATCCATGATTTCTGAATCAAAAAAAGTTTCTAACACATTTTTAGAAAGAGTTGAACCTTCAAATTGGTGGATCAATTTTAAAGATTCCTCATTGCAATTATTAGTCAAAGAACCCAATATTGGCAATGCAAAACCAACCATTTCTTATGCTGGTGTAAGCATTCAAAAAGTGCATAAAGCAAAAAGCAATAATTATCTTTTTATTGATGTAGAAATTGACAAATCAACCAAAGCAGGCAAATTTGATATCGTTTTTACTTTTGATGATGGAACTACAAAAAATCATACATATGAATTGAAAAACAGAGAAAAATCATCTGAAAAATTTGTTGGTTTCAACAGTTCAGATGCTATTTATCTGATAACTCCTGATCGTTTTGCAAATGCAGATGAAACCAATGATATCATCGAAAAAATGAATGAAAAAACCATTAACAGGAAAGATGATTATGCACGTCATGGAGGAGATATCAAAGGAATTACAAGTCATATTGATTACATTTCAAACCTAGGCTTTACAGCAGTTTGGCCAACTCCAGTTTTAACGAATGATATGAAAAGTGGTTCGTATCATGGGTACGCAATGACCGATTTTTATGAAGTAGATCCACGTTTTGGAACACTTGCTGAATACCAAGAATTGGCAAACGAATTACGCAAGAAAAACATGAAACTCATCATGGATCAAGTGGCAAATCATTGTGGATTAGAACATTGGTGGATGAAAGATTTGCCTTTTGATGATTGGGTTAATAATCAAGCGTATTATGAAAAAAATAAGGAAAATTGGAACAATCAAACTGTAAAAGTTTCCAATCACAGGCGCACTACAAATCAAGATTTGTATGCTGCTAAAGCTGATAAAAGTGGAAATAACGAAGGTTGGTTTGTGGATACAATGCCCGATTTAAATCAACGAAATCCATTTATGGCAAAATACATCATTCAAAATAGCATTTGGTGGATTGAAACGTTGGGTCTAGGAGGCATCAGACAAGATACTTACCCTTATCCTGACAAACAATTTATGAGCAATTGGGCTGGAGCAATCATGAACGAATATCCCAATTTTTCGATTGTTGGAGAAGAGTGGAGTTACAATCCATTGTTAATTGGTTATTGGCAAAAAGGTGCAAAAAACAAAGATGGATATGAATCCAATTTAACGTCAACTATGGATTTTGCGATGCAAAGTAATATTGTAGAAGCTTTAACTCAACATGAAAGTTACAATTCTGGCTTGACAAAAATTTATGAAGGTTTGGCAAATGATTTTCATTATGCTTCTCCAAAAGATATCATGATTTTTCCAGATAATCATGATATGAGCCGAATTTTCACACAATTAAAGGGAGATGTTGTCAATACAAAAATGGCATTGAGCTATTTATTAATGTTACCAAGAATTCCACAAATTTATTACGGAACAGAAATTTTGATGAACGATTTCGCAAAACCAGGAGATCATGGTTTGATTCGTACAGATTTTCCTGGAGGTTGGAAAGGCGATTTAGTAAATGCATTTACTGGTGAAGGTTTGACTGATACTCAAAAAGACATGCAACTTTTCTTACAAAAAGTATTGAATTTTAGAAAAAACAGCAAAGCAATTCATGATGGGAAAACCATTCATTTTGCTCCTGAAAACGGAACCTATTTTCTGTTTAGAATCAAAGACGATGAGGTTGTTGTTCATATTATCAATAAAAATGAAAAACCAATTATAATTGATTTGAATCGTTTTTCTGAAGTTGGATTGAAAGGAAAAACGCTCAAAAATATTATGACAAATGAAAAATTTAGATGGGGAAAAACAATGACTCTTTCAAATAAAGGAAGTCTTATATTAACTTCAAAACTATAATTATGAAGAATATCCTATTTTTTTGCGGACTTTTTTTATTAGTAATTTCTTGCAGTCAAAATTCTAAAACAACCTTTTCTAATATCAAATCTTATCCTTTAGAAAATGCTGTTTTATCTGCTGGAAACCTTATCAGAATTGATACGTTTCCATCAAAAAATATTACCCCAAGAACGGTTGATATTTGGTTGCCAAAAAATTATTCTGACAAACAAAAATATGCAGTTTTATACATGCATGATGGTCAAATGTTGTTTGATTCTACTAAAACATGGAACAAACAAGAATGGCGAATTGACGAAGCTGCAACCGATTTAATGGAACAAAATATCACTAAAGATTTTATTGTTGTAGCCATTCACAATATTTCTTCCATTCGTTGGAACGACTTATTTCCTGAAAAAGCACTCAATTTTTTAGATAAAAATTCAAAAAATCAGGTTTTTAAAAAAGCAAAAGAAAATAATATTTCTACCGATTTTAAAGGCGATGAATATTTAAAATTCATAGTTTTTGAGCTAAAACCTTTTATTGATGCAACATTTTCTGTACATAAAAACAAAGAAAACACCTTTGTTGCTGGCTCTTCAATGGGCGGATTAATGTCTATGTACGCAATTTCAGAATATCCAAATATATTTCAAGGAGCAGCTTGTATTTCAACACATTGGGTTGGAGCAATGGCTGAAGAAAACAACCCTTTTCCAGAGGCAATTTTTAGTTATGTAGCTGCAAATGTTCCCAATGCAAAAAATCATAAATTGTATTTTGATTATGGAGATCAAACATTAGATCGTCATTATCCACAATTTGCATCAACTGTCGATTCAATTTACACAAGCAAAGGATATTCAATTGATAATTTTAGAAATATCCATTTTCCAAACTCAGATCATTCCGAAAAGTCATGGCAAAACAGAATTCATATTCCATTGACTTTTTTATTGAAAAAATAAATCAAATCTACTGTCAGTTCGAGCGCAGTCGAGAACTCAAAAAAACTTTTTAATGAAAAAAATAGTTCTATATATTCTATTTACTATCCCTTTTTTTTCTTTTAGTCAAAATTCTAATCGAATTTTTAAAAATATTCAACAAACCGAAAATGGATTGAATATAGAGGTGAGTGATGGTAAATATTTCATCACATTTTATAGTAAAAATATTGTTGAAACTACTTTTATTCCTTTGAATGAAGTATCAAATCAAAAATCACAGGCTGTTGTTATGATACCTAAAAAGGTTGAAATAACCTCAGTAATTTCAGAATTCCAAAGTGATTTTTACTCAAAAGGAATTGCAGTAAAAGTACAAAAATCACCCTTTAAAATTTCGTATTTCTTTGATAATAAAGAACTTATATCTGAAAAATTAGGCTATCAAAAAGATTCTATTCATCAGAAAATTCAATTCAATTTAGACGAAAATGAAATTTTATATGGAGGAGGAGCAAGAGCTTTAGGAATGAACAGACGTGGCAATCGT
>DAIUBY010000090.1:0-1863 GCA_036846425.1 Polaribacter sp.
TATTTTTAACAAATGTTGCCTCCGAAGTTACCTTGATTCATAGAAGAAATGAATTTAGAGGTGCTTTAGATTCTGTTGAAAAAGTGCAAGAATTAAAAAATGCAGGAAAAATAAAGCTCATTACACCTGCTGAAGTTACTGGAATTATTGGAAATGAAAAAGTTGAAGCTGTTACGATTACAAAAGACGGAGAAACACCTTTTCAATTAGAAACAGATCATTTTATTCCGCTTTTTGGGTTGTCACCAAAATTAGGACCGATTGCGAATTGGGGTTTAGAAATCGAAAAAAATGCAATTAAAGTGAACAATGCGTTGGATTATCAAACCAATATTCCAGGAATTTATGCCATTGGCGACGTGAATACCTATCCTGGAAAATTAAAATTGATTTTATGCGGATTTCACGAAGCAACGTTAATGTGTCAAAGTGCCTACCAACGAATTTTTCCTGACAGAAAATACGTAATGAAATACACTACAGTTGGTGGAGTTGATGGTTTTGATGGTACTAGAAAAGAAGCTCCAAAACAGGTTATTAAAACGATTGATTAAGCATTTTCATTTTTAAAAAAGCGGAAACATAAATTACTTTTTATACCTTTGTAACTATTACGAAATCGATTGAAATTATTAAATGTATCAATTAAAAAACTAACAATGTATCAATGTTGATTTCAAAATTGATACATTAACACATTGTTTTATTTCCACATTAATCAATTGTTAAATTATAAAAAATGCCTTTTTATCATCAATTAGGAAAAATTCCACCAAAAAGACACACCCAATTTCGAAAAGAAGATGGAAGTTTGTATTACGAACAATTGTTTGGCACCATTGGTTTTGATGGAATGTCAACAAATTCCTATCACGAACAAAGACCTACAATGGTTAAAGAAATTCGCAAACAATACTCAGTTGCGCCAAAAATTGCCAAAGCAAACAATATTCAATCTTATAGACTTCGTGGATTTCAAATTTCTCCAGAAAATGATTATTTAGAAAGCAGAAAAGTGGTGCTGACAAATTCAGATTGCAACATTATTTTAGCAGCTCCAAAAAAATCAACTTCTGAATATTTTTATAAAAATACTGATGCTGATGAAGTAATTTTTATCCACAAAGGTTCAGGAAAATTAAGAACGCATTTAGGGAATATCGATTTTAAATACGGAGATTATTTGGTAATTCCACGAGGAATTATTTACAAACTCGATTTTGATGATGAAAATAATCGACTTTTTATTGTAGAATCTTATCATCCAGTTTACACACCAAAAAGATATCGAAATTGGTTTGGGCAATTGTTAGAGCATTCTCCTTTTTGCGAACGAGATATTAGAAGACCTTATGAATTAGAAACCAATAATGAATTAGGAGATTTTATCATCAAAGTAAAAAAACAAGGAGAAATTATCGAAATGGTTTATGCATCACATCCTTTTGATGTGGTTGGTTATGACGGTTTTAATTATCCGTATGCATTTTCAATTCACGATTTTGAGCCAATTACAGGAAGAATTCATCAACCACCACCTGTACATCAAACGTTTGAAACGAGTGCTTTTGTGATTTGTAGTTTTGTGCCACGTTTGTACGATTATCATCCGCAGTCAATTCCTGCACCTTACAATCATAGTAATATCGATTCTGATGAGGTTTTGTATTATGTTGATGGCGATTTTATGAGCAGAAATGATATTGAAGCTGGGCACATTTCTTTGCATCCAGCAGGAATTCCACATGGTCCACATCCAGGAGCTACAGAACGAAGTATTGGAAAAACTTCCACAGAAGAATTAGCAGTTATGGTTGATACTTTCAAACCTTTGATGGTTACAGAAGAAGCAATGAAAATTGC
>DAIUBY010000090.1:1963-8327 GCA_036846425.1 Polaribacter sp.
AAAAGAACAATTAACTAAACTTGAAGAAAAAATAGCTGAGTTTCAAAAAATGACAATGAGTTTTCAAAACAAACTCTAAAAATCTCTTTTCTCTGTTCTATTTTCTCTTTTCTATAAACATAAAGATGAGTAAAAAAGAAATACAATCCGTAAACTACGGTTTAGAAAAAATATTTTCAGGGGCGCAAGATTTCCTACCATTATTAGGAACAGATTACGTAGAATTTTACGTTGGTAATGCCAAGCAAGCTGCCCATTTTTACAAAACTGCTTTTGGTTTTCAATCTCATGCCTACAAAGGTTTAGAAACGGGTTCAAAAGAATCTGTAAGTTATGTGTTGAAACAGGACAAAATCAGGTTGGTTTTAACAACTCCTTTAACTAGTAAATCACCTATAAATGAACATATTACAAAACATGGTGATGGTGTAAAAGTCATTGCGCTTTGGGTTGATGATGCCAAAAAAGCGTATGAAGAAACTATTTCAAGGGGCGCAAAATCGTATATGGAACCAACAGTTGAAAAAGACGAATTTGGTGAAGTAGTTCGTTCTGGAATTTATACGTATGGTGAAACTGTGCATCTTTTTGTAGAGAGAAAAAATTACAAAGGAGCTTTTTTACCGGGTTTTCAAAAATGGGAATCAGATTACAATCCACCAACTGCAGGATTAAAATTCATAGATCACATGGTTGGAAATGTAGGTTGGAATCAAATGAATGTCTGGGTAAAATGGTATGAAGATGTCATGGGTTTTGAAAACTTTTTATCTTTTGATGACAAACAAATTCACACAGAATATTCAGCTTTGATGAGTAAAGTAATGTCTAATGGAAATGGTCGCATCAAATTTCCAATCAATGAACCAGCTGAAGGAAAAAAACGTTCGCAAATTGAAGAATATTTAGATTTTTATGAAGGTGCAGGAGTACAACATATTGCAGTGGCAACAGATGACATCATCAAAACTGTAACTCAATTGAGAAATAATGGTGTTGAATTTTTATCAACTCCACCAGAATCATATTATAAAGCTGTCCCTGGAAGATTGGAAACTTTTAGTCATGAATTGAAAGAAGATATTGAAAAACTAAAAGCGCTTGGAATCATGATTGATGCTGATGAAGAAGGTTATTTGTTACAAATTTTCACAAAACCTGTTGAAGACAGACCAACCTTATTTTTTGAAATCATCCAAAGAATGGGCGCAAAAGGTTTTGGTGCAGGAAATTTTAAAGCATTATTTGAATCCATAGAAAGAGAACAAGCGAAAAGAGGGACACTTTAAGGTTCAAAATTTGAAGTTTTTAATTCAAAGTTTTGGGCTTTGTCAAATCTCTTTTCTTTATTCTCCTATCTTTGTTCCATAAATTAGATTCTTTTTAAAATGAACAAAGACGAAATTCTAAAAGCGATTGAAGCAAAATATAACGAACTAGGTGTTCCTGTTGATGCCATGTTAGAAGGTTTGTTGTGGAGCACACCAATCACTTATTGGGATTATATCCAAACAGATGCTTTGTTAGGTTTACAAACACCAAGAACCACACAACCAGATGAAATGGTTTTTATCATGTATCATCAAGTCAATGAATTGTTGTTCAAAATGGTGTTGTGGGAAATTGATCAAGTTGCAAAATCCGATGAAATTTCTGCGGATAAATTCACCATGCATTTACACAGAATCAGTCGTTATTTTGATATGTTGTGCAGTTCATTTTCAGTTATGGCTGATGGAATGGAACCTGAACAATATTTAAAATTCAGAAATACGCTGACTCCAGCAAGTGGATTTCAAAGTGCGCAATATCGAAAAATTGAATTTGCTTCTACAGAATTAATCAATTTGATTGATGCGCGTTATAGAGAAACAATTGATAGAAATTCTTCTTTCAAAAACGCCTATAATCATTTGTATTGGCAAGCTGCTGGAAAAAATTATACAACTGGACAAAAATCAACTTTATTAAATCTTTTCGAAAAAAAATATTTAGGAGATTTTATCGATTTTATGGAAGATTATAATGACATTAATCTATCAAAAAAATTCCAACAATTACCCAAAGAAGTGCAGCAAAACGAAAGTTTGATAAAAGCAATGCGTCATTATGATTATACTGTAAATGTAAAATGGGTGATGGCTCATTACAATGCAGCAGCAAAATATTTAGGCGGAAATGAGATAGATTTAGAAGCAACAGGAGGTAGCAGTTGGCGTAAATATATGCATCCAAAATATCAACGAAGAATTTTTTATCCCTATTTGTGGAGTGAAGATGAATTGAAAAACTGGGGAACTTTTTAAAGGTAAACAAAACGTTAAAAAGAGATGTATAAAATATTAATTAGTCACTTTTTCTTTTTTGGAACGAGATTTGTCAATCCTTTTTTTTATGTTTGATTGCAATATGAAAAAGTACTTATCTATTATTTTATTTTTTTCTCTTCTGACAGCTCAAGCTCAAGAACAAAAACCTGCTTTTAAAAGTGGAGAATGGCTTCGTTATAAAATGAGTTATAGCGGTTTTTTAAGAGCTGGAACTGCGATTTTAGAAGTTGATGAAGCAGAATACAAAGGCAAAAAAGTATTTCATACCAAAGGAACAGGTTGGACATCTGGAATGATTAAATGGTTTTTTGAAGTAGAGGATTATTACGAATCGTATTTTGACAAAGAAGCAATTAAACCCTATGTTTTCAAAAGAAAAATCTACGAAGGAGGTTATAAAAAACACACAATTACAACATTTAATTATGATGTAAAAAAGGCGTATGTTCAAGATTTTACGCTTCAAAGAGACACTTCTGTTACTTTCAACAAAGTGCAAGACATGCTTTCTTCTTTTTATTATTTAAGAAGTTATGATGTTTCTAAAATTAAAACTGGAGATGAAATAAAATTAGACATGTTTTTTGATGAAGAAACCTTTCCTTTCAGGTTAAAGTTTTTAGGAAAACAATCACTTAGAACTCATTTAGGAAAAATAGAAACCTTGGTTTTTAGACCCTATGTTCTCTCTGGAAGGGTATTCAAGGAGCAAGAAAGCGTTACTATTTGGATTTCAAATGATGCTAATAAAATACCTTTAAAACTAAAAGCAGATTTACGAGTAGGATCTTTAACGGCTGAATTAGAAGATTTTAGGGGCTTTGCAAATCCTTTCTTAAAATAATACTTGAAATTTTAACAAATCAGTAATAACAAGTTAACGCTTAAGGTTTTTATAAATCAATTTTATTTGTATTTTTGAAAAATTATCAAAAAAGTAACCAATTCTTGAAAAAAGTACTGTATTTACTTGTTTTTATGCTTTCATTTTCATCTTGTAAAAAAGAAGAAAAACAAGAAATTGAACCTCAAAAAGAGAAAAAATCCGAAATCCGATTTGGCTATAAATTAGATGATTATAACGTTATTCAAGACACCATCAAAAATGGAGAAAGCTTTGGCGTTATTTTGGACAGGCATCATGTTTTATATCCTCAAATTAATGATATTGCTACTTCTGTAAAAGAAGTTTTTGATGTTGCAAAAGTAAAAGCAGGAAAACCCTACACCATTTTAACAAGCAAAGATTCTACCCAAAAAGCGCAAGTTTTTATCTATAAACACGATAAAATAAACGCAACCGTTTTGGATTTTAAAGACTCAATCGTAAAAGCAACTCGTTTTACAAAACCAGTTAAAACCGTTGAAAGAGAAGTTACTGGAGTTATCAATTATAATCTTTCAGTAACCATGGATAGTTTAGGATTGAAACCGAACTTAACTTGGGAAGTTGCAGATATTTATGCTTGGACATTGGATTTTTACAGATTGCAAAAAGGTGATTCTTTTAAAATTGTGTATGAAGAAAAATTCATAGATGATACCATTCATGCAGGTTATGGAAAAATAAAATCGGCAGTTTTTAAACACAATGGCAAAAATTTATATGCTTTTCGTTTTTTGGCAGATTCCATAAACGGAAAAGCAGAATACTACAATGAATTGGGAAATATGATGAAAAGCCAATTTTTAAAAGCGCCTATCAAATTCCAATATCGAATTTCATCAAGATACAATTTAAACAGACGAATTGCTTTATACGGAAACATTGCAAGACCACATAAAGGAACTGATTTTGCTGCAAATTACGGAACTCCAATCATTGCAACTGCAAGTGGAACTGTTATAGAATCTGCTATGAAAGGTGGCAATGGAAATTATGTAAAAATAAAACATAACAGCACTTATACCACTCAATATTTACATATGAAACAACGAAAAGTAAAAGTTGGTGAATATGTAAGGCAAGGTGATGTAATTGGTTTGGTTGGAATGACAGGAAATACATCAGGACCACATGTGTGTTATCGATTCTGGAAATTTGGACAACAAGTAGATCCTTTGCGAGAAAAATTGCCCAATTCTCAACCATTAAGTAACACTATCAAACCAAGATTTTTAAAGTTCATTGCTCCTTTAAAACAGCAATTGGACAGTAAAAAAAGATCCGTTTCAAAGCCAGATAAACAAACCGAAACTATTTCAAAATAATAATAAATTTTAATGAAAAATAGCAATCCAACCAAAACAGTTGCTTGGCAAAAATTAACCAAACATTTTCAAGATATTCAACAAACAACCATCAAAGAATATTATAAAGACTCAAATAGACAACAAGATTTTTCAATTGAATTTGGAGATTTATTGGTTGATTTTTCAAAAAACCGCATCAATAAAGAAACTATACAATTATTAATAGAATTAGCAAAAGAAGTTGGTTTAAAAGAAGCCATTGAAAGTCAATTTACTGGTGAAATAATTAATGTTACTGAAAATAGAGCAGTTTTGCATACAGCATTACGTAGCAATTCTGATGAACCAATTTTAGTTGATGGAAAAAACATCAAACCTCAAATACAAGCTGCGCTAAGAAAAATAAAAAGTTTTAGCAATAAAGTGATTTCTGGAAAGTGGAAAGGATACACAGGAAAATCAATTACAGATATTGTAAATATTGGAATTGGAGGTTCTGATTTAGGACCTGATATGATTGTGGAATCATTGCAATTCTATAAAAATCAATTGAATACGCATTTTGTATCCAATGTTGATGGTGATCATGTTTCTGAAATCATCAAAAAATTACATCCAGAAACAACACTTTTTGTGATTGTTTCCAAAACTTTTACCACACAAGAAACACTTTCAAATGCGGAAACTATTAAAAATTGGTTTTTAAAATCAGCCACTATTTTTGATATTCCAAAACATTTTGTGGCAGTTTCTACCAATTTAGAAGCGATTGACAATTTCGGAATTTCAAAAGAAAATGTTTTCCCAATGTGGGATTGGGTTGGAGGTCGTTTTTCATTGTGGTCAGCAGTTGGATTATCAATCAGTTTATCAGTTGGATTTGACAATTACAAAGCACTTTTAGATGGTGCTGAAGAAATGGATTTGCATTTCAGAAACGAAGATTTTGAGCAAAATATTCCTGTTATTTTAGCATTGATTAGCATTTGGTATAATAATTTTTACAATGCTGAATCTGAAGCAGTGTTGCCATATTCTCAATATTTATCAAAACTTCCAGCGTATTTGCAACAAGCCATAATGGAAAGTAATGGAAAAGGTGTTGACAGAAATGGCGAAAAAATTGACTATCAAACAGGTACAATAGTTTGGGGAAGTACAGGTACCAATATGCAACATGCTTTTATGCAATTAGTGCATCAAGGAACTAAATTAATTCCTGCTGATTTTATTGGATATAAAGAATCTTTGTATGGATTAACAGATCATCATAAAAAATTAATGGCAAATTTTTATGGTCAAATGGACGCATTATCATTTGGTAAAACTGCAGAAGAAGTTCATTTAGAATTAAAATCTTCAGGAAAGGAAAATCAAATTTCAACGTTATTACCTTTCAAAGTTTTTGATGGAAACAGACCTAGCAACACCATACTTTTTGATAAGCTAACACCAAAGTCTTTGGGCAAATTAGTCGCTTTATACGAACATAAAATTTTTACTCAAGGAATTTTATGGAATATTTATAGTTATGACCAATTTGGTGTAGAATTAGGAAAAGAATTGGCAAATAAGTTGTTGAAAAGTTAGTAATCCTAATTTTATTTTATCGTCAATTTAAAATTTAATGAATTCCTAAAAATTTGTTAATAAAACTGTTTATAAGTAAGTTGTTGATTATTAGGCAATAATCTTGTTTTTATATAGTTTTGATAGTCATAATTTCTTGTTAAAACTTAACATTAAATTAACAAACCGCTCTAATAAAAGAAAGACTTTTGCACTGCATATAATAATCCAAAAATTAAACATTTATTATGAAAAAAATTACCAAATTTTTA
>DAIUBY010000091.1:0-7938 GCA_036846425.1 Polaribacter sp.
TCATTATTACAATTTTAGCATTGTAAAGATAGGAACTTCTGTTGTAATTTCATAAGCCACACGAAAGGATTCGTGCGGGAGCGGGGGTTTTTTTAAGCTACTTTCCAACAAATAAATTTACGGTCCTTACGTTTGTACAACATGCTCATTTGCTTGATTTAGGAAATAATTTTTCGCAAAATTATTCAGCAATGGGTGTTGGTGCAAAATACCAACTTACCTCAGTGTTAAACATTGAAACTTTGTATAGTAAGTTTGTTCGTGGAAATGATTCAGGCTTAGGAAATTCTTTAAATTTAGGTTTAAGAGCTATTTTTTAACAAAATTTCAGAATGAGAAAAATATTTTTGATGGTAATTTATTATCAAAAATCTTTAAAATTAACAATTAGTTAAAGCATCAAATTTGATTTTTTTGAAAGGTTTTTTGCCTACATTTGAGCCGTTTTAAACTTCTAAAAAATGAAATATTTTTGCATTTCGCTGTTTTTTTATTTTTCTATTACCAATGTTGTTCTTGCACAAAATACAGCAGTAAATACCAATGAAAAATTGGTTTATACAGCCTCGTACACCCTTTCAGGATTGTTAACTGAAATTGCACAAATTTCATTGGAAACAAGCCCGATAAAAACGTCAACTGCTACTTTGCTAAAACTAAAATTTACAGCGACAACTTTTAGTAAATTTGATAACTTCTTTAAAGTGAGAGATTTATATGAAAGTTACGTAAATCCAAAAACACTAACGCCTTTATTGTACAAACGCGATATTGCTGAAGGCGGTTTTAAAAAAATGGAGCAATACAAGTTCAATCATAAAGAAAAAAATATTGATTGTGTAATTCGTAAGTTTCAAAAAAACGGAGAATTTGAAGATAAATTAACGGTTCCTAATTCTGGAAATACGAGAGATTTGGTGGCAACAATTTACAATGTTAGAAACCTTGATTTTTCTAAAATTAAAACTGGTGAATCTAAAAGTTTCTACTTTTTGTTTGATGGAAAAGAAAAATTTATGGTTGTCAAATATTTGGGGAAAGAAGTTATTTCCTCAAATTTAGGAAAAAAAGAATGTTATAAATTGGCAGTAAGTTTAAAAAACGACAATTCGTTGAAAGGAACGAATGACAATTTGTTATGGTTATCTGCGGACGTAGCAAAAATTCCTGTTTTGGCAAAATTCAAAATTGCTATTGGAACAGGCGAACTTAAAATTAAATCTGCAACCGGACTTTTAAATTAAACTAAATGAAAAAAATAGTATCCATTATCGCATTTATCAGTGCTGTTTTAGCATTAATTCTATCATTATTGCCTTTATTTATAATCGCCTATATTCCAGCAGCTATTGGGGTTATTTGCGCTTTTATTTTGTGGAAAATCAATCAAAATGAAACTTCAAAACCAACTTCTTTAAAAGTGTTGGTTGTGTTGTTATTCATCTCATTGAGTATCATTTCTTACAAAGTATTTTTTACAAAATCCGAAGTAACGGATACTAAAAAAATAGAACAAAAGGAACAAAAATCAGAAGAAGAAGCGATTGAAGAATTAGAAGGTTTGGAATTGGAAGAATAGTTTGTGGATATAAATCTTTTTTTTACTAATTTTATAAAATGGATTTATTCTCAACTGAAAAAGTCAATAATATTTTACCCTTTGACGGAATTACAAATAATCACGGCGTTATATTATCAAAAATTGACGCCGATTTTTATTATAAAAATTTCCTTGAAACCATTCCTTGGGAACATGATCAAGCCATTATTTTTGGAAAAATCATCACTACAAAACGAAAAGTAGCTTGGTTTGGCTCGCAACAATTTGAATATACGTATTCAAAAATCACCAAAAAAGCGAATATTTGGACAGATGAATTATTGGCGTTAAAAGAGATTGTTGAAAAAGAATCCAATGAAACCTACAATTCTTGTTTATTGAATTTATATCATTCAGGTGATGAAGGAATGGCATATCATTCAGATGGAGAAAAAATGTTGAGGAGAAATGGCGCAATTGCCTCTGTTTCTTTGGGTGCAACTCGTAAATTTTCATTTAAACACAAGCAAAATAATCATAGAATTGATGTAATTTTAGAACACGGAAGTTTGTTGGTGATGAAAGGCGAAACGCAAACACATTGGTTACACAGATTGCCACCATCAAAAAAAGTAATTTTTCCTAGAATTAATTTGACATTTAGAACTATTGAACAATAACAGAATTCTTATTTTTGCAATAGCTTTTAGCCTGAAATCATGACTCAAGAATCCATCAATTTGAATAAATTTATTAGTGCTACAGGCATTTGCTCACGCAGAGAAGCTGAAAAATTTATTCAGGAAGGCAGAGTTACCATCAATGGAAATCCAACAAAATTAGGCAATAGAGTTTCGAAAAATGATGTTGTAAAACTGGATGGACGCATTGTCAATTCCAAACCAAAAACGCTTTATATTGCTTATCATAAGCCAGTTGGAATTGTTTCAACCACAGATACAAAAGAGAAAAACAACATCTTAAAAGAAATCAAACATCCTGAACGATTGTTTCCAATTGGACGATTGGACAAACCTTCTGAAGGCTTGATTTTTTTGACAAATGATGGAGATATTGTCAACAAAATTCTGCGTGCAGGAAATCAACATGAAAAAGAATATTTGGTCACTGTTGACAAAGTGATTGATGAAGTTTTCATCCAAAAGATGAGCAATGGAATTCCGATTTTAGGAACAACAACCAAAAAATGTAAGGTTGAAAAAATATCAGAAAAAGTATTTAAAATCATTTTAGTTCAGGGTTTGAACCGTCAAATTCGTAGAATGTGCGAATATTTGAATTACGAAGTTTTGAAACTTAAACGCACCAGAATCATGAATGTTGAATTGGGCAATTTGCAATTGGGTGATTGGCGCGAACTCACTGAAAATGAGCTTTCTGAAATTCAAAAAATGATTGCAACTTCCTCAAAAACGGAAGAAGCTTCTGTAGAAGAAAAACCAAAAAAAGTCATCAAGCCAAAGAAGAAACTCACTTCTTTGAAAGATGAATTCAATAAAAAAAGCAGTGCTTTCAGAAAATCTTCTCTGAAAAATAAACAAAATAATTCCGGTTTTTCATCAAAATCAAAACGAAGATTTTAGCTAAAATCTTTGAAATAATTTTAGTTTTTCACTTCTCACAATATTGGTATCTTTGCCGACAATGAAATTCGATTTAAAATTTACAGACCCAAAAAGCAAGGCTAGAGCAGGAGTTATCACTACTGACCATGGCGAAATTCAAACGCCTATTTTTATGCCTGTTGGAACTGTAGGCACAGTAAAAGGTGTTCATCAAACAGAACTAAAAAACGAAATAAATCCTGATATTATTTTAGGAAATACCTATCATCTTTTTCTGCGTCCCAAAACTTCTATTTTAGAACAAGCAGGAGGGTTGCATAAATTTATGAATTGGGATCGAAATATTTTGACAGATTCTGGAGGTTATCAAGTATATTCCCTGTCTAGCAATCGTAAAATCAATGAAGAAGGTGTAAAGTTTAAAAGTCATATTGATGGCTCAACTCACGTTTTTACTCCCGAAAATGTGATGGAAATTCAGCGTGAAATTGGTGCAGATATTATCATGGCTTTTGACGAATGTACACCTTATCCTTGTGATTACAATTACGCAAAACGTTCTATGCACATGACTCACAGATGGTTGAACAGATGTATCAATCATTTGGAAAAATTACCCTACAAATATGGCTATGAACAAACGTTTTTTCCAATTGTACAAGGAAGTACGTATAAAGATTTGCGCAAACAATCAGCAGAATATATTGCAAATGCTGGCGCTCAAGGAAATGCAATTGGCGGACTTTCAGTGGGCGAACCTGCAGAAGAAATGTATGCAATGACCGAAATTGTAACCGCAATTTTACCAGAAGATAAACCTCGATATTTGATGGGTGTTGGAACGCCAATTAATATTTTAGAGAATATTGCACTCGGAATTGACATGTTTGATTGTGTAATGCCTACCAGAAATGCCAGAAATGGAATGCTTTTTACAGCTCATGGAACCATCAATATGAAAAATAAAAAGTGGGAAAATGATTTTTCCCCAATTGATGAAATGGCAATTACGTATGTGGATACTTTATACTCTAAAGCGTATCTTCGTCATTTATTCGCAGCCAATGAAATGTTGGGAAAACAGATTGCAACAATTCATAACTTAGGATTTTATTTGTGGTTGACACGTGAAGCAAGAAAACATATTTTAGCAGGCGATTTCAGTCAATGGAAAGATAAAATGGTGATTCAAATGGATAAACGTTTGTAGTTTTGAAAATTATAGATAGGTACATATTAAAGAATTTTTTGGTAACTTTTTTGTTTACCTTATTGATATTGATTCCTATTGCGATTGCTATTGATATTGCTGAAAAAGTGGATAATTTTTTGCAACATCCCAATCTTAGTTTGGATGAAATTGTAAAAGATTATTATATCAATTTTACCATTTATTATACCAATACTTTCATGCCTTTGGCACTTTTTTTGGCAGTAATTTTATTCACAACAAAGCTTTCAAATAATACCGAAATCATTGCGATAAATAACGCAAAAGTTTCCTTTGTTCGTTTTTTATATCCTTATTTTGTTGGAGCAACTTTAGTGACTTTTTTATCACTTTTTATGAATCATTTTGTGGTACCAAATAGTAGTAAAACTCGTAAAAAATTTGAACAAACATACATTTCTAATAATGTTCAACAACAGGAATTCAAATTTGTAAGTGATTTTAGTTTACAACTAACAGACAGCACCTATATTTTTATCAGAAATTTTAATACCGATAATAATTCAGGTTATGATTTTACATCAGAAGTGTATGATGGTTTGAAATTAAAATCGAAATTGGTGGCTGATTTCATTACTTTCAATCCAAAAGATTCTACTTTTTCATTGACAAGTTGGAAAATGCGAAAAATTTATTCCAAGAGAGATGAAATTTCATCAGGAAATAAAATTGATACTCTTTTTAATTTTACCCCTAGAGATTTGATTTACAAATCAGCATTATCACAAGAAATGCCATCACCAGAATTGATTAGTTTTATTGATGTTTCAAAAAAAAGAGGCGTTAAAAACCTGAATGCTTATTTGGTTGAATTACACAAAAGAACGAGTCTTCCAATTGCATCTTATATTTTAACATTGATTGCAGTTTGTTTGGCTTTCAGAAAAAGAAGAGGTGGCACAGGAGTTAATTTGGCAATTGGAGTTGGAATGATGTTTCTGTATGTTTTTCTACTTAAAATTTCAGAAGTTTTAGGCGCAGTTGCAGGCGTAAATTCACTTTTATACGTTTGGATGCCTAATTTTCTCTTTGCAATTGTAGGTTTTTATCTTTTTTACAATGCCAGAAAATAAGCTCCAGAATTATTTGTTGCTGCATCTCATTGTTTTTATTTGGGGATTTACAGCCATTTTAGGAGCGTTAATTACTTTGGAAGCAATTCCTTTGGTTTTTTTCAGAATGGGATTGGCTGTTTTGTTTATTTTTCTGTTTTTTCTTTATAAAAAAAAGTCATTTTTATTGGATAAAGAAGGGATTATAAAATTTTTAATCACAGGAATTATCATTGCAACACATTGGATTTTCTTTTTCAAGGCTATCAAAGTGTCTAACGTTTCAGTAGCTTTAGTAACCATGAGTACAGGTGCTTTTTTCACTTCATTGATTGAACCAATTTTTTTTAGAAGAAAAATAAAATTGCTTGAAATTTTTCTTGGATTGCTCGTTATTGTTGGCTTGTATATCATTTTCAATTTCGAAAGTCAGTATCAATTAGGAATTTTATACGCTTTAATTTCTTCTTTTTTAGGATCGCTTTTTGCAGTTTTCAACGGGCTTTTCGTCAAAAAATATGATGCCAACAGTATTTCATTATATCAATTATTTTTTGGGACAGTTTTCGTAGCAATCTATTTGTTTTTTTCTGGTGGATTTACACCTACTTTTTTTGATGTTCCAAAAATGGATTGGGTGTATTTGGCAATTTTAAGCAGCATTTGTACTGCTTTTGCGTTTATTGCATCAGTAAAAGTGATGAAATATGTTTCTCCTTACACTGTAATGTTGACCATAAATTTAGAACCAATTTATGCCATAATTTTAGCATTATGGATTTTTGGAGAAAAAGAAAAAATGAATCCTGAGTTTTATTTTGGTGCTTTTATTGTTTTTGCAGTGGTTTTAGTAAATGGAATTATCAAAAATAGGACAACCATAAAACAAAAATTTCAGGAACGAATCAACTCAAAAAAGTAAGCTATTTTTTCTAAAAACAGTATTTTTACAGTATGTTTGTTACATCAAAAAATGAATTCAAAATACCTACAATATGGAATATCTAGACTTTGAAATGCCTATAAAAGAACTTCAAGACCAACTTGAAAAATGTCAAATTATTGGCGAAGAAAGCGATGTTGATGTTACTGCAACTTGTAAAAAAATTGAAAAAAAATTAGCAGAAGCAAGAAAAGATATTTACAAAAATCTTACACCTTGGCAAAGAGTTCAATTGTCAAGACACCCAAACAGACCTTATACCATGGATTATATCCGTGCTATTTTTGGAGAAACTTTCATGGAATTTCATGGTGATAGAAATGTGAAAGATGACAAAGCTATGGTTGGTGGTTTAGGAAAAATCGGCAATCAATCTTTTATGGTTATTGGACAACAAAAAGGGTATAATACCAAAACTCGTCAGTTCAGAAACTTTGGAATGCCAAATCCTGAAGGCTACAGAAAAGCATTGCGTTTAATGAAAATGGCTGAAAAATTCAGAATTCCTGTGGTAACTTTATTAGATACTCCTGGAGCTTATCCTGGATTGGAAGCAGAAGAACGTGGACAAGGAGAGGCAATAGCTAGAAATATTTTTGAAATGACCCGTTTAAAAACACCAATTATTGCTATTGTTATTGGTGAAGGCGCTTCTGGAGGCGCACTTGGAATTGGTGTAGGAGATAGAGTGTATATGATGGAAAATACTTGGTACACAGTGATTTCTCCAGAATCTTGTTCTTCTATTTTATGGAGAAGTTGGGATTATAAAGAGCAAGCTGCGGAAGCTTTAAAATTGACTGGTGCAGATATGAAAAAACTAGAATTAATTGACGGAATTATTAAAGAACCAATTGGAGGTGCACACACAGATAGAGAAGGTGCTTTTAAAGCAGTTGAA
Source organism: Polaribacter sp. (assembly GCA_036846425.1). Taxonomy (GTDB): domain Bacteria; phylum Bacteroidota; class Bacteroidia; order Flavobacteriales; family Flavobacteriaceae; genus Polaribacter. Next base: position 7,254 of record DAIUBY010000091.1, read on the forward strand.
AATCAAATTTTAGAGGCTTTTGCCGAATTAAAAGATTTGTCTGATGCAGATTTAGTAGCTAAAAGAATGGACAAATATTCAAAAATGGGAGTTTATAAAGAATAGTTTTTTCTAAACATATTTTAAAAAAGCAAAATTCAATTGAGTTTTGCTTTTTTTTTACATAATTTTTTAAAGTTGATTAGTAAGCTTAACCTAAAACAACTACCATTTATCGATACTTTAATATGGTTTATCTAAAATTTATTTTTTTGGCTTGTAAAAAAGTGAAATTTGTTAAAGAATTTAAATATTAACCCTATAAAATTTTAATTATGTACAAAAGCACTTTTCAACAAATTATTTTATTTATCATTACGTTTTATATAATCCTTAAAGCCGGAAGATACTTAGCAAATTTACAAGATGTTGAATCATTTTTAGATTTCGGAATAATAATGCTATTTTTTAGTTCATTAATTCTTTTTATCAATTATCTAGCTAAATTGGGAAGTAAATTAATCAAAAGCTTGAGTTTTTAAGTTTACAGTTAATATTTTATATTTTTCAATACCCAAAAAAATTACTTTATAGTTACTTGTAGTATCATAAAAAAGGCGAAACTTTATTAAAAGTTTCGCCTTTTTTATTAATTACCAATTCGTGAATTACAAAATTGAATCCAACAATTCTTTTAATAATGGGT
>DAIUBY010000092.1:0-7601 GCA_036846425.1 Polaribacter sp.
AATGGGAAACTTCCCACATTTGTACCATCAAAAAACAACCATTGATGAGACATATTCTATTTTTTCTATTCGCTATTCTTCAATTTTCAACAGTTGCGCAAACCACCATCAACGGAATCGTAACTGACTCTAAAAACAATCCTATTGTAGGTGCAAACATTTATTTAGATGGCACGTATGATGGCACATCAACCAATGAAGAAGGAAAATTTTCATTTTCAACATCCACAAACGGAGTTCAAAAGTTGGTAATTTCCTATTTGTCTTATGAAACATTTACCAAAACTGCCGAAGTTTCATCACTCAAAAACTTGACAATAAAATTAAAAGATGATATCAATTCTTTGGATGCTGTAGTCATCAACGCTGGTACTTTTGAAGCCAATGAAAAAGCAAAAGTGACTGTTTTGAAACCATTAGATATTGTAACGACAGCAAGTGCTGCAGGCGATTTTTTGGGCGCATTGCAAACATTGCCTGGAACTTCGGCTGTTGCCGAAGATGGACGATTGTTTGTGAGAGGTGGAGAAGCTGAAGAAACGCAAATTTTTATTGACGGAATTCGAGTGTTCACTCCTTATACTCCAACTGCTAATAACATTCCAACACGAGGAAGGTATTCTCCGTTTTTGTTCAAAGGAATCACTTTCTCAACAGGTGGTTATTCCGCAGAATATGGTCAAGCACTCTCAAGCGTGTTGTTATTAAACACCATTGATGAACCAGATCAAGAAAAAACAGAAGTGTCTTTCATGACAGTAGGTCTTGGCGTTGGAAACACGCAAATTTGGGGCAAAAATTCGTTGAGTATCAATACTTCGTATGTAAACTTAGCTCCTTATTTAGCCGCGTTTCCTGATAGAAATTCGTGGTCAAAACCTTTTCAATCAGGCAGTGGAGAACTCATTTACAGACATACATTTCAAGACAATTCTATGTTGAAAATCTATGGCGCCTTCAGTTATTCTGATTTTGATGTGATTCAGGAAGATATCAATTTTGTGGATGGGTTTCGCTTTGGACTTCAAAATCGCAATTTTTATTTGAATAGTTCTTACAAAAATAATTTAGGAAATAACTGGAAAATTGAAACTGGATTGAGTTTTACCAACGACAATTCAACGTTGAAAATTATAGATGATTTGGTAGGAAGCAATGAAAACTCCATGCATTTTAAATTGAAATTGAGAAAACAAATCACAAATCGTTTCAAATTTACACTGGGTTCAGAATATTTTATCACCAATTTTGATGAAAATTATACTCCCATAAACAATCAAAAAATTGACTACGGATTCAATAATGAAATCTTGGCAACCTTTGTTGAAACAGATGTTTTTTTCTCTAAAAACTTGGCTGCAAAAATTGGAATTCGGGCAGAAAACTCCAATTTATTAAATGAATTTACCCTTTCGCCAAGAGCTTCAATTTCATATAAATCAGGAAAAAATTCGCAGTTTTCGCTTGCTTATGGTCAGTTTTACCAACAACCAAAAAATGAGTATTTGAAATTTAGTCAACAATTTTCATCAGAAAACACCTCGCATTTGATTGCCAATTTTCAATATTCACAACAAAATGAAATTTTTAGAATTGAAGCGTATTTCAAAGACTATAGAAATTTGGTAAAGTTTGATACTGAAAGGCCAAACTTCACTTCAAATTTCAACAATGATGGTAATGGATTTGCTAAAGGAATTGATGTTTTTTGGCGACAAAATCAGAAAATTAAAAACACAGACTATTGGATTTCTTATTCATTTTTAGACACAGAAAGAGATTATAGAAATTATCCAATAGCTGCAAGACCCAATTTTGCTTCAAAACATAATTTTTCAATTGTGGCAAAACATTGGATTGAAAATTTGAAAAGTCAGGTTGGTTTTACCTATAGTTTTGCTTCTGGAAGAAGTTATACAAACCCGAATGAAACAGGATTTTTAAACAATGAAACAAAAAATTACAATTCATTGAGTTTGAATTGGGCGTATTTAATTGATCAGCAAAAAATTCTGTATTTCTCTGTTAACAATGCTTTAGGAACCAGAAATGTATTTGGATATAATTATAAAAACACCCCAGATTCAAACGGATTTTATGACAGACAAGCTATTGTTCCTAATGCTGATAGTTTCTTTTTTGTAGGATTCTTTTGGACAATAAGTGATGATAAAAAATCGAACCAATTGAATAATTTGTAGTATTTTACAACTCGGTAAACAAAAATTACAATTCGGTATTATTCTTGAATACATTAAAAATAAACAACAGATATTTGACCTATAAAACAAAAACATCATGAAAAAAAACCTACTAATTATTACATTTATTTGCTTCGGAATTTTAACAACAAAAGCCCAAGAAGAAGAAACGTTTGATTTGACAATCGAAATTGTTGGAATCAAAAAAAACACAGGAAAAGTATTTTTAGCATTATACGACAAAGAAGAGACTTTTTTAAAAAGCAACTCTAAAGGAATAAAAGCTACTGTTGAAAATAAAAAGGCAATAGCTCAATTTAAAGGGTTGAAAAAAGGCACATACGCTGTTTCCTTTTTCCACGATGAAAATGACAATAATAAAATGGATACCAAAATTTTTGGCATCCCAAAAGAACCTTATGGATTTTCAAATAACGCCACTGGATTTATGGGTCCACCAAAATTTGAAGATGCAAAATTCTTAATAGACAGTAATAAAACTATACAAATTAAGGTCAATTAAATTTCTTTAAAAACTCACAAATAACTTAATATCAATTCATTATGAAAAAAGTATTTTTATTCATTGTGCTATTTTTTGCCCTAAACGCAACTAGTCAAAGCAATTATGAAAAAGGAATGCAACAAGCATTTGCACTTTGGGATGAAGGAAAATCAACAGAAGCATCACAATTATTTGAAAGAATTGCTGCCGCTGAAAAAGAAAATTGGTTGCCACCATTTTATGCAGCTTACATCGAAATTTTAGGAAGTTTTGGAATCAAAGACGAAACAATTTTAAATGCAAAGTTGAGCAAAGCACAAAAACTTTTAGATGATGCAACTTCCATTTCTGAAAATAATCCTGAAATCATCATCACTCAAGCACTTTTAAACACTGCATATATAGCATTTGACGGACAAAGATATGGTATGACCATGTCTGGAAAAAATAGTCAATTATATGTAAAAGCATTGCAAATTGCACCAGAAAACCCAAGAGTAATTCTTGGAAATGCAGAGTGGAATATGGGTGCTGCAGCTTTTTTTGGAAAATCAACAAAACCATATTGTGACGAAATAAAACGTGCCATTGAAATTGGAAAAGAGGAGAAAAATGACCTCCCTTTTTATCCAAGATTTCAATTAAAAAGAGCTGAAGAAGTTTTGCAAAAATGTGAAAAATAAGTTTTCAGTCGCAGTTTTCAGAACTTATTGTAACTGAAAACTGCGACTATATACTAATTCAAAATCTTATCAATTAGTTGCTGTTTTGCTTCCTCATCATTACCAAACAACCATTGCAATACATTGTCTTCCCAAATTTGCTCCTTCTCTACTTCAGTAATAATATTTTTTTCAATTGCTAAATCCAAAATTTTCCCTGGATAAGAAGATTGTGCATCACTTTCCATTTCTCCTAAAGGATAAGGATCGTCTAAACCCATCAAAACCTGTTTGGTGCCTTGTCTTTTGAACATCAAATTCAAAGAATCTGTATCATGAACTAAGGTATCAAAGAAAATATTTGGATGGCCAACTGCTTTTCTTGGATGATGTTTACCAACAAACAAATCAGGTCTGCCATCAAAACCTTGAATACGTCTTCCTAAGTTCATTTGCGCTAATTGTCCTCCATGTGCAAAGCAAGTTCGAATATTTGGATAGCGTTCTTGCATGCCATTTAAAGTATAAAAATGATAGGCATCACCACATTGTGCCAACATCCAAATCAAGTGAAAACGCCAATTAGAATTTTCTAATTTGATCATTTTATCACCATCATAAGGATGAATTTCGATGGCTAATTTGTACTTGTCTGCCAATTCAAAAATTCGGTCATTTTCCTCATCAAAAATACTTCTCCATTGACCAATTGAATCCATAAAATGTGTAGGCAAACACAAAACTTTTAAGTTCAATTCTTCTACACAGCGTTTAATTTCATCTAAAGCTCCATATATAAATCCAGGATGTACTACAAAACCACACGTAAATTTATCAGGATGATTTTTTTGCACTTTCGCATTGAAATCATTCTGAAAACGCAATGCTTTTTTCATTTCTTCCAGTCGCAAACCATTGCCATATAATTGCGATAAATTCAACACCACAGCATGATCAATTCTATTGCGTTCCATCCATTTTAGCTTTTCATCTAAGAAAAAACTAGAATCTGTTACTGGACGTTTCCATCCTTTTTGAAACATGTGTTTGCGTTCATCATCAACCCAAAAAATTTCTTTTTCTTTCATAAACTGAGGAATTTCCTCAGGATAAGGCAATAAATGCGAATGACCGTTAATTCTTAATTTGCGAGCCCCCTTTCCCCCAAAGGGGGTAACACTTTCATCTTTAAGTTGATTTTGTAACACTTTTTTAAAAATTTAAAAATTAAATTTGATGCGGCATGAGTTCCTTCCCTTTGGGAAGGTTAGGATGGGCTTTTCATCATAGTTCCACATTTTGTGCACGTACATTTTTGATCATCTGAATAATATTTATCAAATATTTTTGGCATGTCTGTTTCGATATTTTCCAAGGGAAAAGTTTCTCTATATAATTGATTTCCACAGTTTTCACAATACCATTCTAAAGCATCTAACATGTTTTCAGAACGAGGATATTCAATCACTAAACCAACTGTATTTGCTTTTCTTTGAGGTGAATGTGGCACTTTTGCAGGCAATAAATAAATATCTCCTTCATTGATTTCAACATCAATCATTTTTCCAGATTCATCAATAATTTTAAGAATCATATCACCTTCTAATTGATAAAAAAACTCGGGAGTTTCATTATAATGATAATCTTTTCGATTATTTGGACCACCAACAACCATCACAATATAATCGCCATTTTCCCATACTTGTTTGTTTCCTACAGGAGGTTTTAACAAATGACGATGTTCATCAATCCATTTTTTAAAATTTAAAGGCTGTACTAGATTACTCATGTTTTTTTGGATTTATAGAATCAAGAGACAAGATATTAGATTTTATATCAACAAATCTTTTCTCTTTATTCTTTATTCTTTGTTCTTATTTTTATAAACTTTTTGTTCTTCCACCATCAACAGGAACATTAATTCCATTGATATAACTTGCTTTTTCACTTGCTAAAAAAACAATTGCATTGGCAGTTTCTTCTGGCTTAGCAAAACGTTTTGCTGGTGTATAGTGTTTCATTATTTCAGCCATTTCATCAAAAGTTTTGTTTTCGATGGCAGCTTTTACTTTGATAATTTCGTTCAAACGTTCTGTTTCTGTAAAACCAGGTAAAACATTATTTACAGTAATTCCGAATGCAGCAACTTCATCTGCCAAAGTTTTGCTCCAATTTCCAACTGCACCTCTAATGGTATTGCTCACTCCCAAACCAGGAATTGGTTCTTTTACTGATGTCGAAATTACATTGACAATTCTGCCAAAACATTGTGTTTTCATGAACGGAATTGTAGCTTGCGCCAACACATGATTGCATTTTAAATGCATGGTAAATGTGTCTTCAAATTGAGCTAAAGTTGCGTCTAATAAATTGCCACTTCTTGGACCACCAGTATTGTTAATCACGATGTGAAATCCATGATTTTTAGTAATGAAATTTTGTACAAGTTCTTTTAGTTCAGTAGGATTTGAAAAATCCCCAACCAAATAAGAATGTTTTTCGGGATTTGGTAAACTTGCCAAAACTGACTTTAATTTTTCTTCATTTCTAGCCAACAAAGTAACGTTTACACCTTCTTCTGCTAAAAGAATTGCAGTTGCTTTTCCTATTCCAGCTGTACTTCCGCAAACAAGTGCGTTTTTATTTTGAATTCCTAAGTTCATTTTTTTTTATTGAGATAATAGAAAAAAGAATAAAGAATAAAGACTGATTTTAATCTATTTTCTATTTTTCTTTTCTCTAAATTCTTATTCAAACTTTATACAAATATTTTTTGCTTCCGTAAAAAAGCGTAACGCTTCAAAACCACCTTCACGTCCAATTCCAGAATCTTTGATTCCGCCAAAAGGAGTTCTTAAATCACGTAACATCCAAGTATTTACCCAAACAATTCCGGTTTGTAATTCTTGTGAAAAATGCATCGTTCTTTTTAAATTGTTTGTCCAAACTGTTGCAGATAAACCATATTTTGTCTCGTTGGCTAAAGATAATGCTTCTTCATCAGTTTTGAAAGATAAGATAGTAACAACAGGTCCAAAGATTTCTTCTTGATTCAACTTGCATTGATTATCCATAATTTCTATGATAGTTGGTTGTAGAAAATAGCCATTTTCACAACCTTTAATGATTATATTTTTTCCACCAAACAAAATTTTTCCTCCTTCATTTTCTGCAATATCAATGTATTTTTTTACTTTTTCTAAATGTTCTTTAGAAACTAATGCGCCAATATCTGAAGTTTCATCAGCTGGATTTCCTATTTTTAGTTGAGAAACTTTTTCGATAAAATCAACTTTGAATTGTTCATAAATTGATTCTTCTACCAAAATGCGACTTCCACATAAACAAATCTGTCCTTGATTTGAAAATGACGAACGCAAAGTAGTTGCTAGCATTTGTTCATAATCGCAATCTGCAAAAATGATATTGGGATTTTTTCCACCTAATTCTAAAGACAATTTTTTAAACATTGGTGCTGCAATTTTAGCAATATGAGCGCCCGTTTTTGTACCTCCTGTAAACGAAATTGCTTTGATTTTTGGATGAGAAACAATGGCTTCTCCCACTTGATTTCCCAAACCATGAACGATATTCAAAACGCCTTTTGGCAAAGCTGCTTCATTGCAAATTTCACCTAACAAATAGGCTGTCATAGGTGTAATCTCGCTTGGTTTTGCAATCACACAGTTTCCTGCAGCAATTGCAGGAGCTATTTTCCAGGTGAATAAATATAAAGGTAAATTCCAAGGAGAAATGCAACCCACAATTCCTATTGGTTGTCTTAACGTAAAATTGATAGCATTTAATCCAACAGATTCGTGACTTTCGGATGCAAACTGTGTAATGGCATTTGCAAAAAACTGAAAGTTTGCTGCAGCTCTTGGAATATCAACTTGTTTTGCTAAACTTATTGGTTTGCCATTATCTTTGCTTTCTGCTGCTGCCAAAAAATCGATTTTTTCTACAATTAAATTGGCAATTTTTGACAAGATTTTACTGCGCTCATCCAACGTTGTTTTTGACCATTTTGGAAAAGCTTTTTCTGCAAATTCTTCAGCCATTGCTACATCTTCTTGGGTAGAATTTGGAATTTGTCCATAAATTTCCCCATTTGCAGGATTGTAATTATCCAACCAATTGTTTTGAATTGGATTTACAAATTCGCCATTGATGTAGTTTTGGATGTTCATTCTCTATTTTTTAATTCAGCAGTTATTAAAAGCAATAATTCTT
>DAIUBY010000093.1:0-7534 GCA_036846425.1 Polaribacter sp.
GCATATTATCTCCAAAAAGAAGGTCATCAAGTTACAGTAATTGACCAATCTGATTTTTCAAATGGCGCATCTTATGTCAATGCAGGATATATTTCGCCAAGTCATATTGTTTCTTTGGCAGCTCCAGGAATGATTTCAAAAGGAATCAAATGGATGTTTAATCCAGCAAGTCCATTTTATGTAAAACCACGGTTTGATATGGATTTTTTAAAATGGGCAATTAACTTTAAAAAATCTGCAACTGCTTCAAAAGTGGAAAAATCAATGCCTATTATCAAAGACATTACTGTTTTCAGCAGGCAATTGTTTGAAGAAATGCATTCGTCTAAAGATTTCGATTTTTTTTACGAACACAAAGGTTTGATGATGTATTACAAAACCGAAAAAGCTGGAGAAGAAGAATGGAATGTTGGAAAAATGGCAATTGAATTAGGTTTGAAAGTCGAAAATTTATCCAAAGAAGAGGTTCAGAAAATTGAAAAAAATGTCGATTTGAATATCAAAGGTGCTGTGTATTATCATTCAGATGCACATATGACACCCAATGAATTTATGCCTCAATTAAAATCATATTTGCTGAAAAATGGAGTTGAAATTATAGAAAATCAAGCAATTGAAGAATTGCTAATTTCAGGTGATAAAATATCCGCTGTCAAAACAAAAAATCAAGAATTTAAAGCAGATGAATTTGTCATTGCCACTGGTTCTTGGACACAGAATTTTGTCAAAAAACTAGGTTTGAATATTTCAATTCAGGCAGGAAAAGGTTATCGAATCAATGTTGAAAGATCCACCAATATTAGTATTCCAGGAATTTTGATGGAAGCAAAAGTTGCGGTAACTCCTATGAACGGATTTACAAGTTTTGCAGGAACTATGGAAATTGGCGGTATCAATCACAATATCAATCATGTACGTGTGAATGCGATTGCAAAAGCAGCTGAAAATTATTACAATGATTTGAAAATCAATCAAGAAGAAAAATCAGCAGCGCAATGTGGTTTGCGACCTTGTTCTCCTGATGGATTGCCTTATATTGGAAAATCAACCAAATTTAAAAACGCCACTTTTGCAACAGGTCATGCAATGATGGGTTGGAGCTTGGGACCTGCAACAGGAAAATTGGTTTCGGAAATTATTGATAATAAAAAAACATCTTTAGATATTCAACCATTTTCTGTGGAGAGAAAATTTTAAAATTGGTTTTACAGTGAATAAACAACAACTCAGAGCAACTTATAAACAAAAAAGAGAGAATTTATCATCTGCTGAAAAAAACTTTTTACAAGAAAATATCTATCAGCAAATTTATGATTTGGATATTTCAGATGTTAAAATTATCCATATCTTTTTGAGTTTAGAAAAGTTTAATGAGATAAACACAATTCCAATAATCAACTATTTTAGAACTAAAAACATAAAAATAGTTGTCCCTAAAACGAATTTTAAAAACAATTCCTTAACTCATTTTTATCTAGAAAAAGATACTGAACTAGCAATCAATCATTATGGAATTCCAGAACCAAAAAATGCTATTCAAGTATCAGAGAATGACATTGATTTGGTTTTTGTTCCTCTTTTAATTTCAGATAAAAACCATCACAGAATTGGTTATGGAAAAGGTTTTTATGACCGATTTTTAAGTAATTGTAGGCCCAATTGTAAAAAAATAGGTTTAAATTTCTTTAAACCTATTTCTGAAATTGAGGATATTAATGAGTTTGATATTGCTTTGGATTTGGTATTGTATCCAAAGTAATAAGATCAATTATTCATGACAACTACAATTCGGAATTGTAAAACTATTCGTTTTTAAATTCAAAGGAACTCCTTGATTATAACCATCCATTTCAAAATAAAATTGGCTGCGTTTCACATCATAATTGCCAATTTCGTTCATGGTTTTTACATCGTATAAACGTCCATTAATCATCGTATAAATTACTGAATTTGAGTTTTTTATATCTTCTAAAGGATTTTTATCCAAAATAATTAAATCCGCTAATTTGCCTTTTTCTAAAGAACCTAATTCATCTCCAACACCAATATAATTTGCGCCATTAATAGTAGCAGCTTTCAATGCTTCATGATTGGATAAACCTCCTTGTTGCAACATCCACAATTCCCAATGAGCACCCAAACCTTGCAGTTGTCCATGTGCTCCTAAGTTTACTTTTACGCCTAATTTTGCTAAATCTGTTACTGTTTTTGAGGTTAAAATATGCCCATTTTCATATTCTTCTTCAGGAACCATAGTTCTGTGTCTTGCACGTGTGTCAACTACAAATCTTGGAGTGTATTTTAACAAAGTTTCATTTTCCCAAACATTCATTTTTTGATAAAATTCAAATTCGCCATTCATGCCTCCATAATTTACAATCAACGTAGGAGTGTAGCCAGTTTTGCTATTTTTCCAAAGTGATAAAACATCTTTATAGACCGGATTTACGGGAATATTGTGCTCAATTCCTGTATGTCCATCAAAAATCATACTCATGTTCGCATAGAAATTTGAACCACCTTCAGGCACCACATTTACACCCAATTCTTTAGCAGCTTGCATGATTTGTTGACGCTGATTTCTTCTTGGTTGATTGTAACTTTTGATAGATTTTGCGCCAAAAGCTTTGGTTCTCGCAATCGCAAAACGAGCATCTTCTAAATTATTGATTACAGCTTTAAAATCGCCTTCAGCACCATATAAAATAAATCCTGTTGAAAACATTCTTGGACCAACTGTTTGTCCACTTTTTTGCAATTCTTCCAATGTAAATGCAGCAGCTGTATGAACTGATGGATCATGAGAAGTAGTAACTCCAAATGCCAAATTTGCATAAAATTGCCAATGTTTTTGAGTACTCAATCCGTTTCTAAAAGCACCCACATGTGCATGAACATCTACAATTCCAGGCATAATTGTTTTGCCATTCATGTTGTGAACTTTTGCATCTGAAGGAATCGTAATATCATTGGTATTACCCACTTTTTCAATCTTATTTTTATGGATGATAATAGTGCCGTTTTCAATCACTTGATTGTCATTCATTGTGATAATTCGCGCATTTTTAAAGGCAATTCGTCCTTCAGGAATATCTGATGTTACTTTTAAATTGATGTCAATTGATGATGGTTCTTGAACAACTAAATTGTTATTTACAAACGGATTTGTTGTGTTGTTTACGATAGATTTTGAATAATATTTGTCACCCAAAGTCCAAAAAACTTTATCATTTTTTTGATTCCAATGCAAATTGATTCCCGCATTTTTTGATAAACTTTCTACATTGAATGATTTGGTAGTTTCGTCTAAATTTATTTCAGAACCATTCATTACCAAAGGCGCAACATAGAGTTTGTGTAAATGAATAAATGCTATCCAATTATTATCTTTACTTGGCACTAATCTGTTTGCTAATTTTGAAGAAACATGACTGCGTTCATCTTTTCCATTCAAATCAACACTCATTAATTTTTTTGTCAAACCTCCAAAAAATTCTCCTCCTGTTTGAAACAAAATACGCATATCATCAACAGAAAATTGAGGGAATTCACCTGTTTTTGAAACCAATTTTGCATCACTTCCATCAGTATTTGAGATGTAAATCCCCGTGTTTTTAGTATAATCAAAACCTTGGTCACTGTTTCCTTCTTCTTTTACAAAAGCCATTTTTGTTCCTGAATTGTTGTATGTGGGCATTCTGAAAATTCCTTTTTCTTGGGTGATTTTTTCCAGTCCAGAACCATCTAAATTCACTTTATAAATCGCTCCAGAGTTTTCATCATTCCAAGTAACAAAAACGACTGATTTTCCATCGACTGAAAAACTAGGATCTGCTTCAAAATCTGTCAAATTGCTGATTCTTGTTGGAATTCCATCAGGCAATGTTTTTTTGTAAATGTGTCCTAAAGCTGTAAAAACAATTGTTTTTTCATCTGGAGAAGTTTGCACATTTTTAATCATTTTTGAAGTAAATTCAGCCTCAAAAGCGGGTCTTTTTACTTGATGCGTTTGCGCTATTTTGAGTTCATTTGAAACTTGAAAAGGAATATTTTCAATCTGTTTGGTATCAATATTTATTTTATTGATTTTTCCTTGCGCCCAAATAATAATGTCTTTGTTATTTGGCAACCATGCAAAATAAGGATACACACCAAAAACAGCCCAAGCTTCTTGTTGGTCTTTGCTTAAATTCTCATAAATTGGATATTCTTTTCCTGTTTCCAATTCGTGAATGTATAAAACCGATTTAGTTCTAACTCGTTTTACAAACGCTAATAATTTTCCGTCTTTTGAAATTACAGGTCTTGCTGCACCTCCAGGACCACCAGTGATTTGTTTGATTTCACCAGTTTCAAAATTATATTGATAGATGACATAAATTTGATTATTTGGATCTTTATTATATTGAAAATAGCCTCCAGGATACATATCTTCAGCATAATACAAATATTTTCCGTCCGAAGAAATAGAAGGATCATTTACATCTTGTTGATCATTTTTACGTTTTGTTAATTGCAATCCTGCAGTTCCAGAAAGTGGATATTGCCACATCTCTCCAGCGCCAACAGAACGTGTTGAGGTAAAATGTTTTCTAGCCACCAACGATTTTCCATCTGGAGTCCAAACAGCATTGTTTAATAATTGAAATTTTTCTTCAGTAATTGCTTTGGCATTTTTACCATCTGCAGTCATCACCCAAATATTATCACCACCTGCTGCATCACTTGTAAACGAAATATATTTTCCATCAGGACTGAATCTTGGTTGAACTTCATACGCCAAACCAGCTCTTAAAACAGTGGCTTTTCCTCCAGAAATTGGCATGGAATAAATATCTCCCAACATATCAAAAACGATGGTTTTTCCATCAGGAGAAACGTCTAAATTCATCCAAGTTCCTTCGTTAGTTTCTAATTTGAAAGTGTTGTATTTCCAGTCTTTGTTTGGATTATTTACATCCCAAGAAACAGGATTTTCGTCTTTTTTTTGTGCACTTATCAGTATTGAAAAACAAATAAAAAGAAGTGAAAGTGATATTTTTTTCATGTGTATAGTTAATTTAAAAAAGAGCTATAAATGTATGATAAAATTAAAGACCTTTCAATTTTAAAAGTAAATTCGGATTTGGACAGATATTTTTCCATATTTCGATTTCACTTTCAAAAGCCACTCCTGGAAAATCATTTTGATAATCTAACAATGAAAACATGATTTGAAAATGCAAATGTGGCACCCAATCTCCGTTTTCACTTGCATCACCCAAAACAGCAATTTGTGACCCTTTTTTGATGAAATCTCCTGATTTTTTTTCAGCAACACTTTTTTTGGAGAGATGTCCATACAAAGTAAAAAAGTGAAAATTTTCAACTTCGTGTTTTAAAATAATCAATCCTCCATAACCTTTGTGTTCATTGTCGTTTGTAGAACAAATAACTTCTCCATCCAAAATTGCATGTACAGGAGTATTTTTCGGAAGCCAAAAATCAACACCTAAATGAGTGTTTCTTCTATCAAAAGTTTCGTTTATTTTTCTTACATACATTTCAGATGTGTACAAAGCACGCTTTTCTAAATAGCCACCTGCAATAATTTTTGTTGGATTTTCAGCTTGTAATTTTTGTAATTTATCTTCAAAAAAAGGCAAATTATTGAACTCTTCTTCACCACCAATCCAATTGCTATTGATGCTGACATCTAAAGGACAAATGACATTTTTTTGAATAGTAGGAAATAAATCTTCCAGAGAAAAAGTGTTGTTTTTTTCCCAATTGTTAAATAGGGTTTCATTAGGATGTTTTAAAAATCCGTATTTGTTTTCAAAACCGTTGAGAAAATCATGTTGTTTCATAAAATAAAAATAGGATAAAGTTTAGAATTGGGAACAATTTCATTTTTTATTCTTTGTAAATTTGTGTTAAAACTACACAAAATGATCATTCAAGGAAACATTGTTGACATCATAAATCGCACAATTTATAAAGGAGAAATTGTCATTGCGAATGGCAAAATAGCAACAATTCAAAAAGCGAATCACGATATTGAAACCTTTATTTTACCCGGCTTTGTTGATGCTCATATTCACATAGAAAGTTCGATGTTGATTCCCTCAGAATTTGCCAAAAAAGCGGTCATTCATGGCACAGTTGCCACAGTTTCTGATCCTCATGAAATTGCCAATGTTTTGGGCGTAAAAGGTGTAGAATTTATGATTGAAAATGGCAAAAAAGTCCCTTTTAAATTCAATTTTGGTGCTCCAAGTTGTGTGCCAGCAACCAATTTTGAAAGTGCAGGAGCTATCATAAATTCAGATGAAATCAAGAAAATGATGGAAAATCCAGACATCAAATATTTGGCAGAAATGATGAATTATCCAGGAGTTTTGTTTGATGATGCAGAAGTTCTATCAAAAATAAATCACGCACAAAACAATCAAAAACCCATTGATGGACATGCTCCAGGTTTGAGAGGTGAAAAATTATTTAAATATATTGCTGCAGGAATTTCAACAGATCACGAATGTTTTACGTTTGAGGAAGGTTTGGAAAAACTACAAAAAGGAATGAAAGTGATTATTAGAGAAGGAAGTGCTGCCAAAAATTTTGATGCTTTGATTGATTTAGTGCCAGAACATTACGAAAATATGATGTTTTGTTCCGATGACAAACATCCAGATGATTTGTTGTTGGGTCACATCAATCAATTGTGCAAAAGAGCTATTTCTGGAGGAAAAGATGTTTTTAAAGTGTTGCAAATGGCGTGTATAAATCCCGTAAAACACTATAATTTGGATGTTGGTTTGTTACAAAAAGATGATGCAGCTGATTTTATTATAGTAAATAATTTGGATGATTTACAGGTTTTAGAAACCTATATTGATGGAAAATTAGTAGCCAAAGAGGGTATTTCTTTTATTGAATCTGTAGATTTTGATATTTTAAACAACTTTTCTGTTGATTTTATAAATGTTTCGGATTTTGAATTTCATTCAGCTTCTGAGAAAATTAGAGTTATTGAGGCTTTGGATGGTGAATTGGTTACCAAAGAAATTGAATCCAATTCTTTGATTGTGCATGGCAATTTGGTTTCAAATACTTCAACAGATATTTTGAAAATGACTGTTGTAAATCGTTATAAAAATTCAGCTCCAGCAATTGCTTTCATCAAAAATTTTGGATTGAAACATGGTGCAATTGCAAGTTCTGTTGCACATGATTCACACAATATTATTGCAGTTGGTGTTTCTGATGAGATGATTTGCAATGCTGTAAATTTGATTATCAAACATCAAGGTGGCGTTTGTGCGGTTTCAGAAACCGAAGAAAAAATACTGCCTTTGCCAGTTGCAGGAATTATGTCTGAAAAATCTGCGGAAGAAACTGGAAAATCCTATGCCGAAATTGATAAAATGGCTAAAGAAATGGGCTGTAATTTAAAAGCGCCATTTATGACGTTGTCGTTTATGGCTTTGTTGGTAATTCCTTCATTAAAATTGTCAGACAAAGGTTTGTTTGATGGTACTAATTTTCAATTTAC
>DAIUBY010000094.1:0-7460 GCA_036846425.1 Polaribacter sp.
TAAAAGTCCTCATTTTTCAATGAGGACTTTTTTTATCTAATTAACTTTTTGTATTTCAATCTTTTAGGAATTAAATCACCACCCAAACGTTTTTTCTTATTCTCTTCATAATCCGAGAATGAACCTTCGAAAAAGTACACTTGACTATCACCTTCAAAAGCTAAAATGTGTGTACAAACTCTGTCTAAAAACCAACGATCGTGAGAAATAACTACTGCACAACCTGCAAAATTTTCCAAACCTTCTTCCAAAGCTCGTAAGGTATTTACGTCCAAATCATTTGTTGGCTCATCCAATAACAACACATTTCCCTCTTCTTTTAAAGTCATTGCCAAATGCAAACGATTTCTTTCACCTCCAGATAAAGTGGAAACTTTTTTATTTTGCTCATTTCCAGAGAAATTAAAACGACTTAAATATGCTCTAGAATTTACTTGTCTTCCTCCCATCATCACCAAATCTTGTCCATCTGCAAAATTTTCCCAAATGGTTTTTTCTGGATCAATATTGGAATGACTTTGGTCAACATAGGCAATTTTTGCAGTTTCACCAACCATAAAATTTCCTTGGTCAGGAGTTTCTTCGCCCATAATCATTCTGAAAATGGTTGTTTTTCCAGCACCATTTGGACCAATAATTCCTACAATTCCAGCTTGAGGCAGTCTAAAAGCTAAATTTTCATACAATAATTTATCATCATATCCTTTTGATACACCAACAGCTTCAATCACATTTGTGCCTAAACGTGGTCCATTTGGAATGTATATTTCTAATTTTTCATCCACTTGTTTTTGGTCTTGACTTAACAGTTTATCATAGTTTTGCAAACGTGCTTTCTGTTTGGTTTGACGACCTTTTGCTCCTTGACGAACCCATTCTAACTCTCGTTCTAAGGTTTTTTGACGTTTAGAAGCGACTTTACTTTCTTGCGCCATTCTTTGAGATTTTTGGTCTAACCAAGAAGAATAATTCCCTTTCCAAGGAATGCCTTCTCCTCTATCCAACTCCAAAATCCAACCTGCAACATTGTCCAAAAAGTATCTATCATGCGTTACTGCAATTACAGTTCCTTTATATTCCGCTAAATGATGCTCTAACCAATGAACAGATTCAGCATCCAAATGGTTTGTTGGTTCATCTAACAATAAAATTTCAGGTTCTTGTAATAACAATCTGCACAAAGCCACACGTCTTTTTTCACCACCTGAAAGAATTCCGATTTTTTTATCAGCATCTGGAGTTCGCAAAGCATCCATGGCAATTTCTAGTTTTGTATCTAATTCCCAAGCATTTGCAGCATCAATTTTGTCTTGCAATTCTGCTTGTTTTGCCATCAATTTATCCATTTTATCTTGATCAGAATACACTTCTTCCAAACCAAACATGTCATTGATTTTGTTGTATTCATCAAGAATAGCAACAGTTTCAGCTACACCTTCTCTTACAATTTCGATAACTGTTTTTTCAGGATCTAATTGAGGTTCTTGCTCTAAATAGCCCACTTTATAGCCAGGAGAAAAAGTAACTTCACCTTGATAATTTTTTTCAACTCCTGCAATAATCTTTAACAACGTTGATTTTCCAGAACCATTCAAACCAAGAATTCCGATTTTAGCTCCGTAAAAAAAACTTAAATAAATATCCTTTAAAACTTGCTTTCCTGCTGGATAGGTTTTAGAAACCTTATTCATAGAAAAGATTACTTTCTTATCATCTGACATTTTCTAATAAAATTAAATTGAAAAAAAGAATTAAACTCTGCCTTTCAAAGCATTAAAAACCCATGCTATTGCAAAAAAGCCAATACCAACTGAGGCAAAACCCCAACCTGCAACATCATCATATCTGAAAGCACCTAATGCAATCAATGCCAATCCAACAATAATCATAATTAATGTTGCCCAACCCAAAACTGTGTTTTTATTCATTCCCATAAAATCCGTAAAAAATTTGTTGAACTGCAAATATCCGTAAAAATTTGGAAATTTTCTATATTTCTGCAACCAATCTTGCACCTTGATTGATGGCTCTTTTGGCATCTAATTCAGAAGCAAAATCTGCTCCACCAATGATATGAACCTTTTTTCCTAAATCTACCAAAGGTTGATACAATTCATTTAAAGATTCTTGACCTGCACAAATAATTACAGAATCAACTTCTAAAATTTTAGTTTCTTGATTTTGAATATAATGCAATCCTTGATCATCAATTTTTTTATAATCAACTTCATTTATAAATTGCACATTTTTCTTTTTTAAATTAGCTCTGTAAATCCAACCTGTTGTTTTTCCTAAATTTTCTCCAAACTTTCCTTTGCTTCTTTTGAGCATAAAAATTTCTCTTGGAGATTTTTCAAAAACAGGTTGCAGACCTTCAATTCCTGCTCTAGATTTTAACGTTTTATCAATTCCCCATTGTTCTAACCAAGCGTCAATATTTTGTGAAGTTGATTCACCTTCATGAGATAAATATTCAGAAACGTCAAATCCAATTCCGCCAGCACCAATTACAGCTACTCTTTTTCCAACTTGTTTTTTGTTCTTTAAAACATCAATATAACTCAATACTTTTGGATGATTAATCCCTTCAATTTTTAAATTTCTTGGTTGAATTCCTGTAGCAATAATAATTTCATCAAAATCTGATTTTTCTAAATCCGCTACTGAAACTTTAGTATTTAACTGTAAATCAACCTGATGCAATTCAATTTGTTTTTTAAAATAACGAATTGTTTCATAAAATTCTTCCTTCCCAGGAATTTTTTTTGCCATATTAAATTGACCACCAATTTCAGAATCAGCATCAAAAAGTGAAACTTGATGACCTCTTTGAGCTGCAATTGTTGACGCTGACAAACCTGCAGGACCTGCTCCAATTACAGCAATTTTCTTTGGATTTTTCGTTTGAAAATAATTCAATTCTGTTTCGTGACAAGCTCTTGGATTAACCAAACAACTCGCTACTTTTCGTTGAAAAACATGGTCTAAACACGCTTGATTGCACCCAATACAGGTATTGATTTCGTCATCTTTTTCATCTTTAGCTTTATTAACCCATTCAGGATCAGCTAAAAAAGGACGAGCCATAGAAATCATATCTGCATGACCTTCTGCCAAAATTTTCTCAGCAGTTGCTGGCATATTAATTCTGTTGGATGTAATCAAAGGAATCTTAATTTCTGATTTCATTTTTTGAGTAACCCATGAAAAAGCAGCTCTTGGAACGGATGTTGCAATTGTTGGAATTCTGGCTTCGTGCCAACCAATTCCTGTATTGATAATGGTTGCTCCAGCTTTTTCAATTTCTTTTGCAAGTAATACAATTTCTTCCCAAGAATTTCCATTTTCGACCAAATCCAACATGGAAAGTCTGTAAATTATGATAAAATTTGAACCTAAAGCTTCCCTAATTTGTTTTACAATTTCAATGGGCAAACGCATTCTATTTTCATAATCACCCCCCCAAGAATCAGTTCTTTTATTGGTTCTTTTTGCGATAAATTGATTGATTAAATATCCTTCTGAACCCATAATTTCAACACCATCATAACCTGCTAATTTTGATAATTCAGCCGAATTTACAAAATCTCTGATTGTTCTTTTTATTCCTGATTGTGTTAATTTAAAAGGTGTAAAACGATTTATGGGCGCTTTAATTTTTGAAGGTGCTACATTAAAAGGATGATATCCATAACGTCCTGAATGTAAAATTTGCATACAAATTTTGCCTCCTTCTTTGTGGACAGCTTCTGTAATTTTTTGATGCTGTTTTGCATGCTTTTTAGTTGACATTCTTGCTGCGAAAGGACCAGTCCAACCTTGAATATTTGGCGAAATTCCTCCAGTAACAATCAGTCCAACCCCACCTTTTGCACGTTCAGCATAATAAGCTGCAATGCGTTCAATTCCGTTTTTTTCTTCCTCTAAACCTGTGTGCATAGAACCCATTAAAATTCTATTTTTTAGGATTGTAAAACCTAAATCTAAGGGCTCAAAAATGTGTTTGTATTTCATATAATCAGCATTAATTTATTGTGCACGCATAACAACTGCAATATATACTTATTTTATGAAATTAAAAAGCCAAAGAAAATGATTCTTTGGCTTGGTTTTTTAAATAAATCGCTTTTGAAATATTTCCAAAAAAATTAATCCATTGGAACATCAATCACTAATAACTTACTGTTTTTCAATGCTTTTACTGTCACTTTTTCAGTATTTTCAATTCCAACTGCATCTCTTTTTTCTAAAGTTTCATCAGCAATTGAAACTTCGCCATCTATCAGAAAAAAATATGCTCCATTCTTTAAATCATAATCGATTTCAAAACCATTTTCTAAATCAATCATTGAAATATATCCTTGTTGATTTATTGGTAATGAGCCTTCTACTTGTTTATCTCTTGGAGAAACTAAGGTTTGGAATTTGTTTTTTCTTTCAATTTCATTGAATCGTTTTTGATTGTAATAAGGCTCAACTTCATTCTTTTCAGGAATAATCCAAAGTTGTAAAAAGTTGGTTTCAGCAGTTTTACTATGATTAAATTCTGAGTGTGTTAAACCTGTTCCTGCACTCATTACTTGCACTTCACCAACTTCAATAGAGCGTTGATTATTCATGCTATCTTTGTGAGAAAGCGCGCCTGAAATTGGGATGGAAATAATCTCCATATTTTTATGAGGATGTGTGCCAAAACCCATTTTTGGTTGCACAATATCGTCATTCAAAACACGTAACATTCCAAAATTCATTCTCTCTGGATTGAAATAATTGGCAAAACTAAATGTATGATACGATTTTAACCAACCATGATTGGCAAATCCTCTTGTTGCTGCTTTGTGAATTGTTTTTTTCATAAACTTTAAATTTTGAATTTTGAATCTTGAACTAATACAAATACCCCATTTTACCTTGATTGTAATCGCGCATTGCTTCTAAAATTTCGGTTTGCGTGTTCATTACAAAAGGACCATATTGTGTAATTTTTTCATTGATTGGAATACCTGACAATATCAAAATGGTACTTTGTTTTACAGCTTTGAATTGAATTGAATTTCCATCTTGATGAAAAGTAATCATTTGATTTCCTCCTTTTACAAGAATTTCTGAATTATTTACCAAAATTTCACCTTCTAAAAGATAGATTAATGATTGATGATTTTCAGGAATATCAATCGTCATTTCTCCATTTTCTTGGGCAATTGCTGAGAAAACATTCACCTCAGTTTGGGTTTCAATCAATCCTGATTTTGTTGATTGATTTCCTGCAATAATATTTAATTGCACTTTTTTATCATCAGAAAAAACTTTTGGAATTTGCTCATCTTCCAAATGTTGATAATTTGCTGGCATCATTTTGCGATTTGCAGGTAAATTCAACCATAATTGAATACCTTCTAAATCGCCACCTTTTTTTACAAATTCTTTTGATGGTGCTTCTGCATGAACAATTCCTCTTCCAACAGTTGTCCACTGAACATCTCCAGCTTTTACAACCATCTCATTTCCAAGAGAATCTCTATGAAATTGCTCGCCTTTAAACAATAAAGTTATTGGCTCAAAACCTCTGTGAGGATGTGGCCCTAAATCAAAAGGATTGTTAAATTCTGAGATAGCATAAGGTCCATAATGATGTAATAAAATAAATGGATCAACATTTTCAATTCCTTGAATTGGAAGAGGTTGACGCAATTTTATATCACCCATATTTACAAATGGACTTGGAACTTTATGTTGAATTGTTTTTAAAGTTTTCATTTTTTTTGATTTTAAAATAATTTCCTTGGAAACTATTTTTTGAAATTTTTTTTATCTGATTTTATCTAATAAATTACTTAAAATAGTTGCTTCTTCTTCTGATAATTTTTCCAAAAAAGAAATGCTTTTTAAGTCATCAATAGTGGTTAAAAGTTCTAAACCTTGATTGGTAATTTTTGCATAAACAACTCTTCTGTCGTTTTCACAACGTTCGCGTTCAATCAGTTTTTTGTCACATAATTTATCCATTAAACGTGTTGCGTTTGGAGAACGTTCAATCATTCTATCTTTCACAATTTGCACTTTTACTCGGTCTTTTGCGCCACGTAAAATGCGTAAAATATTGTATTGTTGAGGCGAAATTCCATAAGGCTTGAAAAAATCATTTTCCTTACTACTCAACCAATTAGAAGTATATTTGATGTTTATCAAAGCCTTCACTTTGTTGTTTTTAAAACTCGATTTGATGTCTTTTGAAATATCGCCCATGGTTGGTTTAATGTTTAAAATTCAAGATTTAAAGTTTAGAATTTTTCAATAATTATTAATTATTCACAGCATTCTCAAACTGATAAATTTTTTCTTTCAAAGTTGATAATAATGACTCATTAATGATTTCTCCTTCTTTAAAATTATCTTGAAAACTAGGCAATGAAAAAGTAATTACTTCCTTTGCTCCCATTATTGCAAAACGATTTGCACCTGCTTCTAAAACGGTTAATCCACCTCTTGCTCCTGGTGAAGTTGCCATTAATAAAAGTGGTTTTTCTCTAAAAACTTTGTTATTGATTCTTGAGCTCCAATCATAAATGTTCTTAAATCCAGCAGCATACGAACCATTGTGTTCTGCTAATGAGAGAATAAATCCATCATAATTATCAAGAAGTGCTGTAAACTTTTTTGCGTTTTCAGGAAAACCGATTTTTTCTGCATCTGTACTGTATATTTCCATTGGAAAATCTCGTAAATCAATTACATCAAACTGAGTTTTTGATAGAATTTCAGCTGCAAATATTGCTAACTTTTTATTGATTGATGTTGAACTTGTGCTTCCTGCAAATGCCAATATTTTTTTCATGATTTCTAAATTTGACCACAAAGGTACAACAACTTTTTTTATTTTCCAAGGAAAATATTTCTATGGAAATATTTTTAATTTGAATTATAAAAAAAATCAACTTGTTATAACGTTAAATTAATAAATTGATTTTTACATATTGAAGTAATAAAATCGTTCTTGCATCAATAATTTCTTCAGAATCAATCATTTGTAATGCTTTCAAAAACGGAATTTCCAAAACTTCTATTTCTTCATTTTCTTCTAAAAGTCCACCTCCATTTTTTGTTTTTTGATAATCAGCATATTCAGCAACATAAAGATGTACTTTTTCTTTTAAAATTCCTGGAGATAAAAATGATGTAGATACTTTTTTTACACTTGAAATTTTATACCCAATTTCCTCTTCTGTTTCGCGAATTGCCGTAATTTCTGGAGTTTCATTGGCATCAATAGCGCCACCAACAACTTCAATTGAAAAACCTTCATTGATTCCTGCAACATATACTGGCATTCTGAATTGTCTGGATAAAATGATATTTTTTGTTGTTGGATTGTAAAGCAAAACAGCTACTCCATCGCTTTTTCCATACACTTCGTGAGTTAAGTTTACTGATTTTCCGTTTTTAAAAATAAAATCAAAATT
>DAIUBY010000095.1:0-7192 GCA_036846425.1 Polaribacter sp.
TATTTCTGCCTAAAATAAATTGTAATTGGCACACCTGAAAAATTGTAAATTTCACGTAGTTTGTTTTCAACAAATCGTTTGTAAGGATCTTTTACATATTGAGGCAAGTTACAGAAAAACACAAACTGTGGAGTTGGCGTAGGTAATTGCATACAATATTTAATTTTCACATATTTTCCTTTGATGGCTGGAGGTGGAAATGTTTTTACCAATTCCAACATTGTTTCATTGAATTTACTAGTTGGAATTTTGTTTTTACGATTCTGAAAAACTTCCACAGCAGTTTCAATGGCTTTGAAAATACGTTGCTTTGTCAATGTTGAAATAAAAATAATTGGCACATCCGTAAAAGGTGCAATTTGCTCTCTAATTTTTGCTTCAAAGTCACGTAAAGTATTGGTTTCTTTTTCCATCAAATCCCATTTGTTGATGAGAATTACAACACCTTTTCTGTTTTTTTCTGCCAACCAAAAAATGTTTTGATCTTGTCCTTCAAAACCACGAGTGGCATCCACAATCAGAATAATAACATCAGCATACTCAATAGTTCTAACAGCACGCATCACAGAATAAAACTCCAAATCATCTTTTACTTTCGATTTTTTTCTGATTCCTGCAGTATCAACCAAATTGAAATCAAATCCAAAACGATTGTATTTGGTATCAATGGCATCTCTTGTTGTTCCAGCAATGTCTGTTACAATATTTCTTTCTTCCCCAATCAAAGCATTTATAAAAGATGATTTCCCTGCATTGGGTCTTCCAACAACTGCAAATCTTGGCAATTCTTCTTCCTCAGGATTTATGGCTTCAGGCTCTGGCATTTTTGCTGTTATGGCATCTAATAAGTCGCCTGTTCCACTTCCATTCATGGATGAAATCGTGTGATAATCTCCCAAACCTAAGTTGTAAAATTCCAATGCATCAGTTTCGCGCATGGAATTATCCACTTTATTTACCACCGTAAAAATTGGTTTTTTTACTTTGTGTAATAGTTTTGCAACCTCAGCATCCATAGGCGTAATTCCCTCTTCAACATCTACCACAAAAATGATAATATCAGCTTCGTCAATTGCTAAAGCAACTTGTTTACGGATTTCTTCTTCAAAAATATCGTCAGAACCAATTACATATCCACCTGTATCAATTACCGAAAATTGCTTTCCATTCCAATCCGATTTTCCATAATGACGGTCTCTAGTTACACCACTTACAGCATCAACAATTGCGTCTCTTCTCTGAACCAACCTGTTAAAAAGTGTTGATTTTCCTACATTTGGTCTTCCTACAATGGCAACAATACTATTCATTTTTTACGGATAATTTTTTGCAAAGGTACGATTTACATTAGGATTATTTGTCGTAAATTTCAACTGATTGAAAAGGAACAAATTATCTATTAAAATGAAGGTAAACAGACACCAATTTCACTAATTTCTCAAATTTAAAAATTTGTGTCTAAAAATACTTTCATCTTATTAAATCAGTTGTAATTATGGACAAAGATACCAAGCTTTTGATTGAAAAACGAAATGCAGAATTGTTTCTAAGACCCCGTTTTTCAATTGATTTGGATGAAACTTCAGAAGTTGTCATTCAGCGTTTTTCAGCTGTTTTCAAACATAAAAAAACCGATTGTAGAGCAGTTTTTGTAGATCAGCATATTTTTATGAGTGTTCCCAAAAAAGACGAGCATTTTTGGTCTCCTCAATTACATCTTGAATTTATTCAGAAAGAAAATAATGTTACAGTAATGAAAGGTTTGTTTGGTCCTAAACCACAAGTTTGGACGTTTTTTATGTTCATTCATTTTGTGGTTGGTGTATTATTTTTAATATCGACCACAATGTTATATTCAAAATTATCACTAAACGAACCATTTACTTTTCCTTTAATGATGGTTATTTTTTTTCCAATTATTTGGGTGTTACTTTATTTTTTTGGAACCATTGGGAAAGATACTGGCAAACCTCAAATTAAGTATTTGCACGATGTTATGATTCAAATTTTAACGAATCAACTTTGATCATAACCAAAACGTTTTAGTTGGTTTTTGTTAGTTCGCCAATCTTTATTCACTTTTACGTACAATTCAATAAACACTTTTTTCATGAAAAAGCGTTCCAAATCTTTACGAGCTTCTGCACCCACTCTTTTGATAGCCAAACCTTTATGTCCTATAATAATCCCTTTTTGCGTGTCTCTTTCTACCATAATTACAGAGCGAATTCGAACAATAGTTTCTTCTTCAATAAAACTTTCGGTTTCAACTTCTACTGAATACGGAATTTCTTTTTTGTAGTGCATCAAGATTTTTTCGCGAATTTTTTCATTCACAAAAAAACGTTCGGGTTTGTCAGTTAATTGGTCTTTTGGATAATAAGGAGGTCCTTCTGGTAGTAATTCTAGGATTTTATAAAAAACGACATCCACATTAAATCGTTCCAAAGCGGAGATGATATACACAAATGAATTTGGTACTTTTTCTCGCCAATAAGCGATTTTTTTCTCAACTTCTTCTTGGGTTGATTTATCGATTTTGTTCAACAATAAAATTACTGGAATTTTACTATTGATTATCTTATTGAAAAAAGCTTCATTATTTTGAGCAGTTTCACCAACTTCCACCATATAAATCAGAATGTCAGCATCATCCAAAGCCGATTTTACAAAATCCATCATGGATTCTTGTAATTCGTATGCTGGCTTAATGATTCCTGGTGTATCAGAAAAAACAATTTGATATTCTTCGTGATTTACAATGCCTAAAATTCGATGTCTTGTGGTTTGCGCTTTTGGCGTAATTATGGAAAGTTTCTCACCTACCAAAGCATTCATCAAAGTTGATTTTCCAACATTTGGATTTCCAATAATATTTACAAAACCAGCTTTATGCATCATGCTTGCAAAGATAAGAAGTTTTAAAATGCTAAAGAGCTATTAATTTCAATGATTTTTTTCAATTTTAAGAGTAATAAAAAGTATAAACATTCGTGTATTTTGTAAGTTTGTAATCGATAAATGACCCTTAAAAAATGGATGTAAAAGTAACACAACGAATTGCGCTCAGCAGCTTTTTTTTCTTATCAGGATTGACTTTTGCAACTTGGGCTTCACGAATTCCAACCATTAAAACTTTTTTCGATTTGAATGAGGCAGCTCTGGGCTCTTTGTTATTGGCAATGCCCATAAGTTCTCTAGTTGGTGTGCCAATTTCGGGTTGGTTAGTTACAAAATTTGATAGTAGAAAACCGCTATTGATTTCATTTTTACTTTTTAATGCAACCCTAATTTGGATTGGATTTGCGCAAACAATTCTTTCGTTAATCATAGGTATCAGTTTGTTTTCTTTTTCAATGCGAATATTGAATATTGCTATTAATACACAATCAATTGTGTTGCAAAAAAGTTATCAAAAACCGATTGTAGGTTCGTTTCATGGTTTGTGGAGTTTAGGAGGTTTAGTGGGTGTTGCTTTTTCTACATTGATGGTGAAATTGGGTGTAAGTATGGGAAATCATTTGGCAGGGATTGCCATTTTTACAAGTATTTTAATAGTGATTTCTTATTTTTATACTATTAAAAATGACAAATCAGCCACTGGGAACAAATTAATTTTAGGAAAACCAGATCCATTTATTTTATCTTTAGGGCTAATCATTTTTTTGGCAGCTATTTGTGAAGGAGGAATGTTTGATTGGAGTGGCGTTTATTTTAAAGAAGTAATTAAAGAGGATGTTTTTACATTGGGATACCTTTCATTTATGGCATGTATGGCGTTTTCGAGGTTTTTCTCAGACAAGTTGATTTTGCTTTTTGGAGCTAAAAAAATGTATGTATTTAGTGCCTTAACAATCAAAGTTGGAATTTTGATAGCTATTTTATTTCCCGTTTTTTGGACAGCATTGCTTGGGTTTTGTTTAGTAGGCTTGGGAACAGCAGCAATTTTTCCAATGACATTTGCTTTGGCAGGAACTTCTAAAAAATATTCACCAGGTATGGCAATTTCTATCATTTCTACTTATGGAATTGTAGGAATGTTTGTTGGACCTCCTTTAATTGGGTATTTGGCACATGCATTTGGTTTACAAAATGCCTTTTTTGTCTTTGTTATTGCAGGGTTTTTATTAATTCCTATTTCGCGTTTGTTTTTCAAATATCAAGCATCGTAATTTTTCACAAACAAAAAATATTAAATAAAATTTGGAGTTTAGTTGTGATGTGTTGTATCTTTGTAATCCAAATCGCGGGATAGAGCAGTAGGTAGCTCGTTGGGCTCATAACCCAAAGGTCACTGGTTCGAGTCCAGTTCCCGCTACTAAATTTTAAAGACAAACTTACAAGAGTTTGTCTTTTCGTTTTTAAGAGGTTTATAATTTATTTAATGATTAAAGTCATTAATTTCAGCGAAGTTTTGTTGGAATTACCTCTAAAAAGTCAAATATTTTAAATACAGTTTAGATTTTTTTAAACTGTATTATTATGTAAATTGCTATCGAAAGTAATTATTTATTTCTCAAAAGTGATATGATTTTAAAATAAAATTTAATTAGCATGAAACTATATCCATTAAAATTTTCGCCACTTTCAAAATATAGAATTTGGGGAGGAAACAAATTAAACACCATTTTAAACAAAGGATTTGAAGGTGAAATGATAGGAGAATCTTGGGAAATTTCCGATGTAAAAGGTGATGAAACATTAGTTTCAAATGGACAATTATCAGGAAAAACACTCAAACAACTTTCAAATGAATTCAAAGGAAACTTACTAGGAAACAAAGTTTATGAAGCTTTTGGAGATGAATTTCCGCTGTTAATCAAATTTATTGATGCTGAAAAGCCATTGTCAATTCAAGTGCATCCTCATGATGAAATTGCCAAACAAAGACACAATTCTTTTGGTAAAAATGAAATGTGGTATATAATGAATGCAGATGAAGATGCCGAAATTATTGTAGGTTTTCAAAAAGAATTGGACAAAAAAAGCTATTTAGAATATCTAGAAAGTAATAAAATTTTAGAAGTTTTAAACACGGTAAAAACTAAAGCTGGTGACGC
Organism: Polaribacter sp.; assembly: GCA_036846425.1. Classification (GTDB taxonomy): domain Bacteria; phylum Bacteroidota; class Bacteroidia; order Flavobacteriales; family Flavobacteriaceae; genus Polaribacter. The sequence goes on from DAIUBY010000095.1 coordinate 5,061, forward strand.
TTTCAATATTCCAACAGGAAGAGTGCATGCTATTGGAGCAGGAGTTTTGTTGGCAGAAATTCAGCAAACTTCGGATATAACTTACCGAATTTATGATTACAATCGTGTAGATTCTCAAACAGGAAAAGAACGTGAATTGCACAATGATTTGGCTTTAGATGTAATTACTTTTGAAGTAGCAAATAGCTATAAAACAACTTACGAAACCAAAGAAAATACGAGTAATAAACTTATTCACACAGCGTATTTCAAATCAAATGTGTTGATTGTAACGGATGTTATTTCTAAGGATTATTCACAAATTGATTCATTCGTAATTTATATTTGTACAGAAGGTTTTGTAAAAATTGCTGCAGAAAATGAAGTTTATGAACTTGCCATGGGCGAAACTATTTTGATTCCTGCAAGCGTAAAAAAACTACAAATCCTTCCTGAAAAAAACTCGAAAGTTATTGAGGTTTATTTATAAAATAAAAATCCTGCTAATGCAGGATTTTTTCATTTTATTAAAATAGTGTTTGTATAAAATCAACTCGGAATTTGTTGACTCAAACAGTGCAAGGTTCCAAAACCCCAAATCAAATCTATGGCGCTAATGCCGATAATTTCTCTGTCAGGAAAACAGTCTGCAATAATGTTTAGCGCAATTCTGTCATTGATATCATTAAAAGTTGGAACTAAAACTATTTTATTGATAATCAAAAAGTTGGCATAACTTGCAGGAATTACCAAGCCATCAAATTCCACAGTTTTTGGCATTGGCAACGAAACAATTGTTGGTTTTGAACCATCTTCCAAAACTGCTTTTTGAAGTCTTTCTAAATTATCTTGTAAAGCAGCATAATTTGGACTTTTGATATCCGTTTCAACAACAGTAATAATTGTATTTTCATTGACAAATCTGCACAAATCATCAATATGACCATGCGTGTCATCACCAATAATTCCATCACCCAACCAAATGACGTTGGTAATTCCTAAATATTCTTTAAAAATGGCTTCGTAATCTTGTTTGGTAAAACCGGGATTTCGCACTTGAATTGTAGGATGTAACAAACATTCTTCAGAAGTTAGTAAAGTTCCTTTGCCATTCACATCAATAGCACCACCTTCCAAAATTACAGGTTTTCCTTTGTAAGTCGCCTGAATTAGAGGAATATTCAAATGATTTGCCACTTTTGATGGTACAAATTTATCTAACTGATAATTTTTATATTTTGCCCATCCATTAAAATTGAAATTGATGGCTTCTCTTTTTGATCCATTTTGAACAATAATTGGTCCTGAATCGCGCATCCAACTTCTGTTGGTTTTATGAATGATAAATGAAACTTTTTCTAACGGCACATGAGCCATCATTAGCATTTCAGTAACTTTTTCTTGTAATTTTTTATCAGCAACTACTAAAAAAACGATTTCAACAGCTGTAATTTTTTTGATAAATTCTACAAAAGCCCATTGAATAGCGCCATATTTTCCTGGCCAATCATTGCCATTGTGAGGAAAACAAAGCAATATGCCTTCTTGATTTTCCCATTCTGCTGGAAATCTTCTCATCAATCTATGGCTCTTTTTGTGATGTCACCAAAAGCATCAATTCTTCTATCTCTGAAAAATGGCCAATTCTGACGAACATTTTCTTGCAAATCTAAATCTACTTCTGCAATCAATATTTCTTCTTTATCATGAGAAGCTTGTGCTAGAATTTCTCCTTGAGGACCTGCAATAAATGAAGCTCCCCAAAATTCCAATCCATCAGTATTTGGTAAATTTTTTTCCAATCCAATTCTGTTGGCTGCTGCCACATAAACACCATTGGCAACTGCATGTCCTTTCATTACATTCATCCAAGCACCATATTGATTTTCGCCATATTGCGCTTTTTCTTTAGGATGCCAACCAATGGCAGTTGGATAAAATAACACTTCAGCACCTTTTAAAGCCGTGATTCTTGCAGCTTCTGGATACCATTGATCCCAGCAAATCAACACGCCAATTTTTCCTTTGTTGGTTTGATTTGATTTGAAACCCAAATCTCCAGGTGTAAAGTAGAATTTTTCGTAAAAATGAGGATCATCTGGAATGTGCATTTTGCGATACAAACCAGCTTCAGTTCCATCAGTATCAATAAT
>DAIUBY010000096.1:0-7096 GCA_036846425.1 Polaribacter sp.
AAAACGGAAATGAAAAAGGTGATAGAACTGGAACAGGAACAAAAAGTGTTTTTGGGTATCAAATGCGTTTTGATTTGAGTGAAGGTTTTCCAATGGTAACTACTAAAAAATTGCATTTAAAATCGATTATTTATGAACTTCTATGGTTTATAAAAGGAGACACCAATATCAATTATTTGCAAGAAAATGGTGTGCGAATTTGGAATGAATGGGCAAATGAAAATGGAGATTTAGGTCCTGTTTACGGTCATCAATGGCGAAATTGGAATAGTGATGAAATTGATCAATTGAAAGAAGTGATTGAAACGTTACAAAAGAATCCAAATTCTAGAAGAATGTTGGTTTCTGCTTGGAATCCTTCAGTTTTACCAGATACCTCCAAGTCTTTTTCTGAAAATATTGCCAATGGAAAAGTAGCATTGCCTCCTTGTCATGCATTTTTTCAGTTTTATGTGGCTGACGGAAAATTATCTTGCCAATTATACCAAAGAAGTGCTGATATATTTTTAGGAGTTCCTTTTAATATTGCTTCTTACGCATTATTTACGATGATGATTGCACAAGTTTGTGGTTTTGAAGCTGGCGAATTTATTCACACTTTTGGTGACGCTCATATCTATAACAATCATATTGAACAATTGGAATTGCAATTGTCAAGAGATATTAGACCTTTACCAACCATGAAAATAAATCCAGCAATAAAAAATATCGAAGATTTTACATTCGAAGATTTTGAATTACTCAACTACAATCCTCATCCTCATATCAAAGGAATTGTTGCAGTATAAAAAAAAGAGCTTTCAAAAATTTTGAAAGCTCTTTGTAATTTTTACAAACTCAATACGCTGTTTTCTGCTCCAGCAAAATCGCTCCAAACATAGCTATCAGCTTCTTCATCATTTACGTAGTTTCCATCAACTAAGTATCTAAATTCGTATGAAGTTCCTGATTCTAAATCTATTGTACCTTTAAAAGTACCGTTTTTCAATTTACTAAGTGGAGTTGCTTTTTCATCCCATTCATTAAAACTTCCTACCAATGCAACATTTTCTGCGTCTTCAGCTTGTATGGAAAAAGTTACTTTACAAACTGGTTTACTTTTTAAAAATTGTTTTTTAATTGCCATAATTTTTTTATTTAAATTATGGAGTAAAATTAGATAACAACTTTGTGATGACAAACTTTAATGCATTCTAAATGTTTCGATTTGCGAGTTCAACAAAATCTTTGCTAAAAAATACAAGTATTCAAAAAAAATCAAAGGTTAAATTGTAGGATTTTTAATTTTTGAAAGATTATTTTCCTCCTGATTTTCAGCACTTTTACTCCTAAAACGGTTTCGTAAGCAGTATTTTTTTTGTCAAAAATGATAAAAAACGTCAAATCTGAACACTTTTACATTATTTTTGAAGCATGAGAATAACTTTCTTACTTTTTTTCGGATTATTTTCTTCTTTAATAATAGCTCAAGAGAATATAAAAAAATATCCTTTGACTGATGTTGAGGAATTTCCTGTGTTTTTTCAAATTGAAATTCAGAATTCTCAAAAAAATAATTTATTAGTTTTTCAAGCAAAATTTCAACAATATTTTATCACCAATATCGATTCAAAAAAGTTGGTTCATTTTGAATCAAAATCACCACTTTCAATAAATTTATCAACTACTTTTGATGGGAGATTAGTCATTGAAAACACATCAGATTTTAATAAAATACAATTAGTAGAATTAGAAAAAGTACTCGAAAAATTACATCTCAAAAAAGCGGCCTTAAAAGCAGGAAAGGAAGTTGCTGTTGAATTTTCAATTCCATTACAACTAAAATTTACTGAGATTAAAACCATCAAATAATTTATGATTACACTCATTGCTGCCATTGCTCAAAACAATGCTTTAGGAAAAAACAACGATTTAATTTGGCATTTACCTGCTGATTTAAAACGTTTTAGGCAATTGACAACTGGTCATCATATTATTATGGGCAGAAAAACATACGAATCTATTGGAAAACCTTTACCCAATAGAACCACGATTATTGTGAGTAGAAATCCTGAATATTTTCAAGAAGGTTGTTTGATGGCCTCAAGTTTAGAAAATGCTATTCAAATCGCTGAAAACGAAGAAGTTATTTGTATTGTTGGTGGAGAGCAAATTTACAGACAGGCTCTTGAAAATGATTTGGTTGATATGTTAGACATCACTTTGGTGCATCACGAATTTGATGCTGATGCTTTTTTTCCAAAAATCGATTTAACTATTTGGGAAGAAATTTCAAGAGAAGATTTTAAGGCTGATGAAAAAAACAAGTTCGATTACAGTTTTATCAAATACAAAAAGAAAACTAGTTAATCCTAATATTTGTAAAACCTCCACCTAAATCCATTCTATATTTTTGTTGCGCAAACAAAAAATAATTGAATAATTTATAATTTACTTCATAACCATAATCAATATTTGGCTGATAATCAATCGTGTTTTCGTAAATATTAGGATTGTATTGCAATGGATTTTGCGCTCTAAAATTCCAAGTTATCACCCAAGCTTTGTTGCGAGCTTCCATATAATTTTGCGTATAATAACCAACAGGTTGCGCAACTGCGTTTAAAAAATAGTTGAATCCAGGATCAATAATGATAATTTCATACTCCAAACTATCATTTGCAATCACAACAGGTTCCTCTTTTTCAATCGCTTTTTTTGAAATCGGCACAGAACTACAAGCCCATAAAACGAGTGTAACTAGTGTTAGAAAAATAAGTGATTTTAAAATTTTCATCTTTCAAAGGATTTCAGTGTTGTAAATTTGCGAAAAAAACTTCAAATTCAATTGGTTTTCTATTCTTTTAACAGTATTTTTAAATCGTTAAAAAAGATATCATGCTTAAAAATTGCTTTCTAATTCTTCTTGTTTCTGTGTTTTTTTCTTGTCAACAAAACACTTCAGAATCAACAAAATATGATGTTTTATCAGAAAAACAAAGAGCCATTTTAAAAGATGAACTTTTGGAAGATCGCTTGTCAAATTTGTTACCAACTTTGATGGATGAAACAGAAATTGATATGTGGTTGTTGATTTCAAGAGAATACAATGAAGATCCAGTTTTAAAAACATTTTTACCTGCAACTTGGCTAAATGCAAGAAGAAGAACCATCATTGTTTTTTATCGAAATAAAGAAAAAAACACTCTTGAACGTTTGGCTGTTGCCAGATATGATATTGGAAAAAGCATCAAATCTGCTTGGAATGTTGAGCAACAACCCAATCAATGGGAAGCTTTAACGGCAATTATCAGAGACAAAAATCCGAAGAAAATCGGACTAAATTTTTCTAACCATTTTGCGTTGGCTGATGGTTTGGTAAAAACAGATTATGAAGAATTGTTGGAAAATTTACCACAAGAATTTCACTCAAAAATTGTGTCTGCAGAAAATTTGGCAATTGCTTGGATTGAAACCAGAACTGAAAAAGAAATGGATTTGTATAAAAATTTAGTAAAAATCACACATGATATTATTGATGAAGCTTTTTCTGAAAAAGTCATCAAACCTGGCATTACAACCACAGAAGATGTGGTTTGGTTTATGCGTCAAAAAGTGACAGATTTAGGTTTGGAAACTTGGTTTCATCCCACAATTGATATTCAAAGAAAAAATGACCCATTAAAATCGCATATTGAATCTTTTTCCAAGCAAAAAGCCGAAGAAATAATTCAAGAAGGTGATTTGTTGCATTGTGATTTTGGAATTACTTATATTGGATTAAATACTGATTGTCAGCAACATGCCTACGTTTTGAAAAAAGACGAAAACGAAGTTCCTTCGTTTTTGAAAGCTGCTTTTGCTGATGGAAATCGTGTGCAAGATATTTTAACATCTAACATGAAATCAGGAAAAACTGGGAATGAAATTTTAGCAAATTCATTATCTCAAGGAAAAAATGAAAGATTAAGACCTTCCATTTACACACATCCTTTAGGAACTTATGGACACAGTGCAGGAACTACAATTGGCATGTGGGATTCTCAAAATGGCGTTCCTTTTACAGGTGATTATCCTTTGCATAAAAATACGGTGTATGCCATTGAATTAAATACCACAGTTTTTATCAAAGAATGGAACAAAGACATTAGAATCATGTTGGAAGAAGCTGGTTTTTTTGGAGATGATTTTTTTGAATATGTAAATGAACGTCAAACAGCAATCAAACCAATCAAAGCAAAATAATATGAAAAATCGTTGTTTTTGGGTTACAGACAGTAAATTGTATCAGGAATATCATGACAAAGTATGGGGAGAACCTGTCTTTGATGATGCTGTTTTGTTCGAATTTTTATTACTTGAAACTTTCCAAGCAGGCCTGAATTGGTTGACAATTTTAAACAAAAGAGAAAATTTCAGAAAAGCTTTTGACAATTTCGATTATCAAAAAATTGCGAATTATTCTGAGGTAAAATACCAAAAATTACTGCAAAATGAAGGTATTATTAGAAACAGATTGAAGATTCAAAGTGCGATAACAAATGCCCAATTATTTATGGAAATTCAAAAAGAATTTGGCTCATTTTCCAATTTTTTCTGGAATTTTGTTGATGGAAAACCGATAGTAAATTGTTTTCATCAACCCAAAGAAGTTCCTGCAACTACCGAAATTTCAGACAAAATTTCCAAAGATTTGAAAAAGCGAGGGTTCAAATTTGTAGGCTCAACAGTGATGTATGCTTTTATGCAAGCAGTTGGCATGGTCAATGATCACACTTCAACGTGTTTTAAATTCCATGATTCATGCTCATAACTTCGGTTCCAAAAGAAGAATTAAAGCAAATAATTTCCATTTTTAACAGAGAAATTGGACGCTTTGTATTTTTTGTTTTTGTACTTTTTTTTGACAGTTTGTATTTTGCAAATCACATTTCCAATTCTCAAATTTGGATTAACTTATTGATGTTTGCAGGATTTTTCAAAATGTATTTTAGATCAATTCCAAGAGTAAAAGAATTGATGATTTATGCTGTTATTTTAGGTTTTATTGGCGAATATTTTTTCTCGAGATTGCTAGGAATGTACACGTATAGATTGGAAAATGTACCTTTATATGTGCCAATTGGACATGCAGCTTTGTATGGAAGAATTTTTATGTTTAGCAAAGCATCTATTGTTCGGAAACACAAAAAAGCAGTTGAAGAATTATTTGCGATAGCTATTGCAATTTTTGCAACTATTTATTTGGTATTTTTTACTGATTTCTTTGGATTTTTAATGACAATCTTTGTTTTTCTGTTACTTTGGAAAAGACCAAAAGACAGACTTTTTTTCTACTCAATGTATATTTTAGTAGCTATTTTAGAAATTGGAGGCACTGCTTTTGGATGTTGGAAATGGCCATCAACCGCATTTGGAATGTTTAATTTTTTACCAAGTCATAATCCGCCAAGTGGCATCAGTTTGTTTTATTTTTTGTTGGATGTAAGTTGTTTTTTCATTTACACGCAAAGACATCACTTGTCTTGGAAACGTTTGAAAAATTGGAGAAAATTGGGAATTCCTGTTTAATTTCCAAATAAAATTCTCAAAGCCACAAAAATAGCAATGATAATTCCGCCATAAATAGCCACTTTTTTTCCAGCATTTTTATAATAACGTTCGTGGTTTTTGGTGTCTTTTTTATAACTCCAAACCAAAACTGAAGTAAAAGCAATTACAAAAAAGATAATAAAAATGATTCTTCCTGTTGAAAAAAAAGCGTTTAAAAACATAGTTTTAAATGAGATTTGATGAAAATCTTTTTAAAAATTTTCACTTGCAAAATTACAAATTTAATAAGTATTAAAACATACTCTTTAAAACCAAATCATACTAAAGTTTTCTAAAATTTTATCTAAATGTAAAGAGCCTATTTGATAAAATTTCATCATTTTTACCTTATTAAAAATCGGAATTTAAAACAAGTAAAAATTTCTAAATGTCAGAAAATAGTAGCCGAAAAAAACAAGCAAAACTTATACGAAACTCTCGAAAAATTCACAGGATTTTAGGAATTTCCTTATTTCTCTTCTTTTTTATTATTGCAGTTTCTGGGTTATTTTTAGGCTGGAAAAAACATAGTTCAGGAATTTTACTTCCAATAACAATGAATGGCACATCAACAGAATTTAAAAATTGGTTGCCTTTAGACAGTTTGGAAACAAATGCCAACTATTTTTTAAAAAATCACGGAGTTGATATTAGCAACAATCAAATTGAAAGAATTGACATCAGAAAAAACAAAGGAATTATCAAATTTATTTTTGAAAAAGATCTTTGGGAAGTGCAATTAGATGGTGGTTCAGGAACACTTTTGCAAATAGGCAAAAGACATTCTGATTTGATTGAACAAATTCATGATGGAACTATTTTAGACAATTATTTTGGGATAGAAAGTAATATTTTAAAAGTAATTTATACAACTTTGATGTCATTGGCTTTAGGGACTTTTACAATCACAGGATTTTGGTTATGGTATGGGCCAAAAAGAATGAGAAAAGGAACTTAAATTTTTAAATTTATAGATAAAAACAATAATTAATAACAAGACAAATGAAAGATAAAATAAACGCAGTTCACGAATTTCATGCAGCTTTTAAGTTAGGAATCAAAAATAAACCAACTGCTGATATTGGAGAAGACCGAAAATTATTGCGCTATAAATTGATGCGTGAAGAAAATGAGGAATATTTAGAAGCTGCCAACAAAAATGATTTGGTAGAAGTTGCAGATGCTTTGGGCGATATGTTATACATTCTTTGTGGAACCATTATAGAACATGGAATGCAAGAAAAAATTGATGAAGTTTTCAATGAAATTCAACGAAGTAACATGAGTAAATTGGGCGAAAATGGTAAACCAATTTTCAGAGAAGATGGCAAGGTTTTAAAAGGACCAAATTATTTTAAACCAAATATTGAATCGATTTTTAATAAATAACTTTTACAATTTGGATTATCTATATAATTTAAAATCCTTAAAATACCCCGCTCCCGCACGAATCCTTTCGTGTGGCTTATAAAATTACAACAGAAGTTCCTATCTTTACAATGCTAAAATTGTAATAATGAGCAGA
>DAIUBY010000097.1:0-7006 GCA_036846425.1 Polaribacter sp.
TTCTTAAAATCAACTAAAACTCAAGTTAATTTAAGTATTGCTGCTGGTACAACAATCGCAAAAACTGAATTATTCTATATACCAGAAGGAACCAATGGTTTTGACAATGGCTATGATGCTTCTATGTTTACAGGAGTTGCTTCAAACTTTAGTTTGTATACTTCTCAATTGTCAGATGCTGCTAAAAAATTAGCGATTCAATCATTATCAGATGAAAATGTAGAAACATTAGTAGTTCCTGTAGGCATCAAAGCTGCTGCTGGTCAAGAAATCACTTTCTCTGCAGAAGCTATGAATTTACCAGAAGGTATTAAAGTATTCTTAGAAGATCGTGAAAACAACACTATCACTCGTTTAGACGAAGCAAACAGTTCTTATAAAGTAACCTTAGCAGATGCTATTGACGGAAATGGTCGTTTCTTTTTACACACAAAATCAAGTGGTGTTTTAGGTACAGAAGATGTAGCTTTAGAGAATGTGAGTATCTATAAAACATCGAATGCAACTTTAAGAGTTGTTGGTTTGGAAAATGGAACAACCTCAAACATCAAAATGTATAATGTTACTGGAAAACAAGTACTAAATTCAAATTTCCAATCAAAAGGTGCTGTTGAAATTTCGTTGCCAAAATTAGCAACTGGAATCTATATTGTTCAATTGCAAAATGAAAACGGACGTATCAACAAAAAAATCATCTTAGAATAATTAGCAATCTTAAAAAGAAACGAAATCATGAAAAAACAAACTCAACATACAGAAGAAATCACTCGTAAAGAGGCCATCAAAAAAATAGGAACTTATGGAAAATATGCAGCGTTGACTGCCTTAGGAACCTACTTAATTTTAAATCCAAAAAAGGCGCAAGCACAAAGTCCTGCTGCACCTGGAACAGGGTTTTAATGAAATAGTGTAGTTTTAATAAACCACAGTGAATTGCTGTGGTTTTTTTATTAATTATTTTTTCAAATTTTTAAAAAAACCTTATGAAAAGTCGTTTACTTATTCTCTTTTTTATCACATTTTCAGCTTCTATAACATGTCAAACCTACACTTGGAATGGTGCTGCAAATGACAATCTTTTTTTTAATGAAGCCAATTGGATTGATAGCAATACAGGGTTAGCTCCTACAGGTAATCCAATCAATAGTGGAACTGCCATCAATCGTGCTATTATAGTTTCGGATATTTCAACAACCATTACTGGTGTAGGCGAAATCAATTTAGGCACAACAGGTTCATTGACCATCACAAATGCTACAATTACTGTAAATGCTATCAGAGGAGGATCATTGACCATCAATGAAAGTGGTTATTTAAATTTAGAGCTTGCAGATGCATTGAGAACAACACTTACTCAAATCAACTTGAATTCTGGAATTGGTTGGGTTCGTACGAAATTAATTGCGCCTACTGTAATTCAAAGCACCAATATTGGTCAATTCAAAGTAAATAGTGTTGCAGCTTCATTCCCTACAAACTTGCGTTTGGATAATTACTATTTTGGTGGCACAATCATTAGAAGTCATGTGGCAAGCACAAGTCCTGTGACTTTATACGATAGGAAAAATACTACTGGAACCTCAGTTTCTTTAGCCATCAATACCATTCATAGTGGCAGTGCCATTACCAATCTCAATAACAAATCTGAATCATTTGTCCTAAAAAGAGGATTTATGCTAACAGTTGCTGATGATGAAGATGGCACAGGAAAAAGTAAAAACTACATTGCGTCTGAACAAGATTTGATAGTTAACGAATTGCCTGTTCATCTATTAAACAACATTTCTTTCGTAAGAGTAATTCCTTGGAACTGGGTTACAAAAAAAGGAATTGGGAAAAGTTCTTCAAAAAATAATTCAAATCTAGATAATGGTTGGTTATATAATTGGAACAGAAACTTACCTTTAGATTTAGAAACTGAATATGCCCCAATGACTTGGGGAGTGACAGGTGCAGATAGTGATGATGATGTCTTAGGGTATAGACAACATAATAAAGTTACTCATGTCATGAGCTTTAATGAACCTGATGATTGTGGTGGTCAATCAGGTCAATATCGTGATTTATGTCAAGAAGATGTTGCAATTGGATATCATAAAAATTTAATGAAAACTGGATTGCGAATTGTTTCTCCAGGAGGAAGAGAAGAAGCACCTTCTGGTTGGTTGCAAAGATTTTATGACAGAGCCACTGCTCAAGATATCAGAATTGATGTCATTGCTATTCATTGGTATGATTGGGGTTCTAATCCAACTGTAAATACAAATCCAACAGCTGAACAAGTTTTCAACCGTTTTAAAAGCTATTTAACAAATGTTTATAATAGGTATAAAAAACCTATTTGGATTACTGAATTTAACGCCAATCCAGCAAGAGGTAATGCAATTAATCTTGCTTTCATGCAATTGGCATTACCATATTTAGAATCTTTAAATTACGTGGAAAGGTATGCTTGGTTTGAACCAAATACTCCTGATAATACTATTATTGCTGATTATTATGATGAAAATAATAATCTAACAAATGTTGGTACATATTTTAAAAACTTCAGTTCAACACCTTCTATACCAGAAATAACTGTAAATGCAGCTAATAATATTGATATATATTATCAAAGTAATCCAAACTTTACACACAATTTAGCTACAAATGGTGATTTCAAAACAGATGATTTAAAAGCCTGGGTTGGTACAAATAGTCAAGTATTAACTGATACTGACAACCTAACTATTGTAAATAGAAACGCATCTCCAGATATTGTAAGAAAAAAACCTGTTGGAAGTATCAATAATGATGCAGGAACATTGGCTCAAACAATAGAGGTTTATCCTGGAGTAAGTTATACTGTGAGTTTTGATTATAAATGGGTTAGCGGAACAGGAGCTTATGGTTTAACTGCTCGTGTTTATAGAGATTTACTTAGCACAACCACTATTGGTTCTGTTGTTTTGAACAATACTGTTCCTAATGTTTGGTTCAATGCAAGTTTCACATTTACAACTCCAGCTAATGTTTTTAGAGCAAGGCTCTTTTTTGATAAATTAACAGGAAACGCCCCTTTGAGAATAGACAATGTGAAAGTTACTGTAAATACTGATAAAACTTGGGATGGTAGCACAAGTACCAATTGGAATACAGCTTCAAATTGGGTTGGTGGTGTTGTCCCTTCAACTACAGATGCCGTTTTTATTCCAAGAGGTCTCACAAATTATCCAACGCTAACCTCTGATATTACTACGAAAAGATTGTTTGTTGATTCAGGTGCTTCTTTTATGACTTCAGGTCTTGTAACAAATGGAATTTCATATTTTGTTGATCTTCCAGATGATAAATGGCATTTGATATCACTTCCAATAAATAATGTGAATATCCCCATGAATAATAGCTGGATTGCAGCTGCTGCAGTTGCTTTTGGTCAAAACTCAAATAGAGGTATTGCTACGTATCAAAATAATATACCTGATGCTACAACAGGTCCTTGGAATTATTTTACAGGAACAAATAATACTATTGCAAACGGAAGAGGATTTGCCATTAAAAAAGTCAGCAAAGGAATGTATGTTTTTGGAGGAACTATGACAACTTTTCCAAAAAGTATCGCAATTACTGTTGGTACAGGAACAGGTTCTTCTAGTTGGAATTTGATAGGAAATCCTTCAACTTCTCATTTAGATGTAAGTGCTTTTTTACTTGCAAATACTGCAGCATTAAAAGATACGCATGAAGCACTATATGTTTGGAATGCAGAAACAGAGAATTATGATGTGTTAAATGCTGGTTTTGTAAGTCCAGGACAAGCGTTTTTTGTGAATGCAAACTCTAGCACGAATGTAAGTGTAACATCAGACATGCTGAGCCATCAAAACAATGTGTTGTTTTATAAATCAGCAACTGAAAACAATCTTTCTATCAAACTTCGTGCTTCTGATGGAATAATAACCAAAGAAACTGAACTCAATTATGAAGCTGGAAAAACTAAAGGTTTAGACCCTCGTTTTGATATTGGTTTGTTTGACGGAATTTCATCTGATTTTCATATTTACACACATTTACTATCACAAAACGAAGGAATTCCATTTATAAAACAAGCACTTCCAAATTCAGATTTTGAAACAATGGTAGTGCCAATTGGCATCAAATCTGGTGCAAAAGAACTTACTTTTTCGGTAAATGCAACTCATTTGCCAGAGGGAATTTTTGTGTTTTTGGAAGACAAACAAACCAATACAGTAACTCGTTTGGACGAAACAAATAGTAGTTATAAAATAACCCTAGCAGAAAGTACAAACACTACAGGTCGTTTCTTTTTACATACCAAAAGTAGTGGTGTATTAAGTACAGAAACTTTTGATTTACAAAACATAAGTATCTATAAAACAGCAAATTCAACATTGAAAATCGTTGGTTTAACCTCAGGAAAAGCGAACATTCAGTTGTTTAACATTCTTGGAAAACAAGTGATAAGTGCTAATTTTGAGGCAAACAATAGCAATGAATTGTCATTGCCAAAACTTGCATCAGGAGTTTATTTTGTGAAATTAAAACATGAGAAAGGAAATTTTACTCAGAAAATTATTTTAGAATAAATCTGAAATCAATCAATAGATGAACACTTTGGATGAAATATGAACAACAATAATTTTAAAAAACATATTATTTTATAACCACATAGAAAGATAGAAAAAAGAGAAACATAACCCAAAAATTGGGTTTCACAGAGCTATGATGTTCTAAAACTTAGTGAAACGTCTTAAAAGCTTCTTTTAAAACTATGTTTCTTTATGGTTCATATTTTTGAAAATTAAATGACTCCCAAAAGGTTGAATGGTGAGTTGTTTTCAACCAAAATAGATAGTTCCATTTTTGGGAAAATTAAAAAATTAAAACCACTTTTTATGAAGTCTATCTTTACTTTGCTAGCTTTATTTTCAGGCATTTTTGTGTATTCGCAAATGCCAAGTAAAGAATTGTCTAAAAATCAACTTGCTCAAATTGAAAGAGGTTATGGAATGTTCATCCATTTTGGCATCAATACGTTCAATGAAATTGAATGGTCAAAAGGAAATTTGCCTGCATCATCCTACAATCCTACAGATTTAGATTGTGATCAATGGGTAAAAGTTGCTAAAGAAGCAGGTTTTAGATATGTGATTTTGATTACAAAACACCATGATGGTTTTTGCCTTTGGGATAGTAAATATACGGATTATGATGTGGCATCTTCACCTGTAAAAACAGATGTTGTGGCAAGTGTTGCAAAAGCATGTAAAAAATATGGCATCAAATTAGGGCTTTATTATTCGTTGTGGGACAGACATGAACCTACTTATAAAGACCATGAAAAGTATAATCTTTATATGAAAAATCAATTAACAGAATTGATGACCAATTATGGTGAGATTTCTGAATTGTGGTTTGATGGTGGTTGGAGTAAAAAAGAGGCTGACTGGGGCATTCCTGATATTTATAAATATGTAAAAGCGATGCAACCAAATTGCTTGATTACCGTAAATCATTCCATAGGAAAACCAGAGAAAATCAATGCAATTAGAGAACCAAAAGACTATGTAAATGGCGATCCAATCAGGTATTTTCCCATTGATTTTAGAATAAAAGATCCTGATTTGGCAAGATGGGATGATCCAAAATATTATACGTTTGACAATGAATTGTATTATCTTCCTTTCGAACATACCATTTGTTTGTCAGATCGTTGGAATTGGTTTCAGAAGAAAAAAGTTTTGGCAGCAAGACCTTTGGATGAATTGATTGAACTTTTTTATTGGGGAACTGCAAACAATAATATTATGATTATTAATGTTCCTCCTGATTTGACTGGGAAAATTAGAACCAATGAAAAAAATAGGATTTTAGAATTGGCAGACAAACTAGGGATTAGAGGTGGAAAAACAAAACTCCCTTCAGGACCAATCAATCTTACTTTTCAACAAAAAATTGAAGCGAGTAGTGAACAAGAAAAGTTTCCTGCGAAAAATGCAAATGATTTTAGTTTGGAAACCTATTGGATTTCAAAAGATTCTGTGGCCGATTTGACGATTACTTTTGATAAAAAAATCACATTTGATAGAATCGTTTTATTTGAAAAAGCTGAGATGAAAGATTTAGGAGATAATTTCTCAAAAATCCGTAGTTTTAAAATTAAAGAATACGAATTGAGTTATTTTTTAAATGGTTCTTGGGATACATTTTATACAGGCGATTTGATTGGTGCAACTAAAATCATTCAACTTCCCAATGAATTTGAAGCAGAGAAAATTAAATTAAGAATTTTAAAATCAGATGGATTGCCTTCCATTGGTCATTTTTCAGTATCCAAAGAAGCTACAAAAGGAATTAGAAAGGTAAAATAATGTAGATTTTATTTTCAGTTAACTAATCAAATTTCAACCAATAGCTCTCATGCTTAATCATTCTTAGTTGGTTAGAATAATTAAAATATTACATCCCAATTTTCATCAATTGTTATGTTAGTTGAAACCATTTAAGGCTGTTTTGATTTGTTGCACCTCAATTTTATTTCTCAATGTAATATAAATTCCTAATCTTAATGTACGTTACTACTCCACAATCAACTTTTTTACAATCAATGAGTTTCCGATTTTTGCGGTGACAATTTTCATTCCACTTCCTAAACGATTTGCTGGAGCTGAAATGTCATTTACGTCGCAGTTTTTCTTCAATAAAAGTTTTCCAGTAATATCAAAAATTGATAATTCTACAGATTGATTTGCTTCCAATTCGTTGTTTCTAACAATCAAACGAAGTGTTTCATTTTTAGAAATAATAGTTTTTTCCAAATACGCTTCTACTCTTTTTTCTAGCAAATTATCTGTCAAATTCAGTGTTGCATTTTCAACAGAAACGACTTCTATTTTATCAATAACAGCTTGTTCAAATTTGATTGAATTTGTGCCTGCTTGAAGTGTCGTAACAATATGAAAACTTGTTGGATTGCCAGATTCAAAACAAAATCCGTTAGATCCTG
>DAIUBY010000098.1:0-6929 GCA_036846425.1 Polaribacter sp.
TTACCTGATGAATTATTAGCAGAATATCCTTCTGAACATAGAGACGAATCTCGTTTAATGGTGTTAAATAGAAAAACACAAACTATTGAGCATAAATTATTTAAAGACATTATTGATTACTTTGATGAAGGTGATGTTTTGATGTTAAATAATACCAAAGTTTTTCCAGCAAGAATGTATGGAAACAAAGAAAAAACAGGCGCAAAAATCGAAGTTTTTTTGTTGAGAGAATTGAATGCTGAAAATAGACTTTGGGATGTTTTAGTGGATCCTGCAAGAAAAATCAGAATTGGGAATAAATTATTTTTTGGTGATGATGATAGTTTAGTTGCGGAAGTAATTGACAATACAACATCAAGAGGAAGAACGTTACGTTTTTTATTCGACGGAAGTTATGAAGCTTTTAGAGAAAAACTGATTGAATTGGGCGAAACACCACTTCCAAAATACATCAACAGAGAATTGCGCCCTGAAGATGAAGAACGTTATCAAACCATTTATGCAAAACACGAAGGCGCAGTTGCTGCACCAACAGCAGGTTTGCATTTTTCAAAACATTTGATGAAACGTCTAGAAATCAAAGGAATTGAATTCGCAGAAATGACGTTGCATGTTGGTTTGGGAACTTTCAGTCCAGTAGAAGTAGAAGATTTATCCAAGCACAAAATGGATTCTGAGCAAATCATTATTCCAGCAAGTACAGCTCAAAAAATAAATCAAGCTAAAAAAGAAAAAAGAAGAATTTGTGCTGTTGGAACTACTGTGATGAGAACTGTAGAATCTTCAGTATCAGCAAATCAATTGTTAAATCCGTATGAAGGTTGGACAAATAAATTTATTTTTCCTCCTCATGATTTTAGCATAGCAAATGCAATGGTTACGAATTTTCACACACCAAAATCAACATTAATGATGATGACTGCAGCATTTGCAGGATATGATTTTTTAATTAAAGCTTACAAAGAAGCTGTGAAAGAAAAATACAGATTCTATTCATATGGTGATGCCATGTTGATTATATAAAGATTCAAAATTCAAATTTAAAATTTAAAAACTGGTGCTATCAAGTACCAGTTTTTTTATCCATATTTTTGTAAACAGATGAAAACTGATAAAAAAGATATAAGAGCCTTAACCAAAGAACAATTACGCGATTTTTTTCAGAAAAATGGCGACAAAGCTTTTCGTGGAAATCAAGTCTATGAGTGGCTTTGGAATAAGTCTTTACATTCTTTTGAAGACATGTCCAACATTTCTAAACAAACCAGAGAAATGTTAGAAAAACACTTTGTAATCAATCATATCAAAGTAGACTCCATGCAAAAAAGTGCAGATGGAACTATCAAAAATGGCATTAAATTGCATGATGGTTTGGTGGTTGAATCAGTGTTAATTCCGACAAAAAAAAGAACAACAGCCTGTGTTTCCAGTCAAGTGGGTTGTAGTTTAGATTGCAAATTTTGTGCAACTGCTCGTTTAAAAAGAATGCGCAATTTGAATCCTGATGAAATTTATGATCAAGTAGTTATCATTGACCAACAAAGTCAATTATATCATCAAAAAAAACTAACCAATATTGTCTTTATGGGAATGGGAGAGCCTTTGATGAATTACAATAATGTCATCAAAGCAATTGAAAAAATTACCTCTCCTGAAGGTTTGGGAATGTCTTCAAAACGAATTACAGTTTCCACATCTGGAGTTCCAAAAATGATAAAAAAAATGGCTGATGATGCCGTAAAATTCAATTTAGCTGTTTCCTTACATTCTGCAATTGAAGAAGTTAGAACCTCCATCATGCCTTTTAACGAGCATTTTCCGCTTTCTGATTTGCGTGAATCTTTGGAATATTGGTATGAAAAAACCAAGCGAAAAATAACCTATGAATATGTAGTTTGGGAAGGAATAAATGACAGAAATGAGGATGTAAAAGCATTGATTGATTTCTGTAAATATGTGCCTTGCAAAGTAAATTTAATTGAATACAATCCAATTGATGATGGGCAATTTCAGCAAGCAAGTTCTAGTGCTATCAACAATTACATTTCTAATTTAGAAATGCATGACATCACTGTAAATGTTCGAAGAAGTAGAGGCAAAGATATTGATGCTGCTTGTGGACAATTGGCGAATAAATCTTAACGCATTTTTACAATATCCATAAAATTGATTTCATTTACATCTTAAATATATTCAGTATTTTTGTTCTCGATACTGAAACTAGTTCACCATAAATGAAACCAGTAGAACTCATAAAGCTTCCCATCAAAAAGGAAATGGAACTCTTTGAAAAAAAATTCAAAGATTCTATGCAATCCAATGTGCCACTTTTAAACAGAATAACGTATTATATTATTCGCAGAAAAGGAAAACAAATGCGACCTATGTTTATTTTTTTGGTAGCAAAAATGGTTTCTGATGGTGGTTTTGATGAAAGAACTTACAGAGGAGCATCTGTAGTGGAATTGATTCATACAGCTACTTTGGTACATGATGATGTGGTTGATGATAGCAATAGGAGACGTGGTTTTTTCTCGATAAATGCACTTTGGAAAAATAAAATTGCAGTGTTGGTTGGTGATTTTTTATTGTCAAAAGGATTATTACTTTCTATTGATAATGGCGATTTTGATTTGTTGAAATTGATCTCAATCGCTGTTCGTGAAATGAGTGAAGGCGAATTATTACAAATTGAAAAAGCCAGAAAATTAGATATTTCCGAAGAAATTTATTTTGATATCATTCGTCAAAAAACAGCCACTTTAATTGCTGCCTGTTGTGGAATTGGAGCAGCTTCAGTAGGTGCAAATGAAGAAACTGTGCAGCAAATGCGAAAATTTGGCGAATATATTGGCATTGCTTTTCAAATAAAAGACGATTTGTTTGATTATTCTGAAGAAAAAATTGGAAAACCAACAGGTATTGATATCAAAGAGCAAAAAATGACGTTGCCTTTAATTTATACGCTTAATAATTGTTCTGCAAAAGAAAAAGCCTGGATTATCAATTCTGTAAAAAAATACAATCGAGATAAAGTTCGTGTAAAAGAAGTGATTTCTTTTGTAAAAAATCATGGAGGAATTGAATATACCACTTCTAAAATGAATGAGTATAAAAATAAAGCACTCGCTATTTTAGAGCAATTCCCTGATTCTGCATACAAAAATTCCTTAAAAACAATGATTGACTACGTTGTGGAACGAAAAATTTAGGTTAAATAGTTGCTTTTAAAGAAACCACAAAATTTCTTCCTGGCGAAACAATTCCTGAGCTGTAAGGTCTGTAACGAACGTCTGTTAAGTTTTCAATTCCTGAGGAGAATAGTAAGTTTTCTTTAAATTTATACGATGTTTTGATATTTAAGACAAACCATGAAGGCGAATAAGGATTGCCATTTTGGTCAATTGCATACATATAAGGTTTTGCAATTTCAGTTTCTGGCATGTTTTTGAAAGCAACTTCACCACTATAATTTGCGTAAAATTGTGCTTTCAATTTATTCAAAGAATAAGTAATACGTGTACTTCCAAACCAAGGAGTTGCATGTCTTAATGGACTTTTTTCGCCATTATCCAATTCTTCTTCTCCTTTTTGATAGTTGAAATCTGACGAAAATCCAACGCCTTTTCCAAGATCAATTTCAAAACTTGTTTGATATCCATACACATTTGCTGAAGCAGCATTTTGAATTGCTTGCACATTACTCAATTCGCCATCATACATAATTTGAGTAAGTCCATTCAAGGTGAAATCTCTGCGAACCAAAGCGTTATTTAATAGAGTATAAAAACCTGTAAGTTCAATTTTTAGAAAATCACCAAAGGTTTTTGCAATTGAAATATCAGTATTGTAAGAATATTCAGCTTTTAAATTTGGATTTGGAACAACCACAATTCCAGGTTCAGAATCAAAAACTTTTCCAACATCATCCACATTTGGCGAACGAAAAGCAGAAGAAATATTTGTACTAAACAACCAACTTTTGTCAGGTCTATAAACCAAACCTACACTCCCAGAAAAAGCTGCATCATCAATCTTGGCTTCTGTGAATGGAAATGGATAAAAAGTAGTATCAAAAACGGCATCAAGTGTATAAAAGTTATAACGCAAACCTGTTTGCAATGTCCATTTAGAATCAAAATCTGTTTGATTGGAAATATAAAAACCCAATGAAGACCATGTTGAATTTGGATATCTGCTTGGTCCTTTTTGTGAGAAATTTGTACTAATATTTGTGTTTATTCCTGTTGAAGTCACCTCATTAAACACATATTCAGATCCATAAATTAATTTGTTTCTTGTACTTAAAACTTTTGAAAAATCTAAATTGGTTGAATACGCAACTACTTTTTCAGTTCTTGTTTCTCTTTGAGTTGCGCTGAAATCTCTGCTAATTCTACTTTCTTCAAAATTTTGATGTGTAAGTCTCAAACTTACTTCGTCAAAAAAAGAATGTTTTGTTTTTTTTCGTATTTCAAGATTATTCATCAACCATTTTTGTGGGCCATATTTCCATTCTCCATAACGTGGATTTCCATTTCTGGTAATCAAATGTCTGTCATATCTATCAAAACTTGATGTTTCTGAAAAGTGAAATCCGTATTCAAAATTCCAATTTTCATCAGGTTTAAGACGGACTTTTTGCATCAAATTTGTTTGTTTAAATCCATTTGGGACTTGGTTTTTTGGATTGCTATTTTCAATCACCACATCTTGATTGTTTTGTCTTTCTACATAAAAATTTCTTAAATATTCATTAGGACCATTGCTTCCCATTAATAAATCTCCATAATTATTGTGGCTAATACTCGTTACGAATGCCCATTTTTTGAAGCCTACATTCACATCAGCATGAACAGTTTTTTCTCCATTTGCAGATGAAAATCTCGTAAAGGCATTTCCGTTAATTAAAGTTTTATCATCAAAAGATACACGTGGAGTGAGCGTTTTAAAACTCATAACAGCGCCAATAGCATCACTTCCATAAATTACAGAACCTGGTCCAAAAACAATTTCCGTTTTTTCGATTGAAAACGGGTCTAAAGAAATTACATTTTGAATATTTCCAGCTCTAAAAATAGCATTGTTCATTCGAACTCCATCAATGGTATATAAAAGTCTGTTGGTTGCAAAGCCCCTAATCATAGGGCTTCCTCCTCCTTGTTGACTTTTTTGAACAAATACTTTTCCAGAAATTGTGAGTAAATCTGCAGCCGTTTGTGGATTTAATAATTGAATTTCTTTACTGGAAACAACAGTTACTTTTGTGGCAAGTTCTGATTTTTTTTGTTTCCATTTTGAAGCAGAAATCACAATTTCGTCCATGCTTAAAACACTTGGTTCAAGCTGAATAATAAATTTATTATTTTTAATTTCAGTATACGTTTTAAGTTTTGTTTTGAATCCTAAAAAACGCACTTCTAATTGTTCAGCATTTTTAAAAATAGTAATATCTGCTTGTCCTTTTTCATTAGTTGTTAAGTAGTTTTTAGTTTTTTGATCAAAAATGGTAACTTGTTCTAAACGCTCATTTGTTTCTTTGTTTATAACAGTTACAGTTTGAGAAAATGTATGCGCACCAACAAAAAGGAACACTAAGAAAAGGAATACTTGTTTTAACATTTATTAAAAATAGATGATTGAAAATTAAAATTTCCTACAATCAAAAATCATACCTTTTTTTAAATTTATGATTGAAAACAACTCAAAAATAAGATAAAAAAAACATACAAAATCTGTTTCTTTTTTCTACATTTAGGTATCTGTTTGAAACCTAGCTAATTTTCAAACTGCTATGAAACTGAAATCCTCCTATAAAGAACTTTTTACAAAAAAATTTCCCAACTTCTTTCTAGTGTTTTTCAAAAATAAATTTTGATTAGAAATAATCAATTGTATTGCAGCTATATTTTAAAAAAATAAAAAAATGAAAAAATATTTTTTGAGTATTTTGTTTTGTTACTCTATTACAAACTTTACCATTTTTTCCCAAAGTGGAGAAATCATATATGAAGCAGAAATCATTCCCATTGATTATGAAAGTATATTAAAAAGTGATACCATTTCTGAAACACAAAAAGCCACTTTGAGAGGAATTTTTAAGAATCAACCCAAAGTGTTGTATCAATTGGTTTTTAATAAAGATGAATCTTTTTTTGAGAAACAGCAAACTATGGATGACGGAAATAGAAGCCGCAACTTTGCTGAATCAAAAGTTGGGAAAGGTGTCTTTTACACTAATAAACCGAAGAAATTAATAATAAATCAGATATTATATATAGGAGAAGATTTTTTAATTAGTATTCCACCTTTTGAGTGGAAATTGACACAAGAAACCAAAAAAATAGGTAATTATTTTTGTTATAAAGCCACTACTATAAAACATGTAGAAGGTAGAAATGGAAAAATGCAAAGAGCTGTAACTGCTTGGTACACAACACAAATCCCTTACAATTTTGGACCAAAAGATTATAATGGTTTACCAGGTTTGATATTAGAATTACAAGAAGATAATTTGCTAATCAATGCAACAAAAATTAGCATTCAACCCACAAAGAAAAAAATTATTGAAAAGCCTAACATAGGACAAAAAGTAACTCAACAAGAATATGATTCAATAGTTAAAAAATTATATTATGAGAGAAGAAAAATGTTGAAACAGTAGTTTCATAATAAAAAACCCAATAAAAAAAACCTAATAAATCATGAAAAATAATAAGTTTTTACACAATGTCATATTTGTTTCAATATGTTTCTTTTTAGTACTTAGTTGTTATTCTCAAAACATTTCAGGAAAAATTACGTACAAATTTTCTATGAAGCCAATTTCTGAAAAAATGATTGATTCCATCAATAATAATGTTTCAAAAAATGCTAAAATGAATGATTTTACAAAAACAATTTTTAAAAATGTTAAAGATGTCAATGGT
>DAIUBY010000099.1:0-3228 GCA_036846425.1 Polaribacter sp.
TCTGCCAGAAAATTCATCAAACAAATTTGTCCTGAAAAAAAACAACCTTCACTTCACATTTCTTTATTGGATAAATTTGTGCAAGAATCTGAAACTAAAAAATACTTGGATGTTTGTCTTCAAGGAATAAATGTGGGTTTGCTTTCTGAGGCTGGAGTTCCAGCTATTGCTGATCCTGGAGCAACAATTGTAAAATTGGCACACCAAAAAAATGTGCAAGTTGTTCCTTTGGTTGGACCATCATCTATTTTATTAGCGATGATGAGTTCAGGATTTAATGGTCAAAATTTCGCTTTTAATGGCTATCTGCCAATTGATAATAACGAGAGAAAAGCTGCAATTAAAGAGCTTGAAAAACTATCAAATGATAAAAATCAATCTCAAATTTTTATTGAAACTCCTTATAGAAATCAGAAAATGTTTTCAGAATTGTTGTCAACCTTAGCGCAAAATACACAGCTTTGTGTGGCTGCTGATATTACATTATCATCAGAATTTATAAAAACACTGAGCATAAAAGAGTGGAAAAATCAAACAATTGATTTACACAAAAGACCAACTATTTTTATTATTCAAAAATAAAAACTAGATTTCTGCGTTTTTGTTAGGTTGTATAAAAGAAACATCATATCCTGAAAATTTCCTCAAATACATTTTGATAGTTGATCCATAAGCATCTGAAAAACAATAAGTTCCATTGCTTCTTAGGAATTTTTTTACATTTCCTGCACCTGCTAAATGTGCAGCAGCCAACATTCCAGATTCAGTAATTTCAATTC
Organism: Polaribacter sp.; assembly: GCA_036846425.1. Taxonomy (GTDB): domain Bacteria; phylum Bacteroidota; class Bacteroidia; order Flavobacteriales; family Flavobacteriaceae; genus Polaribacter. Next base: position 780 of record DAIUBY010000099.1, read on the forward strand.
CACTAATAGTTTTTCCTGAGTAACGTTTTATTTCTTTTCGTAAAATCCATTTGTTGATTTCACACAATGCAATGAATGCATCTTCTTGTAATTCAGGATTTTGTAAAAAATCACGGGTATTGTAAATTCTAATTCGCCCTAATGTATTTCTGCCAAATTGGTATTTTCCTAAATATCCTAAGGTATTAACGATGGTATAATTGCCTCTTGACTCTTTATAAGCTAAAGCTTCTTTAAAAGCAACAAAGTTATTTTGTAAATATGGAATGTTTAATTTGGATACTTCACGAAGAAATGCAGCGTCTGTTTCTTCGATTTTGTTGTTGCTAGTATTTGCGCCAACGAATAAAAAAAGGATTGCACTATAAAATAAAAACTTTTTGATCATTAATGATTCTTTCTGTTTTGCGAGGCAAATTTACAACATAAATCAATAACAATTGAAAATCAGCACATTAATATAATTCGTTTTATAAATTATATGATTTTACCCTACTTTTATTTATAATTTACAACAACTACAACGTTTCTTTTTGCGAATACAACAAAAATTTAGGAATTATTTTTGTTAACTTTTTTAACAATTTATCGATTTATTCCTTGTTTGTTTAGCCAATTTTGATATTTTTCTGCATTTCTGTTGTGTTGAGCCAACGTTTTTGCAAATTCGTGAAAGCCTATTTTATCAATACTTGCGCACATATAAAAATAATCATGTTTTTCAGCATTTAAAACAGCATCTATTGAAGAAACATCAGGCATAGCAATTAAACTTGGAGGTAAACCCAAATTTTTGTAGGTATTGTAAGCCGAATTTATTTGCAAATCAGCAGATAAAACTCTTTTTACAATATAATCTTGACCTTTTATTTCACGAATTGAATAAATAACAGTTGGATCTGCTTGCAGAGGCCAATTATTTTGCAATCGATTCAAATACAACCCTGCAACTATTGGTCTTTCACTATTTTGAACAGTTTCTTTTTGAACAATAGAAGCCAAAGTTATTACTTCTTTTGTAGATAAATTCAGCTTTTTTGCTTTCTGAAGTCTGTTTTGATTCCAAAATTTTTGATATTCTAACAGCATTTTATCTCTAAATTTTTCGGCTGATGTATTCCAATAAAATTGATAACTGTTTGGAATAAACATGCCTAAAACAGATTTTTTATCAAAATTATTTTCTGATAAAAATTTTTCATCGGTAAAAGCAGTAAGTAAAGAAATGGAATCAGCTTCAATTTGTGCAGCAATTCTTCCAGCTAATTTTTCTAATGTATCTTGATTGTTAAATAATAGATTAACAGCAGTTTGTCTTCCGCCTCTAAACATATTAACCAAATCGTTTGTGGACATATTTTGGTTGATGCTGTATTTTCCAGGTCTCACTTTTTTGAATTTTTTCAGCTGTGAAACCCACATAAAATCATCCAAATCAATCAAAAAGGGAGCTATTTTTTGGGATAATTTTTCAAAATCATCACTAGAATTTATGAATACAACTCCTGGTTTTTGAACATTATTTAGAAATATTTTTGAATATAAATAAATTCCAGTAAAACCTAAGAAAAACAAAATGATTCCTGCAATTATTGCCTTTTTCTTTTTTGCCAAAGTGACTAAATATTAAGTTTGAAGTTACGAAATTACTCTTTTATCAGTTGAAATAAAATTTCATCTTTCATTTTTCCATCAGAAAAAATCCAATCTTTTTTGATACCTACTTTTTTGAAACCATGTTTATTGAAAAGCAGCAAACTTTTTTCATTATCAGTCAAAATATTTGCATACAATTGATACAATTGCAAATGCGAAAATGAATATCGAATCAATAACGATAAAGCTTCTGACGCAAACCCTTTTTGCTGAAAATCAGGATGAATTAAAATACCAATTCCAGCTCTTTTGTGTTGAGGATTAAAATCGAACAAATCAATCATTCCAACTTTTTTTTCCGAAGAAACTTCTTCAATAATCAAACGCAATTGTTTGGTTTCATAAATATCCAAATGCGCATTATCAAGGTAATTTTTCAATACATATTTTGAAAATGGCGTTTGTGTATGACTCACCTCCCAAAAAATTTCGTTGTTTTCAATTTGAAATAAAAATTCCAAATCTTCAGGCTCTAAAGCTCTCAGTTTCACAAAATTTCCTTGAAGTGTTTTCATCAAATTGACATATTTCCCTGAAAGACAAGTTTTGCAGGACCTTTTAAAAAAACATTTTTATAAACGCCATTTTTTGCTTCAAATGACACTACTAAAATGCCTCCTTCAACTGGTAAAATAATTGAATTATGATGCGTTTTTTGCAATTTGTGCATGGCAATTGCAACAGCAGTTACGCCTGTTCCACAAGCCAATGTTTCGTTTTCAACACCTTTTTCATAGGTTCTTACTTTGAAAGTTTTGTCATCAATTTGTTGTACAAAATTCACATTACTTCC
>DAIUBY010000099.1:3328-4616 GCA_036846425.1 Polaribacter sp.
GCACCAATGCCAAAATGCCTGTCACAAATGTGTGAAATTATGTCAGTTTTTTGTTTTGGAAAGATTTTTGTTCTGTTATCAATCATCACAAAATCGTTTCCTGTTCCTTGATATTTGAAAAAAGTAACATTCATGGCACAAAGATAGCGATTTAACGTGTAAAAATTCTTTGTTAAAACACGGTTAAAATCAGTTAAAAACAAGTTAAACAGATTTTCCGAAAATGTTAAAATTGTATATTTGGTGTATCAAAAATCAAAAATAGTATGAGAAAAAATATCAGTTTTTTAGCAATTGCCATGTTGGGTGGCACATTAACCTTATTTGGTTACAAATTACTTTTTGAGAAACCTGTTTTTATTGAACGGTCAGGTCCAGAAAATTCTTCTATTATTAAAACAAATTATGCAACATCAGTTGCAGATTCATCCAATTTTAATTATTCATCCATAGATTTTACAATTGCAGCAGAAAAATCTTTGAATGCAGTTGTACATGTAAAAAATACTTCAGTCAGAACCCAATACAATCCTTTAGCAGAATTTTTTTACGGAAATGGAAGTGGTACAAGAAAGTTTGAACAAGTTGGTACAGGAAGTGGTGTTATCATTTCTGCTGATGGATATATTGTTACCAACAATCATGTTATTGAAGGTGCAACAGCTATTGAAATTACTTTGAATGATAAGAAAATTTACAAAGCTGAATTGATTGGTGCTGATAAAAATGATGATATTGCGTTGTTAAAAATTAAAACTGACACAGAATTACCATTCATTACTTTTGCAAATTCTGACAATGTAAAAGTAGGAGAATGGGTTTTGGCTGTTGGAAATCCATACAATTTAACATCTACAGTAACTGCAGGAATTGTAAGTGCCAAAGGAAGAGATTTGGATGGAAATGGCTCTATAGATTCTTTTATTCAAACAGATGCAGCAGTAAATCCTGGAAATAGTGGAGGAGCTTTGGTAAATACACGTGGTGAATTGATTGGAATTAATACTGCAATCTCTTCAAGTACAGGCTCTTTTGTTGGATATTCATTTGCAGTTCCTTCAAACATCACTAAAAAAGTGATAGATGATTTATTAGAATTCGGAAATGTGCAAGAGGCTGTTTTAGGAATTCGTTTTTCTCCACAAGAAAACAATGAAGTTTTAGGTGTAAAAATTGCGGATGTAGAAGTTGGTCAAGGAGCAGCAAATGCAGGATTGAAAAAAGACGATATCATCACAAAAATTGGTGAGGTAAAAATTACCAAGTTTGCTGATTTACGTGGACAATT
>DAIUBY010000099.1:4716-6444 GCA_036846425.1 Polaribacter sp.
GAAGTGAAAAATGCTGAAGAAGGTGTAAAAATGTTGGAAAGTGTTGCCAATAGTAGATCATATATCATCATTGAATTGATTAATTTAAAAGGAGAAAAAGAAACTTTACGTTTCAGATAATCTCTTTAGAAACTTACAAAGTCCTGATAATTTATCAGGACTTTTTTTTATTAAAAAAAATCACGAAATCGATTTCGTGTTTCAGAAAAAAGAAATACTTTTGCCGAAAATTTTAAATAAATAAAATCAAAAAATGTCAACATCAGTAAACTACGAAGAAGAAGTTTCTCAACAAGCATTAACACGAAGAGCAACTGTTGAATTTATCAATATTGTAAATGATTTATGGTATGATAAATCTATTGAATTGGTTTTTTTTAGAAACCCTTTGGTTGATAAAAGAGCCAGTGAAGTGTTGAATTTAATTAATTATGCCAAAGAATTTGTAAACAAAACCATCACTATTCAAGATGCTTTGAGTATTGCAAAAGCGATTCATCAAGTAAATTTACCACCATCAAAATTGGATATTGGAAAATTGGCTTACGAAAGTCATTTAAATCCAAAAGGAAGTTTGGATAAAGTAGCTTTTATCAACAAACAACTCAAAAATATCACAGAAGTAAAAGACCTAACTCCCAAAGACGTTGTGTTGTATGGTTTTGGAAGAATTGGTCGTTTGTTGGCGCGTGAGTTGATGTCGAAAATGGGAAAAGGAACGCAATTGCGTTTAAGAGCAATCGTAACTCGCGATAAAATTACTCCCACAGTTTTGGAAAAAAGAGCTTCCTTATTAAGCGTAGATTCTGTTCATGGAAATTTTTTAGGAACTGTTCAAATTGATAAAGAAAACAATGCGTTGATTATCAATGGAACTACTGTTTTTATGATTTCTGCAAACAATCCTGAAGATATTGATTATACAAAATACGGAATCAAAGATGCTTTGGTAATTGATAATACAGGTGCTTTCAGAGATGATGTGGAATTGAGTACATTATTAAAATCAAAAGGCGCTAGTAAAGTGTTGATAACTGCACCTGCAAAAGGAGTTCCCAATATTGTTCATGGTGTAAATCATAAAGAATACAGTCCAGATACATACGATATTTTTTCAGCAGCTTCTTGCACAACCAATGCAATTACGCCAATTTTAAAAGTGTTAGATGATAATTTTGGCATCAAAAAAGGACATTTAGAAACCATTCATGCTTACACCAATGACCAAAATTTGGTGGACAATATGCATAGTAAATACAGACGTGGAAGAGCAGCAGCTTTGAATATGGTGATTACAGAAACTGGCGCAGGAAAAGCAGTGGCAAAAGCATTTCCAGCTTTGGAAGGAAAATTAACTTCAAATGCCATTCGTGTTCCAGTTCCTAATGGCTCATTAGCCATTTTGAGTTTGCAACTAAGCACAATAGTAACCACAGATATTGTAAATGCGATTTTAAAACAAAACGCTTTAGAAGGTGATTTAGTGGAACAAATAAAATTTTCAATGGACAATGAATTGGTTTCATCAGATGTTATTGGCTCAACAGCACCTTCCATTTTTGATAGCAAAGCCACCATTACAGATGGAGATTCAGTAGTTTTATATGTTTGGTATGACAACGAATATGGCTATTCACACCAAGTAATGCGTTTGGCTAGACACATTGCAAAAGTGAGAAGATATACTTATTATTAATCGAAATTCCTCAATAATTGAAAACCTGAAAT
>DAIUBY010000100.1:0-3298 GCA_036846425.1 Polaribacter sp.
CCAACATTGTTTAAATAATTATGCAATGCCAAGTTTAATCCTTTTGTATATTTTGGATGATCTGCGCCTTTTGGGTCTTTGTGATACAAATCATTTTGTGCAAATCCTTCAAAAGCAGGACCAATAATCTCAATGCTAAATTCGTCCGGATTTTGTCCTACAGGACTGTGTGCAGTTGCTGTAAATTGATGCCAAAATGCAGATTGAATGCAATTTTTCTCAAATAATTGTCTCACAACTTCCAAAGAATTTATAGTTTCTTGTTCTGTTTCTGTGGGAAAACCATACATCAAATAGGCATGAACCAAAATACTATTTTGCGAAAAATTGTTAGTAACTCTGGTAACTTGCGCAATATCTACGCCTTTTTTCATTTTTGCTAATAATCTATCAGAAGCAACTTCCAATCCACCAGTCACAGCAATACAACCTGATTTCGCCATGAGTTGACACAACTCAAAATCGAATGTTTTTTCGAAACGAATGTTTGTCCACCAAGTGATTTTTACATCTCTTTCCAATAATTTCAGAGAGAGTGCTTTCAACATTTTTGGAGGCGCAGCTTCATCTACAAAATGAAAACCTGTAATGCCTGTATCTTGCATAATTTGCTCAATTTTATTGACCAAATCATCTGCAGTGGTATTTTGATAATTGCCAATATAATCTAACGTAACATCACAAAAAGAACATTGTTTCCAATAACATCCATGAGAAATGGTGAGTTTATTCCACCTTGCATCTGTCCACATTCTGTGCATTGGATTTACCACATCCAAAAAAGAAACATATTTATGAAAAGGTAATCCTACATAATTGGGTGTTGGTAAATTTTTGTGATGAAAAATAGTAGTTGGCGTTTTATTTTTATAAACAACCTTGTTTTTTTCTAAAACATATGTTCTTTCTAGTTGATTGATATCAATTTTACCTTCTAAAAAATGCACAATTTTAAGCAAAGGACCTTCACCATCATCCAAAGAAATAAAATCTACATAGTCAAAAATTCTTGTATCTGATAAAGAACGTAGTTCAGTATTGCAATATCCACCACCAAATGCAATTTTGATCTCTGGAAAAAACTGTTTGATAAATTGTGAAGATCGCAAAGCCGCAAATAAATTTCCAGGAAAAGGGATCGTAAAACACACTAAATTAGGTTTGTGTTCTAAAATTTGAGCTTCTAAAAGATCGAACATTTTGTCTTCAATCAACGAATGTTGACTGTTTAAAAATTCATCAATTTGATTGAAATTACTTGCAGCAGTAACAATTTGTTCAGCATATTTGGTAAATGCAAAAAACTCATCAACATTTGCGTGAATAAAATCGCCAATTTCTTCAATAAAAAGAGTGGCATAATGTTTTGCTTTGTCAATAATTCCAGCCTCACCATTTTCCCATTTGATAGCTTTATTTACATGAATCAATCTGTGACCTTTTGGTAAAAAATTGGGTTCTAAAATTTTATGGGCAGTTTCAATGTCTTGTTTTTGAAGAAAAGAAATTACAATATCAACTCTTGAAATGTAAATATCCTTTAACTTTCGAACTTTCGGAAAATCAAAGTTTTTTAAATCCTCAGCTTCTTTAAAAATTTCTTGTAAAAATTCGCCTGTAAAAATGGCTGTAAAAAGCTCAATACTTAAATCACAGTGCGCAAATGAAACGGCGTTTTTTTCTAAAAATCCTTTTAAATACCCACTTGCAGGATATGCTGTATTTAATTGTGTAAATGGTGGCGTAATAAAAAGGATTTTGCTTTGCATTGAGCAATTTAATTGGCTTTATAAATTAAGTATCAAGAATCCATTCTTCCAACAGCGCAACTCACAAAAGATTTTGCTTTGTGCAACACCGTGTTTTTATCTCCTACTTCTGGATAACCTAATTTGGAAAGTTTTTCTTTGATTTCAACCAAGTTTGCGTTTTCTGAATCAATAGTTACTATTGAATTTTCTACATCAACCGCAACATCATTTACGCCATTGATGGCTGAAATTCCTTTTTTGATGGTTGAAGCACAACCACCACATTTTAAATTTTCTATTTGAATATTTGTTGTCATGTTATTTAATTTTTTAATTTCCAAGAGGAGTATCCTCCTTCTAAAATGATGATTTTAAAACCTTTTTCACTTAAAATTTTTGAAGCAGATTTACTTCTGTTTGAGGTATTGCAATACACATACACAGGTTTCGATTTGTCTAATTGAGCACTTGCTTTTTGATAAAAATTAGCATCAAAAAGATTGACAAATTTGGCAGTTTTGATGCTTCCTTGCGAAATTTCTTCAGGAGTTCTAATGTCCAATAATTGTATTTTTTCTTTAGAAAGTAACGCTTTCAAATCTGTAACAGAAATAAATTTTGTTTCTTGTGAGTTGCCACAAGTAACAAAAAATAGGCTTACAAATAGAATTAAATACTTCATTTTCAAAATTTTATTATAATGTTGAAGCACATACATATGCAGACTTTTCAATGGATGAATTTTTAATAGCATCAAATCCACCTAAAATATCAATCACATTATGAAAACCACGTGCTTTTAAAATTGAAGCTGCCATTACTGAACGATAACCACCTGCACAATGCACATAAAATGGTTTCTTGTCAGGAAATTGAGTGATGTAATCGTTCAAATAATCCAAAGGAGTATTTTCTGCAATCAAGGCATGTTCACTTTGATATTCTCCTGGCTTTCGAACATCAAAAACCAATGGATTTTCAGCAATTTTTTCTTCTAAATCTGCCACAGAAATGGCATTTAAAACATCGATTTCTTTTCCAGAATTTTTCCAAGTTTCAAAACTTCCGTCTAAATATCCAATTACATTATCAAACCCAACTCTTGATAAACGCGTAATTGTTTTTTCTTCTTCGCCAACAGGAGTTACCAATAAAATTGCTTGTTTGATGTCTTTGATCAACGCACCAACCCAAGGTGCAAAAGTGCCTCCCAAACCAATAAAAATGGACTGAGGAATGAATCCTTTCGAAAATTCTGATTGATGACGAACGTCTAAAATAACAGCGTCAGTTTCATTAGCTAGCAATTCAAATTCTTCAGCAGATAAAGGTTTTGCACTGTTTTTAATGACATCATCAATATTTTCATACCCTTCTTTATTCAGTTTTACAATCAAAGGAAAATACGCTGGTGGAGGTAATAAACCGTCTGTAACTTCTTTTATAAACTCTTCTTTGGTCATGTTTGCTCTCAAAGCATAATTGGTTTCTTTTTGATTTCCAATCGTGCCAACAGTTTCTTTACTTAGGTTTTTTCCACAAGCTGA
>DAIUBY010000100.1:3398-6439 GCA_036846425.1 Polaribacter sp.
GGTCCAAAAACAATTTTGGCACCTGTTTTTTCTGCCAATGTTACATGCCCACTTACAAAATCTGCATGAAAATGGGTTTCAAAAATGTATTTGATTTTGGCGTTATCTTTTGCAGCTCTGTCAATATAATCTTGCACTTCTCTTAATGGATCAATGATGGCAACTTCGCCATTACTTTCTATATAATACGCTCCTTGCGCTAAACATCCTGTGTAAATTTGTGCTATTTTCATGGATAAATTATTTTTAAGCAATATCAAATTTACGATTGATATTGCTATGATTTCCTGATTTTTATCAGATTTTCTTATTTATTTATAAGCTTGATGAATGTATTTTGCATATTTTTCTTGCGTTTTTCTATCACCAGTTCTAAAATATTTTACGGCATCATTGGCTTTCATAAAAAAATGATTGACATCAATAATTTCTAAAAGTCCGCCTTTGAATAAAGCATCTCTCAGAGGTCCTTTTGCGCCAGCAAAATAAAATAAAACGCCTTTTTTCTGATAAAATCTGATACGTTCTTTGAGCATTTCAACACCTGTACTATCTGTTCTGTTGATACTTTCTGAATCTAATACAATCAATTTTAGTGTCTTCCCTTTTTTGTCTGCCATTTCGTCCATTTTATCTCTAAAATAACTGGAATTTGCATAAAATAATTGCGCATCAAAACGAAAAACCAAGATGTCATCTTCAATAATTACTTCCTCAAATCGCTCTTTGTTTCTGTAAAAATCAGCATCAGGAACTTTTCCTAATTCGACCACATAAGGTCTTGAGGTTCTGAAAATCAATACAATAAGCGACAATCCAACACCTACAGTAATTCCGTATTCAATGCCAAAGAAAAGTGTAGCAATAAACGTGGAAATCAGCAGCCAAAAATCCAAATTATTTGCTCGCCACAAAAAAATAGCTTCTTTGATATTGACTAATGAAAAAACCGCAATAATGATGATTGCTGCTAGAATTGTTTTTGGCAAAAAATAAAATAACGGTGTTAAAAAAAGTAAGGTGATTAATACCATTATTACCGAAATAAAAGCTGCCATTCCTGTTTTTGCGCCACTTTCTAGATTGATTGCTGAGCGTGAAAAGCTTGATGCAACTGGAAAAGACTTGAATAATGAACCAATCATGTTTGTCAATCCAAGCGCTATCAGTTCTTGATTTGGTCTTACTTTGTAACTATCTTGTTTTGTTTCTTGTGATTTCCCGATAGAAATTGTTTCTAAATAACCAACCATTGCTAAGGTTAGCGCAATTGGAAATAACTCCCTGATTTGCTCTATTTCAAATGAAGGGATTCCAAAATTTGGCAATCCTAAAGGAATGTTTTTTACGATAGAAACATTTGTCAAATTTTTTCCAAAAAACTTCATAAATAGAATTCCAAAGACAACCACAATCAATGCACTTGGAATTCGTTTGTCAATTTTTCTAAGCACAAAAATGATGCTAACTGCAATAAAACCAATAATGGTTGTTGGCAAATTATAAAAAGAAATTTGCATCCAAATATCAGAAATCAACTCGTGAATTTGATCACTTTGAATAAAGTCAACACCTAATAAATTTCTGAATTGATTGATGCCAATAATCAAAGCCACTGCTGATGTAAAACCAGTTATTACTGGTCTTGATAAAAAATTTACAATAAATCCTAAGCTAAAAATCCCGAGAAAAAACTGAATTGTTCCCACAATTAAAGCCAGTAAAATGGCTATTTCAATATAACTTTCTGAACCTGCCAACGCTAATGTTGAAACTCCAGTTGCCACAATTAATGAATCTGTTGCAACAGGACCAATGGCAACTTGTCTTGCTGAACCAAAAATGGCGTAAATAATTTGAGGAACTAACGCACAATACAATCCGTAAATTGGTGGTAAACCTGCAATTAAAGCATAGGCAATTCCTTGTGGAATTAAGACAATTCCTACTGTAATTCCAGCTGCTAAATCTCCTTTAAAATAAGATTTATCATAATTTGGTAACCAATCTAAAATAGGAATAATCTTTTTGATATTCATTTTTTAAAACAATTCTCCTTGGCTATTTCCTTTAATTCTTCCTAAGTGTTTGTAAGCCAATTCTGTTACTTCTCTTCCTCTTGGTGTTCTTGCAATAAACCCTTGTTGAATTAAAAATGGTTCATACACCTCTTCAATTGTTTCTACATTTTCGCCAACTGCAGTTGCAATAGTGCTGATTCCTACAGGACCACCTTTGAATTTATCAATAATGGTTGTGAGAATTTTGTTGTCCATTTCGTCCAAACCATAGGCATCTACATTCAACGCTTTTAAAGAAAATTGAGCAATTTCGATTATGATTTTTCCATTGCCTTTTATTTGAGCAAAATCACGAACTCTGCGTAATAATGCATTTGCAATTCTTGGAGTTCCTCTACTTCTGCCAGCAATTTCAATAGCAGCTTCCATTGAAATGGGAACTTTTAATATTTGTGCACTTCTTTGGATGATTGTAGTTAGCAATTCTTTTGAATAGTATTGCAATCTGCTGCTGATACCAAAACGCGCTCTCATTGGCGCTGTTAACAAGCCTGAACGAGTTGTTGCACCAATTAATGTAAAAGGTTCTAAATTGATTTGAACAGTTCTTGCATTTGGACCAGACTCAATCATAATATCGATTTTATAATCTTCCATTGCAGAATATAAATATTCCTCAACAACTGGACTTAATCTGTGGATTTCATCGATAAAAAGTACATCACGTTCATCTAAATTGGTTAGTAAACCCGCTAAATCTCCAGGTTTATCTAAAACTGGTCCTGACGTAACTTTGATGCCAACTTTTAATTCATTAGCCAAAATATGAGCTAACGTTGTTTTTCCCAAACCTGGAGGACCATGAAACAAGGTGTGATCTAAAGCTTCACCTCTTTTGTTAGCTGCTTGTACAAAAACTTTTAGATTTTCTAATGCTTGATCTTGACCTGTAAAATCGTCAAAAGAAAGAGGACGTAGTTTTTTTTCAACTTCTAATTCTTCATTAGAAAAGTGTGAATT
>DAIUBY010000101.1:0-6430 GCA_036846425.1 Polaribacter sp.
GCTATTACAAAAATTTATACGACAAGCAATTTAGTGTGGAACAGGTTTCGTAAAAAATTCTTACATTAAATCCTTTTTCAGCTTTTCGTTCAATTCTTCTGGAGTTGTGTAAAACACAAATTCACCGTCTTTGATATAGGATATTTCTCCAGTTTCTTCAGAAACAAGTAAACAAACCGCATCTGTTTTTTCACTAATTCCGAGTGCGGCTCTGTGTCTCAATCCAAAACGAGAAGGAATTCTAGAGTTATCAGAAATGGGTAAAACAACTCTTGTAGCAACTATATAATTATCTCTAATAATTGTTGCGCCATCATGTAAAGGACTGTTTTTAAAGAAGATACTTTCTAAAATTACATTATTGATAAGGGCATTAATTGCATCACCAGTGTTGATTAAAAAATCCAAACTATTGGTTCTTTCAATCACAATTAATGCACCTGTTTTGGTTTTTGATAAATTGGTACAGGCTTTTAAAATACTTTCAGTATCAATTTCTGGACTAATTTCAGATTGTAAAAATTTTAATTGCTTAAAGAAACTTTTTTTATTGGAAAAGTTGGTAGTGCCAATCATCAATAAAAATTTTCTTATTTCTTGTTGAAAAACAATCATCAATGCAATGACTCCACCAGAAAGTAAGTAGCCCAAAATGCTGCTTAACATCTCCATTTTTAATGCTTGTGTTATTTTCCAAATGATAAAAATCAACGCAATTCCTATAAAAATATTAATGGCAACAGTTCCTTTTAATAACTTATAAATGTAGTACAAGAGCATTGCAACTAGCAAAATATCTAGTACATCCAAAAAAGAAAAAGATATAAAATCTAACATTTATTGATTTTCGTTTGAGGTAAAAATAGGCATATTTTTTTTGAAAATTCACTAAATCATCAAGATTCATTTTTTGGCAATTGATTCACAATTTTGATAGCTTCAACAGCTTCTTTCACATCATGAACTCGCAAAATAGTTGCACCATTCAATAAGGCAATTGTATTAGCAACTGTTGTTGCATTTAGTGCTTCATTTGCACTGATTTCCAAAGGTTTATATAGCATTGATTTTCTTGAAACTCCTGCTAAAATAGGTACATCTAAATTTTTAAATAGTGATAAATTTGACAATAATTCATAATTGTGTTGCAAGGTTTTTCCAAATCCAAAACCAACATCAATGATAATATCATTCACTTTTAGTTGATGCAATTTAAAAATCTGCTCAGAAAAAAAACGAATGATATCTTTAGTAACATCTTCATAAACAGGGTTTTGCTGCATGTTTTGTGGCGTTCCAAGCATGTGCATCAAAATGTAGGGAACTTGCAATTCAGCTACAGTTTGAAACATATTTTTATCCATTTTTCCTCCAGAAATATCATTGATGATTGCTGCACCATTTTGAATGGATTTTTTGGCAATTTCACTTCGAAAAGTATCTACAGAAAGTATGATTTCAGGAAAATTTTTTACCAATAAATCAATCACAGGAAGTATTCTGTTCAATTCTTCATTTTCAGAAATATGAGCAGCTCCAGGTCTTGATGAATAAGCACCAACATCAATAAAAGTGGCGCCTTCCAAAAGCATTTTTTCTGTTTGAAAAAGAATGTCAGCCTCGTTTTTGTATTTTCCACCATCAAAAAATGAATCTGGTGTGATGTTTAAAATTCCCATCACTTTTGGTGAAGAAATATCTATCAATTTTCCTTTGCAGTTTATAGTCATTTTTTTCAGAAACGTTAAAATGTAAATTGAAAATTATATCTCATAAAACAAATTGTTCTTCAATATAAATTTAAAGTAAAAATAAACGAAATGCTTTTAAGATTTACTATTTTTACGCAATTACTTTCAATTTTTAAAATGCAAGAAACCACAAAACAATATGATGCTGTCATTGAAGATTGCAGAAATTTATTCATCAAAAAAATGGCAGATTATGGCTGTGCATGGAGAATTTTAAGACTTCCTTCGCTCACAGATCAGCTTTTTATAAAAGCGCAAAGAATTCGTCAATTGCAGGAAAATGTAGTCAGAAAAGTAGATGAAGGAGAAATGCCAGAATTTATTGGAATTATCAATTATTCAATAATGGCGCTGATTCAATTGGAATTAGGTGTTGCAGAAACTCCTGATTTAACTTTAGAGGAAGCCATTATTTTGTATGACAAACACATCAAAATTACCAAAGAATTAATGCTCAATAAAAATCATGATTATGGTGAAGCTTGGCGTGATATGCGTGTTTCTAGTTTGACGGATTTGATTTTACAAAAAATATTGCGTGTCAAACAAATTGAAGACAATAAAGGAAAAACACTGGTCTCTGAAGGAATTGATGCCAATTATCAAGACATGATTAACTATGCTGTTTTTGCATTAATTCACTTAAATAATTGATTATCATGAAAATACTAGTTCATATTACCAGATTTATTGTAGGAGTTTTATTTGTTTTTTCAGGATTTGTAAAATTGGTAGATCCTATTGGTTCTCAATATAAATTCGAAGAATATTTTTCGGAAAGTGTGTTGCACATTCCTTTTTTAATTCCGTATGCATTGCCTTTTGCCATTTTTTTAATCATTGCAGAAATTGTTTTGGGTGTGGCGCTTTTGGTTGGTTGGAAACCTAAAGTTACTGTTAGAAGTTTGCTTTATATGGTACTGTTTTTTCTGTTTTTAACTGGCTATTCTGCTTATTATGATAAGGTTACAGATTGTGGTTGTTTTGGAGATGCCATAAAATTAACACCTTGGCAAACGTTTTTTAAAGATGTAGTGTTAACAATTTTAATTTTCTTTTTAAGTTATAAAACAAAATTAATTTCGCCATTAAAATCAAAATTCTTCCCTGGAAAAGTGGTGTTTTGGTCGTTAATTATTTCTGCTCTTATAACTTATTATGTTTTGGCGCATTTGCCAATCATTGATTTTAGACCTTATGCAATTGGAAAAAATATTTCTGAAGGAATGAAATTTCCTGAAGATGGAAGTTTGCCAAAAGTGCACGATTTTATGCTAGAAGATTCCCAAAATGACTTGGCACCTCAGATTTTGAAAATGGAAAAAGTAGTGTTAGTTATTTGTTATGATTTAACAAAATCGGATTATGAGGCTTTTCCTGCAATCAAAAAAATGGCTGATGAAGCTATCAAAAAAGGCTATAAAGTATATGGAGCTTCTGCTTCGTTTTCTGATATTTTAGAACTAACAGTTAATAAATTTGACCTGCCTTTTGAGTTTTTATTTTGTGACGAAACAACCTTAAAAACCATTATTAGAGCCAATCCTGGAATTCTAATTTTAAACGAAGGAACTGTAGTTGATAAGAAAAATTGGAATGATATTGATGATTTGAAACTTGAATAAACCTCTGGTTATGAATGAATTTGTAAGTTATAACGCATCAGAAAATTATGCAATTATTGGCATCAATAACGGAAAAGCAAATGCCATTTCTCATGAAGTTATTGAAGGTATTAATATGGCTTTAGATGCAGCTGAAAAAAATAATTTAGTTGTTATTGTAACAGGAATTTCTGGAATTTTTTCTGCTGGATTTGATTTAAAAGTGATGACAAAATCACCTGAATCTGCCAAAGAATTGGTTACAAAAGGCTCTAAATTATCACTGAGAATGTTGTCTTTTTCGCAACCAATTATTGTTGCTTGCAATGGACATGCCATTGCAAAAGGTGCTTTTTTATTGCTTTCTGCAGATTATAGAATTGGTGTAGAAGGTGATTTTAAAATTGGTTTGAATGAAGTGATGATTGGAATGACCATGCATCATGCAGGAATTGCCATTGCAAAAGCACGATTATCGAACGTTTTTTTGAATAGAAGTGTTTCAAATGCCGAAATTTATACTCCAAAAGAAGCTGTAAGTGCTTGTTTTTTAGATGTAATTGTTCCTGAAAGTGAACTGATTTCAACTGCTATAAATGTAGCTATGCAATTTAGTAAACTCAACAAAAAAGCTCATGCAGCAACAAAATTGCGTGTTAGAAAAACTCACTTAGAAAACTTAGAAAAAGCGATAGAAATGGATTTAATGGAACAAATTTCAATCAATTCTTAATCTTTTTTAAACTTTTTAATACCAGCTTTGATTTCAATATCCAAATGATTTTTTCTTGGAGTTAAAGGACAAGAATATTTTTCATTGTAAGCGCAATAGGGATTATAGGTATTGTTGAAATTCAAAATTACGGTATTTTCAGACGTAATATCAGTTGACATTACATCCATATAACGTCCTCCACCATAAGATTCGTTTCCAGAAGTTTCATCAGTAAAAGGTAAAAACAGGTAGTTTTTATATTTCTCATCTTTTAAATTATCTTGACTTTGATAAATGGTCAATTGACAATCTATTCCTTTTAATTTGAAAAATAAAACACCAAATTCTTTATACAAAGGTTTTCTATCAGTAGTTGTTGCCATTTCGAAAACGGGCGCATTTTTGGTTTTTTTCAGAGTAGCAATCACAATAAATGAAGAATCAATAGGAAAAAAATCAAGTCCTTTAAAATTTTTCAAATCAACCGATTTTAAGGGAGAAATTGAAGCATCTTTATAGCTTGCATTTAATTTTTGCTGATATTCAGTTTCGCCAATTAAGGCTCTTTTTCCTTGTGAATTACAAGATAAAAATGAAAAAAAAACTATAAATAAAAGGTTTTTCATGATGAAAATTTATAAGGTCCAATATACAAATCCTGAGTAAACAATCAACAAAATAATACCATCAATCCAGTTTAAACGCAATCCTTTTGGTAAAAAAACAAGTGGTAAAATTAGCAATGCAATTCCTAACATCCAAAAAATATCATTGGTCAAAAACTTTTGATCCACCACTTGAATTGGTGTTATAATAGCTGTAATTCCTAAAACACCAAGATTATTAAAAATATTGGAACCCACTAAATTTCCCAAAGAAATCGCTTTTTCTTTTTTAAGAATAGCGATAATAGAGGCTGCCAATTCAGGAATACTTGTTCCAACAGAAACCAAAGTTATGCCAATAACACGCTCACTAACGCCAAAATCTTTGGCTAATGAGATTGCCCCATTTATCAATAATTCTGAACCACCCCAAAGTCCAACTCCACCAATTGCAAGGAAAAACACAATTTTATACAAAGGTAAAGTCTCATCATCTTCAGGAAGTTCATCAATAACTGCGTTTTTTTGAAATCGTAACAAAAAGATTAAAAAAACGATTAGCAGAGAAATGAATATAATTCCTTCATATTGATTGATGATTTTATCATCATTTAAAAATAAAAAAAGCAGTATTGAAGTCAGCATCAATACTGGCCAATCTACTTTGTAAAAACCACGTTGAACTTCAATCGAGCCAAATAATAATGTAATTCCGAGAATTAAAGAAATATTTGCAATATTTGAACCGACAACATTTCCTAAAGCTAAATCAGAAGCACCATTTATAGCGGCATTTACGCTCACAATCAATTCTGGTGCAGAAGTTGCAAAAGACACAATAGTCATTCCAATGACAATTTTCGGAATTTCGAGTTTTAAAGAAAGTGCAACAGCCGATTTTAACAACCAATTTCCACCTAAAATCAATAAAATTAATCCGCCAAAAATCAATAAAAGGTTCACGTTTTTAAATTTTTGACGAAGATACATCTCAAAACATTTTTAATGAAATTAATCGATTTGGAATTGATAATTTTCTTAAAAAATTAAGATTTTTTCATAGATTTAATTTTTGATTGATGATAAATGATTCATTATTTGTCAATTTTCAGTAAATTTGAACATCATTCAAACCAAAAATGAAGAAAAAATGTTTTAAAATTTTGGCTAAAATCAATAAGATAATTTTGCCATCATTTACCAAAAAAGGGTTAGACATTTCAAAAGCAACCAAATTTCAACTAGCAATAATTGGTTGGAGAGCTTTTGTTACCATAAATTCTTTAGATTAAATTTATACTATGGAAATTGAATATACAAAATTATACACAGATTCTTCGTTGATAATCAAAGGGTTGTCAGTAATTTTGGAAGAAAATAACATATTATATATTATCAAAGATCGTTTTAAATCAGCTATTGTAGCTGGTTTTGGAGAAATGCAAGGAGGAACAGAATTACATGTAGATATTTCAAAATGGGAAACTGCTAAAAAGATTTTGGAAAACTACAAAACAACAATTAATTCAGAAAACCAAGAATAGATTTTCAATTTACAAAAATAGAGTTTATATTTGCACCCGCTTAAAGGCCTCGTGGCGCAACTGAATAGCGCATCTGATTACGGCTCAGAAGGTTACTGGTTTGAATCCAGTCGAGGTCACAAAAAAACTCATCTTTTCAGATGAGTTTTTTTTCCTTTTTATTCAGCAAAATATTGTTTCAAAGCATTTCTGTGTTCTGGAATGCTCTTGT
>DAIUBY010000102.1:0-6235 GCA_036846425.1 Polaribacter sp.
ATGAAGTATGTCTTTCCAAGTAAGCATGTTTTATTATTTTTTTATTGATGTAAATTTAAGGATTTGTGAGTTTATAATTTCTTTCTATCATAGATTCTTATTATGATTCCAACTAGAAATCAATGTTTTCTAATGGTAGTTTCAAATTGTCAGATTCTTATCGAATTCTAGAGATTTGTTAATATTTTTTTGATAATTAACAAAATGTTTATATTTGTTGTAAAATTGAAGTTATATTTAGGTTAAAAATCTGTAAAATAATTAATGAATTCCTACGAAAAAGCTATGGTACAAAATATTAAATTAACGTTTGCTCTTATTTTTGGTGTTTTTTTTACAACACTTTCGTTTTCTCAACAAATTGCTATAAATGAGTTTATGTCTTCCAATTCCAAAACTATTAAGGATGAAAATGGAGATTTTGAGGATTGGATTGAAATCTACAATTATGGAACAACAACCGTAAATTTAGCTGGTTTTGGACTTTCAGACCAGGTTGACAATCCATTTAAATGGAAATTTCCTTCCAGAAACTTGGCGCCAAATCAATTTCTATTAGTTTGGGCGTCAGATAAAAATCGTTCCAATACTTCAGGACAACTTCATACTAATTTCAAATTAAAATCTGGAGGAGAAGCAATTATTCTGACAAATTCTAACGGAACAAAAATTGATGAATCACCTGCTGTTGCAATTCCAACTGATAAATCTTATGGACGACAACCAGATGGAACTGGAAATTGGAATTTTTTTAACACACCCACTCCAAATGCAACCAATACTGGAGCTTCAAATACGGTCATTGAAAAAATTGCCATTAATGAGTTTATGTCATCTAATGAAAATATCATTACAGATGAAGATGGTGCTTATGAAGATTGGATTGAATTGTATAATTACGGAAATACTACACAGAATTTAACAGGTTTTGGTCTGTCTGATGATCAAGATTTGCCCTATAAATGGGTTTTGCCAGCTGTGAGTATTGCTCCAGGTCAATTTTTATTGATTTGGGCATCAGGAAAAGATCGGAAAACAGGAAATAATCTACACACAAATTTTAGAATTTCAGCAACAGGAGAAAATATTTTTCTTACAAGTACTACAGGAGTTTTAGTAAGTGGCTCACCTTCAATAGATTTAGGAACAAATATTTCTTATGGAAGACAACCAGATGGAACAGGTTCTTGGTTGTATTTCAATGTGCCAACACCATTGGCATCTAATGTGAATGCAGGTACAACAACTCCTTTATATCCTCCAACTTTTTCTTATGAATCAGGGTTGTATACTAGTAGTTTTGATTTGTCTTTAACTACCCAAAATCAAGGAGCTACAATCATCTACACATTGGATGGTTCTGAGCCAGATATTAATAATTTATCAGGAAAAACGTATCAATTTAAAAATGATTATCCTTTAAATCCTGGAGATACTTTTGGCGCTCTTTTGGAAGATTCTTACAAATCAAATACATACTCTAACGTAATTTCTATTTCTGATAGGTCATCCCAACCTAATGAGTTTGTAAATAAAAATACTACACAAGAACAACATTACATTCCTCAAAATCCTGTAAGAAAAGCAACAATAATAAAGGCAAAAACGTATTTGAACGGAGCGCAATCAAAAACAATTTCCAAAACATATTTTGTTTTCAATGGAGGAAGTCCTTACAATTTTCCGGTAATTTCTCTACAGATCCAGGAGAATTTTTTGTTTGATTATGAAGATGGAATTTACACTGCAGGAAAAGATTTCGATACTTGGAGAATTAACAATCCAAATAATACTCAATCTTGGAGACCTGAAATTAGTAATTTTTCAAGAAGTGGTGATGAATGGGAATATCCTGTAAATGTGGAACTTTTTTCGCCAACTACACTTACTTCTGTTCAAAATATAAATGCAGGTTTTAGGATTCATGGAAACAATTCTCGTGTTCAAAACATCAAAAATTTGAGACTTTATGCAAGAAATGATTATGATACAAAAAACGAGTTCAAACATAATTTTTTCAAACAAAAAATACCAGATGCAGTAAATCCTTACAATATTGATTTTAGAAGAATTTTATTAAGAGGAGATGGTTCTGGAGGACCAATTGCTTATGATGTAGCATTTAGTAAAACCATGGCTCCAGTTTTCAATGGAGTTACACGTATTGAACCTGCAATTCATTTTATCAATGGAGAATTTTGGGGATTGACTGCATTTCGTGATCGTTTTGATCGCTTTCATTATGAGTTAAACTTTGGTATTGACGAAGAAAATTTTGCTCAGGTAACCTGTAATGGTAATCAATGCGAATTGGATGAAGGCGTAAATACTGATTTTCAATCATACATTGCAATGAGAGATTTTATTTATGAAAATGACATGGCAAACAATCAACTTTTTATTCAGGCTTCACAAATGCTTGATATGAATTCTTTGATTGAAAATGTAATTATGATGGCATTTGCTTCTAACAATAGTTATGAGCGAAAGTTTTGGAAAGCAAGAACTCCAGAAAATGCTGAATATGGAGATGGAAGATGGAGACTTAGTGTACAAGATTTTGAAGCTTCATTGTCAACAAATACAGATTGGTTAGCTTATTTATCAAATCTTAAAGTATCATCTTCAAGAAACCTTACCATTTTTGCGAATTTACTTGCCAACGAAAAATTTAAAACACAATTTATAAGTAGGTTTGCAGATGTATTGAATACTGTTTTTAAAACTTCTCATTTTACCAGTGTTATCAATGAAACTTTTGATGAAATAGCTCCTTATCTTCAGGAAGATATCAATCGTTTTCCAAGAGAAAGTTTTTTTAAATCTACTGAAAAACAAAAATTAATTGATTGGGCAACTAATAGACCTCAAGAACAATTTAACCTCATAAAAAATCAATTTTCCATTGATGAAACTGTACAAGTTGATTTGAATGTTTCTGACACAAAAGAGGGATATATAAAAATAAACACTATTGATATCAGAGAAACTACTCCTGGAGTTGACGAAAATCCTTATCCTTGGAATGGTACTTATTTCAAAACAATTCCTATTTCTATTGGAGCAATTTCTTTTCCTGGATTCGAATTTTCGCATTGGTCAGGAGATATCAATAGCACAAAACCAAAAGTTACTTTTACTCCAACTGCTGATTTACAAGTACAAGCAAATTTTAAAACGATTGAAAATTATTCGCATTTAATGTATTTCTGGTTGTTTGATGAAAATTTACCCAATGACACACCACTTCAAAATGTGAATGCAACTTATGCAAGAAGTGGTGGAAATGCAGCAATCAATTATACTTCATCTTTAAATGGATATCCTTTTACAAGCACAAATGAAAATTGGCGAAAAGCTTCTTTAGAGAGAGTTAATCAGCCAACACCAATTAATTATCAAGAAATTGCCAATAATGAAATTGAATACCATCCACTAATGATAAGAGGTTTGCAAGTGAAACAACCTTTTAGAGTTGCTGGTTTAGAAAATACCATCGAATTTGCAATTTCAACAACCAATTATAAAGACATCAAAATTTCATTTGCAATTGCTTCTGATGGTGCTGCACAAACATTGTTGGTAGATTATTGGAATGGCACAAATTGGATTTCTAGCGGAATTTCTGCAGTTTCTAACACAATCAATTTTGATTATGATATGAAAGAGTTTGATTTTTCCAACATTTCATTGGCAAATAACAATGCTAACTTTAAAATTAGAGTGCGTTTTGATGGAAGCAACATGACTGAAGATGAAGATAAAAGAGTGTTGCTAAACAATATTGCTGTAAGAGGAATTGATACTGCTGTACTTTCAGCAGAGGATTTTACAATAAATCGTTTGTCAGTGTATCCAAATCCAACCTCTAATTCCGTTAAAATTGTATCAGAAAAAAAGATTCAAAAAATAGCTGTTTTCAATCTTTTTGGTCAAACTGTTTTCACAAAAAAGATTGATGCCGAAAATACTACAATCGACTTAAGCTCCTTTGCAAATGGAGTTTACATGCTAAAAATTTCATCCGAAAATTCCTCCATTTTCAAAAAAATAATAAAAGAATAATGGATGATAAATTGAATGAAATGTAGCTTATGAGTCTTGAAATACTAATAAAATCCATTGAAAATGCAATTTTTCAATTCCAAAAAATTTCTTTGGAAGAAATGGATTTGGTAGCATTGCAAAAAAGAAAAGACACCAAATTCGTGGTAAATATTTCGCATTTGCCATTTATTTTAGAGGAATTAAAAAACAATTATCGTGTTTTGGAAATTGGTGAAAAAAGATTGATGAGCTATTCTTCTTTATATCTTGATACACCCGATTTTATATTCTACAATGATCATCATAATGGACGAATCAATAGAACTAAAATCAGACAACGAAAATATGTAGATTCTAATTTGACATTTATTGAAATTAAAAAGAAAAATGGCAAAGGCGAAACTGATAAATACAGAAAGCAAATTCCGGACTTTGAAACCAATTTAACTCAATCAACAAAAGATTATATTCGTAAAATAACCGCTAGAAATCTAGAGTTACAGCCTAGTTTATGGAACGATTTTCAAAGAATAACGCTGGTAAATTTAGCTAATAAAGAACGAGTTACTATTGACATCAATCTAACTTTTTCTATTGATAATAAACTAAAAGAGTACAGTGAATTGGTTGTTATAGAGTTGAAACAAGCCAAGTTTGACAGAACATCTGAAGTAGTGAAAATCCTAAAAAATATTCACTGTAATCCATACAGCATCAGCAAATATTGTGTTGGCGCAACCAATTTATACCAAGATTTGAAATACAATCTCATTAAAAAGAAACTTTTAAAAATTAATAAAATATCACAGTAATTATGGACTTTTTGAATTTTCCAATATTTGATCAAGATTTTTATACGATGGCATTGCTGTTTTTCTTGAATCTATTTTTCATTACCATCATAATTCGCTGGTTTTATTACGGTTCTACAGGTAGAAAAGATTATTTGTTTACGTTTTTCATGATTAGCATTGTGCTTTTTTTCATCTCATTTACGCTGAAAAAATTCAACTTTAATATTGGTTTGGCAATTGGTCTTTTTGCGGTTTTTGGAATTATAAGATATCGAACAGAATCCATTCCAATCAGAGAAATGACCTATTTATTCATTGTAATTGGCATTTCACTGATGAATTCTGTAGTTACTGATAAACTAAGTTATACCGAAATTTTGTTTTCAAATGTTGCTATTACTTGGGCAGTTGGTTTTATTGAAAAAGTTTGGCATGTAAAACATGAAGTCACAAAAAAAATCATTTACGAAAAAATCGAAAACATTAAATCTTCCAATCATGAACTTCTGAAATCTGATTTGGAAGAACGCACAGGAATTCCTATCAATAAAATTACAATTGATGATATTGATTTTGTGAAAGATAGTGCTACACTGACTATTTACTATAATTTTCAACCTGAAATTAAGAAAAAATGAAAATACTAATTAAAAATTGCAGCAAGTTCTTTTTTGTTTTCTTGCTGATAAACAGCTCATTATTTGCACAAGATGTTACCGATTTTGGGTCTTGGTATTCAGTTGGTGTTGATTACACGTTGAAGAAAAAGCTAAAGTTTGGAGTTGAATATCACAAAAGATTTAGAGAAAATTCGGGCGTGATGGATGTTAATTTTACCGAAATCAATTTAGATTATAAGCTTTTTAAGAAATTTCATTTAGGAGGAGCTGTTAGATTTATTGATGAAAACGACAATCAAGGAGGAAAACAGGGAATTAGAAAACATTTTAGATTTCAATTTGAAGCTAATTATAAGTATGATATTAAACGATTTACAATTGGACACAGATTCAGATATCAAAATAAAAATGAATTTGGAGCTTTAGCAGATGAAGATGAGGTTCCTACGGAAGTTTTACGTTTTAAAACCAGTATTGATTATAATATCAGAAAATGGCCATTAGATCCAGAATTTTCAGCGGAAATTTTCAATAGAGGAAATACTGATAGTTCAAGAGAATTTTCAAAATACAGATTGACATTTGGAACTTCTTACAAATGGAAAAAGTTTGGGAAATTTGGTATCAATTACAGATATGAA
The DNA here is from genome assembly GCA_036846425.1 of Polaribacter sp. Lineage (GTDB taxonomy): Bacteria > Bacteroidota > Bacteroidia > Flavobacteriales > Flavobacteriaceae > Polaribacter. The sequence continues at coordinate 6,103 of DAIUBY010000102.1, forward strand.
GGAGGTTTGATAGATGGAAATCTCCCAAAAAACCTTAGTGTTATTGAATTAAAATACAGATATTCAATCAATTAATTCTATTTCTGCCTAAAATAAATTGTAATTGGCACACCTGAAAAATTGTAAATTTCAC
>DAIUBY010000103.1:0-5883 GCA_036846425.1 Polaribacter sp.
AAATCGTTCTTCGTAAGAATAGCATTGATATCCGCGAAGGAAATTTGCCCAAAGCATTGATTAAAAAAGGCGGGGAGCTTGAGGAGGAGAAGGAAGTAGGGTGTTGATTTAAAAATGAATTTTATTTTCAAAATACTTAAAAAAGTTTTACATTCGGAGAAAATTGCTAAGCCTTCATTAATTTTCATTTTACTTTAGGGTTTGTGCGTTTGCAATTTAAAATTAAGCTTTACAGAGAATATGAAAAAAATAGTACTCATTTCTTGTGGTTCAAAAAAACTAGACAAAAGGGCTAAAGCAAAAGACATGTATACAAGTCCTTTATTTAAACATAGTTTAGAATATGCAGAAAAGTTAAAGCCTGATAATATATTTATTCTTTCTGCATTTTATGGATTACTTGATTTAGAAACTGAAATTTATCCATATGACGTAACTATTGCAAATATTAGCAAAGAAAACCAACTAAAAAAACCACATTTAAAAGTGCTTGATAAAAGAGAAAAGACAGAATGGGGTATAGAGATTATTGAAAAATTAGAAAAAATCACTGACATAAAAAATGATCTTTTTATTGTTTTAGCAGGTAATGAATATGTAAAACCCATAAAATCATATTTAACTAATTTGGAACAACCACTTGAAGGAGTGGGTTTATTTGATAGAATTGCTCATTTAAAAAAAGAGAAAAAACACAATAAAGTTGATGAATTACATCGACTTTTCAATCAAAAAAGAAGATATAAATTTCCTTTTGAACAATATGAAGAAGAGATTCCTAAAAACGGAATTTATATATTATTTGAGAATGGAGAAAAATACAAAGAATACGATAGGGTTGTAAGAATTGGCAGTCATACAGGAGAAAATCAATTAGTTCCAAGACTAAGGGAACACTTTTTAATTGAGAATAAAAATAGAAGTATTTTTAGAAAAAATATTGGACGTTGTATTTTAAAAAAGGAAGATAGCTCTTATGTTAATAACTGGGAGCTTGACACTACTTCAAGGGTTGACAAAGAAACTAATTTATGGAAGGTGGATGTTGCTTTTGAAAAAGAAATAGAAAAAAGGATTAGTGAATTCATTCAAAAAAACTTTTCGTTTTGCGTTATTGAAATTAATGACAAAAAACAACGATTAGATTTTGAGAAAAAGTTAATCTCAACTTTTGGAAGTTCAAAACAGTTGATACCATCTAAAGATTGGTTAGGTTATCACTCTCCAAAAGATAAAATTATTAAAAGTGGATTGTGGCAAGTGAATAATTTAAGTGGTTCTAAGTTTACCGAAGATGAGTTTAACTTTTTATTGAAATTTATTAAATTCGAAAATTAGTTTTACTAAGGATTCTATTCTAAACAAAATAAAATAAATTGACAAAAATCCACAATACCATTGGATGTCTTACATCAATTAAATCAGATTTGATTAAGAATAACATTACTGAATTTACTTCTGTAAAAGAATTGATTAGTTTTCAGTACAATTATTCAGAGTTGAGAAATCAAATTATTTTAAATCATACGTTACTTATTGAAGAAGAAAAAGGCAATCTTACCAATGAAATCCCTTCTCTAGAGGAATCATTAGATTTAAAAAAAAAACAGTTTAAGGAAAAACATCAATCAGTAGTTTCGGGTTTAGAGGATAAAATAAAACAGACTAACACAACTTTTATAAATCAATTTATAGAATCAATTAAAAATCAATTTATTAATTATAAAATATTAAAAGAAAGGATTTTACTAGAAAATAAACTTTTTTATTATTTCAAATTTGACGAGAATGTATTGATTCAAAAAAAGAAAAGGCTTGAATATCTTAGTCAGAATTTCGAAAATGCAGTTTGTGCAAGTTTCAAATATGAAATAGATGAACTTGACAGAAAAAAAGCAGTTATTGATAATTTGAAAAAGTTTATTTATGGTGCTCAAGGAGAGCAAAAAGTAGTTAACGAGTTGAAGAAATTATCTGATGAGCATATACTCATAAATGATTTTTATTATTCATTTCATCCACAAATCTATAATAAAACGCAAGATTTTTATGTAAAATCAATACAAATTGATCACCTTCTAATAGCACCCTCAGGGATATTTATCATTGAGACCAAAAATTGGAGTAATAATTCGTTAAAAAACTCAAGTTTGTTTTCTCCTGTTCAACAAATTAAAAGAGCAAATTTTGCGATATATAGTTTGTTAAATGAAAACAGTTTTAATGTAAAGAAACATCATTGGGGAGAGACGAATATTCCAATTAGAAATATTATTGTGCTTATAAATAATAAACCAATGGAAGGTTTTAAACATGTAAAAGTTTTGACATTGAGTGAGCTAAATGGGTATATTAATTATTTTAAACCATTATATACCAACAACGAATTACATAAGATTGCAAATTATTTTCTTGAACAAAATTTGTCAATTTGAATTTATAATTAATTTAAAAAAACTAAAGTTTTTAATAAAGTCTAAAATAAATTATTTTATATTTGGACAATATTAGTCTAAAATAATTTTGACCAAATGAAAACATTAGGGGATACATTAAAATGCGCAAGAGAAGAAAAAGAATTGATTCTCAGAAAAGTTGCAGCTGTAGTTGATATTGACCAATCATTAATAAGTAAGTTTGAAAAGAATGAGAGAAAACCAACAATGGAGCAAATAATTAGACTTGCAAAATTTTATGGGCTTTCAGAAAGTAAACTTCTTATAAATTGGTATTCAGAAAGGATTGCAGATGAACTAAAATATACTGATTCAACAGCAGAAATTTTAAAAGTTGCAGAAGAAAAAATTGAATATTATAGAGCTCAAGTTAATGGAAAATAAAGAAATAAAAGTAGTAGAATTATTCGCAGGAGTTGGAGGGTTTCGTCTTGGACTTGAAAAAAATAATTATAAAGTTGTTTGGAGCAATCAATGGGAACCTTCAACTAAAATACAACACGCTTCAATAGTTTATGAAGCTCGCTTTGGAAAAGAAAACCATTCAAATCAAGATATTGCAACAGTTTCTACAAGTGAAATTCCTAATCACGATTTGTTGGTTGGAGGATTTCCCTGTCAAGATTATTCTGTTGCAACAACATTACAAAACTCAAAAGGATTGAAAGGCAAGAAAGGAGTTCTTTGGTGGTCAATTCAAAGAATTTTAGAAGAAAAAAAGAACAAACCAAAATATCTTTTTTTAGAGAATGTTGACAGGCTTTTAAAATCACCTGCCAAACAAAGAGGGCGCGATTTTGCAGTAATGTTGCAAAGCTTGAATGAGCTTGGTTATGCAGTTGAATGGCGTGTAATTAATGCAGCCGAATACGGAATGCCACAAAGAAGAAGACGAGTTTTCTTTATTGGATACCACAAATCAACAGATATTTACAAAAGAATTGAGAAATCAAAAAAAATCAATTGGCTAACTGAAGAAGGAACTATTGCAAATGCTTTTCCTGTAGCAAAAACTAATTCTATTCAGGAAGTTGAGTTAAAAGGAGACTTAGTTGAAATAACCAACAATTTTAATAAGAACGGAAAATTATCGCCTTTTCAAAATACAGGTTTGCTCATAAATGGTAAAGTTTATACAACTAAAACAGAGCCAAATTATGATGGAAACAGAATTGTTTTAAGAGATATTTTACAAAACGGAGAAGTTACTTCCGATTTCTTTATTGACGAAAAAGAGAAAGAAAAATGGGAATATTTAAAAGGTGCAAAAACTATTGAGCGTAAGTCTTCAGATGGTTTTGTATACAAATATTCAGAAGGTGGAATGGTATACCCAGACTCTTTAGATAATGCTTCAAGAACTATAATCACAGGAGAAGGTGGAAAATCACCTTCAAGATTTAAACACGTAGTTGTTTCGGACAGAGGGTTAAGAAGGTTGACACCAATTGAATTGGAAAGACTAAATATGTTTCCCGATAATCACACAAAAATTGATGGTATGACAGATACAAAACGTGCTTTTTTTATGGGTAATGCTTTAGTTGTTGGTGTGGTTGAGAAAATAGGTGAAGAACTTTACAAACAAATAAACCAATTTGAATATGCTTGATATTAATTCAGCAGATTCAATAATTGACTTTGCCAAGCTGCTAAAAAACCAAACTTTAAGAAATGCCTGTGGGAGAGAAATTGAAAAACACGGCTATAAAGGAAAAGGTAATTTTGGTCAAATATTAGAAAAATTCTATTTTGGTTACGAACCTAATTCTGATGCCGAACCTGATTTTAAAGAGGCAGGATTAGAACTTAAATCAAGTCCTTTAAAAACTTTGAAAAATGGAGAATTACGTTCAAAGGAAAGACTTGTTCTAAATATTATCAATTATATAGAAGTACACAAAGAAGAATTTGAAACTAGTTCATTTTGGAGGAAAAATGCACATTTACTCTTGGTTTTTTATCTTCATGAAAAGGATTTAGATTTATTGGATTACATAATAAAATTGGTTGACGGTTGGAAATATCCAAGTGAAGATTTAAAAATCATAAAGCAAGATTGGGAATTTATAAATCAAAAAATTAAGGAGGGAAAGGCACATGAATTATCTGAGGGAGATACTTTTTACTTAGGTGCTTGTACAAAAGGATCAACAGCTTTAAAATCGTATAGAAACCAACCTTTTAATGATGAACAAGCTAAACAAAGAGCTTATTCGCTTAAACAGGGATATGTAAATCATATTATTGCAAATATTGCTCAAGAAGAAACAACAGTTTATGGTAAGATTATTGATAAATCAGAAATTTTAGATAAAGTTAGGTCTTTAGAAGAAGTTGTAATTTTAAAATTTCATACATTTTATGGAAAAACTGCAAATCAAATTGAAAAAGAATTAGGTTTGAATTTGAATAATAAAGCAAAAAATTATTTTGCAAATCTAACAAATGTAATTTTAGGACTAAAACTTGGACAAAAAATTGAAGAGTTTGAAAAAGCAGATATTCAAGTTAAAACTATAAGACTTAAAGAAAATAATTTACCAAAAGAAGATATTTCATTTCCAACATTTAAATATAGAGAACTAATAAATACTGATTGGGAAGATTCTGAATTCAAAAATATCTTAGAAAGTAAATTTTTCTTTGTTTTTTATCAATTTCAAGATGATGATTTAGTTTTAAGAAAAGTAAAGTTTTGGAATATGCCTTATTCAGATATTCTTGAAGCAAAAAATGTTTGGGAAGATATGATATTGACAGTTTTAAATGGGAAAATTATAAAAGAAGTTACAAATAGAGGCATAAGAAAATCGTATTTTCCAAAAAAAACAGAAAATAGAATAAGTCATGTCCGTCCTCACGCAAGTGATGCCTCAGATACATATGAATTACCAGTACCAGATAAATTAACTGGTTTAACAGAATTTACAAAACACTGTTTTTGGTTAAATGCAAGTTATGTAAAAAATGAAATTTATTTAAAATAAAAAAGTAAGCTATGAAAACCCTCAAAATAGAAATCAAAGAAACCTTATCAAGAATCGTAGCAATTGAAGCAGAAGATGCTGAAGATGCTTTGAGCAAAATTCAATAACAATACAACAATAAAAAATCATTTTAGATGCTGCTGATTTTGTAGCAACCGAGTTTATTTTGATAAAATCTTAAAACCAGTTATAGCGTATCTAAGCCCACTATAAGCCCACTATAAGCCCATGCAAAGCCTATATAAAGTCTAATAGCAAATTGCTAAAAGCCATAGCCACCAATTATATCTTCGCCTGATAGGTATATAAATCATAATACCTGCCTTGTGAGGCAATCAATTCGTCGTGGGTACCTCGCTCTACAATCCTGCCTGCTTCAATCACCAAAATTTGGTCGGCTTTTTTAATCGTACTCAATCTGTGGGCAATGACAATCG
>DAIUBY010000104.1:0-5815 GCA_036846425.1 Polaribacter sp.
ACAATATGAAAACTTGTTGGATTGCCAGATTCAAAACAAAATCCGTTAGATCCTGGTAACAAAATAGTTTCTGTTGCTTGATCATTTACCGTCATTTTTAGGGATGTCATATTTGGATTTAGATAATACACTTTCACCAAATACGTATCTGTTTGAGGAGCTGTAATCGCATTAAAAATAAGCGAACTTCCAGCAGCAGTTACATTGATAACTGAACCTCCTGAGGCATTTTCACAATTTACTTGCGAACCCGAAAAAGTGGCAGCTTCCGCTTCAAAAGAAGCTTCTGTAGGAAAATTGGTATTGCCAGCGCTATTGTCTGCACCAATATTAGTTGTGGACAATAAGTTTACTGGATTTCCAAAAATATCTTTGGTTGCTTTAGAGGTTATGTTTGCAAAAATTCCCTGTCCTGCCAATGGAAAAACAGGCTCAACAAATGAAAAAGCATCGCTTTTTGCAGGACTAAAAGACAAGATTTTATATCCTGAAAAATGTTTTCTTCCAGGTGCAATAAATCTTGGATCAACTTCTTTTCTGGTAGCATCTCTATTTTTAAAATTGGTATTGATGGTACCTCCAAAAAGAATATTTTTTTGGAAATTGGAATTCCCAACATTGAATGAATAAGACTTTTGACCCAATTTTGCACCTGTTTCTAGCTGAATAATATTGTTATAAAACAGTAAATCAGTTGATTTTATTGCAATTCTTGAATCGGAAATGGCATTGTCATAATCACGTCCTTGATAAATGGAATTGTTATAAATATAAACTTTTTCGCTATTGATATTTCTATTATTTCCTGCAAAATCACTAATCCATAACAAATTATTTTTTCCACCTCTATTATCTGTTCCTTCATTTACACTTACATTATAACGCCAGATTATATTGTCATTATTTCCTAAAGTTTCACAAAATCCACCAGCAGAATCTTCCAAATAATTGTATTGAAACAAAATATTAGTATTGCCATAATCCACATGCATTCCTGAAGAATCTCCATTGCCACGTGCATGTTGTGAAATGTTGTATTGTGCAACTACATCATCACTTGCAAAAACCCACATGCCACTTCCTCTTCCTGTCATTCTTGCATCAGAATTAGAGCCTGTAAATCGCATTAAATTTCGTTCAAACATCACTCTTTTCGAAGCTGAAATAATTGCTCCTGAGCCACCCAAATTTATAAATTGATTGTCTTTAATTACTGCATCAGACACATATCTTCTTAACCAAATTCCAACACGTTCAATATTTGTGAAATAACAGTTTTCAACAATCACATCGTTTATAAAAGCATCCCAAATATAAATTCCACTAGTTCTAATATCGTCAAATGCAGTTCCTGAACTTCCCAAAGAATAGATATTTTGCAATGTTAAATTTGAGAAATACAAATGCTTTGCCATTTGCCCATCTTCAAAATTTCCTGAACCAGGTAATGTTTTAAAACTTCTGTAATAAATTCCATAAGATTTGTCATCATCAGCACCAGTAGCTTTGTCAAAACGCTCATTTTCAATATGTAAATTTCTAAATTCCAAATATCCTTTTCCTACAATATTGATGGTTGCTAAAGGATCAGGAACTCCGTTATTGCCATTACTTGCTGATAAAATGGGTTTTTCACCTGTTCCAAAACTATCAAAAATGATAGGTGCATTCTCAGCTCCTGAATAATTCACAGTGATTGCCCCAATAAAAGTATCGCCTTTTTTGAAAAGAATTTTGTTTCCGGGTGTCAACACCAACGAATTCAGTTTAGCAATTGTTTGAAAAGGAGTTGCTTCCGAAGTTCCAGAATTGTTGTCATTTCCAGTAGAACTACTAAAATAATAAGTAGTTTGTGCTTTTATAAAAAATGTTATGAAAAGTGCAATTGAGAAAAGGAATTTTTTAATCATGTTTTTTTCTTTGCAATTTATTAGAAATACTAAAAAATGAAAAGGTCAAATTGGTCAAAAAAAAGGGGTGATAAATTGAGACTTTAAACTCTAGATTTTGGTTCTAAGAAAAGATTAGTGACTATCGTCTGAAAAAAAAATCATTAAATAACCCAACTTTCCTTTCCTTTTATTTTCTTTGTAAAACCTTATGAAAATACAACGCATTGCATATTTATCACTTGGAACTAATCTTGGAGATAAAACAGAAAATTTACAAAACGCCATTGAAGGTATTGCCGAAAAAGTAGGTGATATTCGAAAAATTTCTGGAGTGTATCAAACTGCTTCTTGGGGTTTTGAAAGCGAAGATTTTTACAATTGTTGTGTGGAAGTTTCTACTTATCATGCACCTGAAAAATTGCTGTCCATTTTGCTACAAATTGAATCGAATTTAGGCAGAAAAAGAATAGATTCAACAGTATATTTAGATAGAAATATTGATATTGATGTGTTGTTATTTGATGATGAAATTATTTTTTCTGAAACATTGACAGTTCCTCATCCAAAAATGTTGTTGAGAAAATTTGTCTTGGTTCCTTTGGTTGAAATTGCAACTTCTTTTTTTCATCCGATTGAGAAAAAACAGCTCACATTTTGCTTACAGCATTGTGAAGATACTACTGAAATTACTAAAACTTCTATTCAACTAAAACGTCCAATTCCGATTGTTGAAAAATACAATTACATTGCTATTGAAGGAAATATTGGTGCGGGTAAAACATCATTGTCAAAAATGATTTCTGATGAATTCAATGCAAAAATAATTTTAGAACGCTTTGCAGACAATGCTTTTTTACCAAAATTCTATGAAGACAAAGAACGCTTTGCTTTTCCATTAGAAATGAGTTTTTTGGCTGACAGATATCAACAATTGAGTGATGATTTGGCGCAATTAGATTTGTTTAAAAACTTAATTGTATCTGATTATTACATTTTTAAATCGTTGATTTTTGCACAAATCACGCTTCAAAAAGAAGAATATTTGTTATACAGACGTATGTTTGATATTATGTATAAAGAAATTACAAAACCTGATTTGTATGTGTATTTATATCAAAATACCTCAAGACTTTTGCAAAATATCAAAAAAAGAGGCAGAGATTATGAGCAAAATATTGAAGAAACGTATTTGCAAAAAATTCATGATGGGTATAAAAATTTTATCAACACTCAACAAGAATTACATGTGTTAGTAATTGACGTTTCTGAAATTGATTTTGTAAATGAACCTGATGATTATCAAGCAATTATCAATAAAATTAAAAAGGCTTAATTTCCTTTTGTGAGGTCTAATTTCTCGGCAAAATAGGTACAAAAATCTCGCATTGTTTCGCTCATTTTTAAATCGTTTGTTGCGCGTTCATAAGTATCTGTCATGGAAACCAATGTTTGATGAAAAAACTGTTTCATCTCGTCAATTGGCATATCTTTAGTCCACAAATCCATGCGTAATGTATCTTTTTGTTTGTGATCCCACACAGAAATCATCACTGCTTTTGAAGGCTCATTTTCGATTCCACCATCTTTTGCTGTCCAAGAAATGCTTTCAGGAACTTTATTTTCATCTAAATTAATATGAAAAGTAACTTCTGAATTATGCGTAATTGCCATTATTTTTTAGGTTTGTATTTTGATTGATTAAATAATTCTGTTTCGTCTTTTTGCAATAGTTCTTGCAAAGATACGTCATTGTGTTTCAAATACGATTGTACGATTTGCCATCCAAACCAAACTCCTATTTTTCCAGGTGATAAATTGTCTTGTTCTCTATAAAATTTAGAAAAAGGCGCCTCTTCTAAAAATCGTTTATTAAGGTTGGTTTCTGTGCTAAAAAGGATTTTCTCTTCCATAAAATAAGCCCAAATTTGTGCTTCATTTTCGGCTGCCCACTGCCATTTTTCTTGAGTATAACCCATTTTTTCAGCATCAGAAATTGTGGGCAAATACCAATCTAGCAACGCCATTTTTTTGCCTTCATGAACCATTTTTGAGATAAAACTACGATTGTTTATTGGCGAAATTTGCTGATTTATAAAGGCCTCTGCAACAGCAACTATAAGGTGTTCTTTTGTATTATTTTGTTTGATATACGCAGGAAAATCAGCATAAAATGGGTGGTTTTTACCTAAAAAAACATCCAAAGAAATCAGCAACAAACTGTCAGCATAAATTACCCGACTTTCATAATCAATATTTGATTGAATTGTAACTACATTTGGCGATTTGAACGTTGGATTATAATACTTTATGTGCTTGAAAAGTGACGTCAACTGAGTTTCTACATCCGAAAAATCTTTGTAAACTTTTTGAGTTTCAATAAACAATTCTTGTTCTTGAGAATCAGCAATTTTTGCCAATGAAATGCTATCAGAAAACGCCTCAGGAAATAAATAAGGATAGGTTGCTTTTAGTTTTGGCAAACTTTCCCTATCAGCATTGTAAAAATCAACCTCAAAACGGCTAATTGAAAAATCAATATCGATATTGGAAACATCAACTTTTGTTTTGTTTTCATTATTACATGAAAAAAAAGCGAATAAAACCAACAAAATCACTGCATAAAATCTCATATTCTTTGTATCTTAGTCTTTTAAAAATAAAACGATAAAATTACAAAATTAGTTTGTCAATGAACACAGAAAAAGTAGCATCGCATATTATAGATTGGTTAGCAAATTATGCAAAAAACGGGAAATTAAATGGTTTTGTAATCGGAGTTTCTGGTGGAATTGATTCTGCAGTTACCTCTACATTATGTGCCAAAACAGGATTGCCGACTTTGTGCTTAGAAATGCCAATTCATCAAGAAGAAAGTCAAGTAAACAGAGCTAAAAACCATATTGATTGGTTAGAAAAAAATCATGAAAATGTTTCCAGAATTACCGTAAATCTTACTCCTGTTTTTGATAGTTTGATTGCTGCTTTGCCAAAAGTAGAGAATGAAGAAAGTCGTTTTATGTCATTAGCAAACACAAGAGCGCGTTTACGAATGACAACCTTGTATTATTTCGCGGCTTTACATGGCTATTTAGTAGCAGGAACTGGAAATAAAGTAGAAGATTTTGGCGTTGGTTTTTACACAAAATATGGTGATGGAGGTGTAGATTTGAGCCCAATTGCCGATTTAATGAAATCAGAGGTTTATAAAATCGCTTCGTATTTTGGCATCAACCAAGATATTATAAAAGCTGCTCCTACAGATGGTTTGTGGGGTGATGACAGAACAGATGAAGACCAAATTGGTGCCTCCTATGACGAATTGGAATGGGCAATGAATATGCAAGAATTAGGAAAAACGGAAGCTGATTTTTCTGGAAGAGAAAAAACAGTTTTTTCAATTTATATTCGTTTGAATAACATAAATCAACATAAAATGCAACCAATTCCGGTTTGTGAAATTCCAAAAAGTTTGAGATAAATAAAAAAAGCCTTCATCAATTACGAAGGCATTTTTTTACAGCAAATTTGCCGAAATCATCAATCTTCTAATTCGAAGATGTGCTCTTCTTCTAGAACCATTTGTGATTTCAAATGGTAATAAAATGTACAGTTGTATGATTTTTAAAATTTGTAATAGTTTTTTCATAAATTGTAGATATTTCCTTTTCTTGGGACAAAACTACTAAAAAAGATTTTAAATCAACAAAAATTTACACAGGAAAAACACCCTTTTTTCAATTACATGATAAAAAATTGATACAATTTGAGCTCAATAATTTGCTGTTTCACCAATAATATCAGGTCTTTACAGCGTTTTAAAGAAATTTTATTTTTGTTAATAAATTCTTAATGAAATTTTTAAACTACCCTGTTTAATTTCTCAGAAAGCCGAATTCTCAGAGTATTATATCTCATGATTTCTT
>DAIUBY010000105.1:0-5699 GCA_036846425.1 Polaribacter sp.
CTGGAATGTGCATTTTGCGATACAAACCAGCTTCAGTTCCATCAGTATCAATAATGTAAGCGCTATTGTGATAAATTCCTGCCATTCTTTTTTCGAAAAAAGGCACAATAATTACAACTCCTAATTCTTTTGCTAATTCGCTAAAAGCATTAAATGAAATGCTGTACAAAGGTTCTGCATAGGCAAAATTATCAGTACTTTCACTCTGACAGAAATAATGACTACTATACAATTCAGGTAAAGAAATAACTTCTGCACCTTTTGCAGCGGCATCTTTTACCCATTGTAAACACTTTTTGAGATTGTTTTCAGGAGTGTTGTTGAGGTTCAACTGAATAACCGCTATTTTGTAGGTGCTCTTCATTTTCTGTTAGAATTTAAACAGCAAAAATAGTTCTTTAAAGTTTAAAATTCAATATTTAAAATTCAAGATTTGTTGGTCAAAATTTAATTTTTTTTAAAATCCAAACAAGAAGAAACTTAGTATGGTAAACAAAATCAAAATTACAGGACCTAAAAGTCCAATGAATATACCTCCAGGAATGAACTCTTTTTGACCAACAATACCCAAACTAAATGCTACTGCATTTGGAGGTGTTGAAACAGGGAGTAATAATGCACAAGAAGCAGTTAACCCAATAATTACAGGAAGAAAAGCCACATTTGCACCAGGAATTAAACTCACCAATGAAATTCCAACAGGAACTAAAATTGTTGTGGCTGCTGTGTTACTCATAAAGTTTGAGAGTACCACTGACACATATCCAAAGAGAACAATTAAGATGTAATAATTGAAATCGAAATTTTGGATGCTTTGCACAAAATACTCAGCAATTCCTTGTTCTTTGATTGCTAATCCTAATGACAAACCTCCTGCAACCAACATTAATGTATCCCATGGCAATTTACGAACATCCTCAGAATCAACAATTCCAAGCATTGTTAGCAATACAATTGGCAAACCAGAAACTACTGCTACAGGAATTCCTGTCCATTGAGAAGTAAGCCACAATGTTAAAGTGCTAATCAAAACAACCAACACAATATTTTTTTTGATTTTGTCTTCACTTGTTGGTTTTTCGGTTTCAACATTCAGAAAATCTAAAGAAATGTGTTGTGTTTTCAGTTGATAACGACGTTCTAATAATTTAAAAAATAAGAATACTAAAAGTATTGCTGCAGGAACTCCAATAATCATCCATTCAATAAATGAAATTTGTATTCCAACACCTTCAAGAGCACCAACTGCAATTGCATTTGGAGCAGAGCCAATAATTGTTCCCATTCCACCCAATGAAGCTGCTGCAGGAACTCCAATTACAAGTGCTCTTGACAAAGTTGATTCTTTTCCTAAAGTAAAAATTAATGGTGCAATAGAAGCTAAAATCATAGAAGTTGTGGCAGTATTACTCATTAACATTGATAAAATTGCGGTTACCAACATGATTCCTAATAAAATATTTTTTGAATCGTTTCCTAATTTTGGGAGAATAAATTTTAATAATGATTCATCTAATTTTGTTTTTTTCATGCTTTCTGCTAAAAAAAATCCTCCTAAAAAAAGCCAAATTACTCCATCAGACCAAGTTTGTACATACTGCGTAACATCAATTTCTGGATTTCGTCCCATGGAAAAAACCAAAAATCCGATGATTAAAATTCCGACTGCAAATGGCGGAATTGCTTCAGTAATCCATAATCCAATGGAAACAAAAAGTAAAAACATTGTGTAATCTTGGGTAGCTGTAAATGTTTCATCTCTCAAAACATACACCAAAAAAAATGATACTAATAGTGTCGCTAAAAAGAAAATAATTTTGGTTTGTCTTTCTATTTTTTTAGTATATTTTGATTGAGAATAGGTTCTAGAATCTGACATTTTTTCTTGATTTTAAGAGTTTTAGCAATTTATTTTTTTGATTTTCTAAGGTCGAAGTTATGAAAAATCATTAACATGGCTGTGTTTGCCATAATTTTATTTCCACTAACAGGTGGATTTTTTATCATATTGATGTAACCCAATTGAATTTTTATATCTTTTATTTGATAACCAATTCCAATAGTAAATCGATTCTGATTCAATCGAAAACCATTGGTAATGATTTCGCCACTATCAAATAAAATTTCGTTGAATGTATAAGCATACCAAGAAGTATTTTTTTCGATGTTTTTTGAAATTGGATAGGAAGCCATCAAAAAATACCGCCAACGCCAATTGAATTCAAAATCATCTTGTAGAATATTGTTTTCTATGCGTTGTTTGAAACGTGCGTCATATCGAAAACGATTGGTAATGGTAAATTTGTTTAGATTGAAACTTGCGGTAGTTTGTCCCCAAGGACGATATTCGTTTCTTGTTGGTGTGGCTTCATTTCTACTATATAGCCACAAACGTGCAAAACCCAAAGTTGTAGATCCTTTTACTTTTTCACTAAAATTGAAATGATATGTTGCACCTGTTCGTAAAATCAAAAAGCTTTCAGGAACATAATGCGCATCATTCCAAATTGAAAAACGGTCAGAAACTTTTGCGCTTGTGATATATCCAATCCAAACCTGATTTTCATAAATAAAATCCTCTTGAGATTGTATTTGAAATCCTTTAAAAAGGAAAATGAATAGTAAGGTTATTTTTGTAATTCGTTTCATTTTGTTTGATTTGAATACGATGCAAAAATAAGAATGAATGCGATTACAAAAAAGTGATAATTGTCATATAAACCCTTTAAAATCAATAAATTTACGCAAACGTTATCGTAGTAAAATGTACTTTTCAGTTTTAAAAATCAAGCAAAGTTGTTTTAAAGAAGTAATTAAATCTTTCAAAAAATTAGCTTTCATATTTATTTTTATTAGCATATGCAACTAAGGACAACATTACAGGAACTTCCACCAAAACTCCCACCACACAAACCAATGCTGCAGGACTTTCTAGCCCAAAAAGTGCGATAGAAACTGCAACAGAAAGTTCGAAAAAGTTGCTTGCGCCAATCATGGCTGCAGGAGCACAAACAGGATAACTGAGTTTTAGTTTTTTCCCTCCAAACCAAGTAATAAAAAATATAAAATAGGTTTGTATGATTAATGGAATCGCAATAAACATAATGATTAATGGATTATTCAAAATATTTCCGCCTTGAAAAGCAAACAATAAAACCAAGGTTAATAGTAAAGCAAAAATACTTACAGGTTTTAATTTTGGTAAAAAAACAGTTGTAAACCATTTTTCTCCTTTGTTTTTTATCAAATTTCGATTTGTTATAAATCCTGCAACTAAAGGAACTACTACATAAATCAATACACTCAAAATCAATGTGTCATAAGGTATTGTTACATCATTAATGCCTAAAAGAAGCCCTACAATTGGGACAAAAGCTACCAAAATTATCAGGTCATTTACAGAAACTTGCATCAAGGTGTAATTTGGATCTCCATCACTCAAATAAGACCACACAAAAACCATGGCAGTGCAAGGTGCAGCTCCCAATAAAATAGCACCTGCAATGTATTCTCCAGCCAATTCTGGAGAAATAAACGCACTGTAAATATTAGAAAAAAACAACCAAGCAAAAAATGCCATTGTAAATGGTTTGATGAGCCAATTAACAACTACAGTCAAAACGATTCCCTTTGGTTTTTTTCCGATATTTTTTAAACTGCTAAAATCAATTTGAAGCATCATTGGATAAATCATCATCCAAATTAAAATGGCAATTGGAATATTCACTTTTGAAATCTCTAATGAACTGATATATTGCATATTGTCATTAAAAAAATATCCAATTCCAATGCCGCCAACAATACACAATGCAACCCAAAGTGTTAGGTATTTTTCGAAAAAAGCGATTTCTTTTTTAGGTTCTATATTTTTTGTTTCCATGATTTTTTAAGATTGAATATTCTCAAAAACAAATTTCATTTCAGTCGCAATTTGCAAACTACGTTCTTGATATTTTTCAGCTTGTTGAGGTGTGTTGTCAAACGCTTTTGGATCTAAAAACATAATTGGAATTCGCTTTTCTGCTGCAGGCACAAAAGGACAAGCTTCATTTGCAGAATCGCAAGTCATGATTGCCACAAACTGATTTTTAGGATTGAAATCATCATCCATTTTTTTTGAAAACCCAATAATTGGATGCGCATTTTCTGCAAATTTAATAGCATAAACAGGATTTTTTCCTTCAGAAAGTATCTGAATTTTAAATCCTGAATTTGCCAATGTTTTTGCTGCCATTGGAAAAAGTGCAGTGGCTTCTGTTCCACCTGAATAGCAAAACACGTTTTCAATTCCGAAAAAAGTAGCCATTGTTTGCGCCCAAATTTGAGATAAATGACTTCTTCTAGAATTGTGTGTACAAATAAAATTGATACGAACAGTTTCTTTCGAGTCAACTTTCGATTGAATATAATCTATCAAATGTTGTAGGATTTCTTTTCTTTCTGAAGCAATTGAAGCTGTGTTTAAAGAATTAATAACTAATTCAATATCAGTAAATAGTGATGATTTTTTCATAAATAGTTTGGCTTTTAATTTTTAACAACAGCCACTTTTTTGGGAGCAACAAGATGAAGCAGTCATTTCTGACAAACGAACTTTTGGTTTTTCAGCAGTAATGCCACAAGCGTCTTTCGCCAAACAATCTGTTTGTTTTGTTGTCAATAAAAAATGAGTTCCGTCAAAATCCAATCCGAATTTTTGAATGGTTTCTCCTTGGTATTCCACTTCAATTTCGTTGTTGTCAATTGCCAGGGTTTTTTCAGATAATTCAATGATTTTCAATAATTTTTCTGGATGCAATCTGTGGTCATAATCGTTTGCATTCCACAATTGAAAGTTTACAACAGTTTCTTTTCTAACAGTTCCTCCACAGTCTATAAAACGTTTGGTGATTTCGCCAACTTCAGTTACGTGAAAATGATTAGGGACCAAACTTTGGTCAGGCAATTGAAAAGCAATGGTTTGTAATTTCTTTAATGCTTCTTTTACTTCAGATAATTTCATTTTTATTTGTTTATTGCGATTTTACGATGAATGATTTTAAATTTTTTTAACAGCAATCAAATTTTGAGATGTCTTGATTTAAAAATGTATGTAATACTTTTTTCATTTCAATCCAATTTTCTTTGTCAATACAATAACAAACACTCGTTCCATCAATAGTTCCTTTGATGATTCCCAATTGTTTTATTTCTTTTAAGTGTTGTGAAATAGTGGGTTGTGCCAAACCAATTTCGCTGACTAAAACTCCACAAACACACGAATCAATTTCGAACAAACGCTGTAAAATGGCTACTCTTGCAGGATGTCCTAATACTTTTGCAAAGTTGGCAATTTGGTTTTGTTCGTCAGTAAAAATTTCGGTTTTGGTGATTCCCATTATATTTATTTATATATTGCAATATTACGATTTATAAAAATAAATAGAGAAAATAAAACTAGATTTTTTTCGAAAATTATTTTTTAACTCTCAAACTTTCAAAAAGAACGGTTGCTAAAATCAATGAACCTCCAATAAATGTATTTAATTTAGGAATTTCCGACAAAAATAAAAATCCCATAATAATTCCATAAACAGGTTGCATACTGCTGATGATACTTGTTGTTGTTGCTGAAAAGAATTTTAGCGAATGCAACAACATGCTATGTCCAACTGCGGTTGTTAATAAACCCAATAATAAAAGAAATGGCCATTGTGTTT
>DAIUBY010000106.1:0-5650 GCA_036846425.1 Polaribacter sp.
ATTGGACAAAAATCGCAAAAGAAGATACTGTCTTTTACTACTATTTGAATACTTCTAATACGCTTTCAAGCGCCAAACAAGCACAAATTGAACAAGTTCAAAAAGGATTATCTTCCTTAGAAATTAAGAATTTTAAAGTGGTTGCTGATGCAATTACAACTTCGAATGCAATTGCTGCAATTGGCGAAGCAATTCCAAGAGCTTTGAGTAATATTTTTGAAATATATGCTGCAATTTCTGAAGAGGAATTCAATAAAAATATCAAAGAATTATCTCCTTTAGAGGCTATTGCTTATCTAGAAAACAAATATTTAGAAATCGAATTTTTATTTGGAAGCAGTTTAGGAATCAGAGAACGAGATATTTATGCCATCGAAAAAATCATTATTGAAAAAGAAAATGGAGATCGTTTGTTGGATTTTGGGAAAATGATTTTGAAACTATATCCAAGTTCGCATTTAGGAGATTATTATATTGGAAAATATTACGAAACTGGGAAAAATATAAAGAGAGCCATTACTCATTATAAAATTGGATATGGAAAAATGGATCCTGCTGATCCAAATGCAGATGCTTTTTATGAGAATATTCTGAGACTTGGAGGGAATTAAAAAGTTCAAAATTTAAAGTACAATATTCAAAGTTGGTAAACTCAGAAACACAATAATTCAAAATTTAAAGTTCAATCTTCAAGTTTGGAAAAGAAATAGTAGAAATATTTCAATTTGTTTAACAATTTGACTCCCTTTCCTTATGAAAGGGTTGGGGATAGGATTAAACCAATTCAATTCGGTCGTCTTTTAAGACAATTAATTTTTGTTTGTATAAATTTCCAATGGCCTTTTTAAATGCCTTTTTACTCATGTTCAAATGAAATTTAATAGATTCAGGCGAGCTTTTATCTGTCAATAACAAAAAGCCTTCTTTACTATTTTTCAATTTTGTGAGGATTTTTTCAACATCCAAATCAATCACATTTCTAAAACCTTGAGGCCTAAGAGAAACATCAATTTTTCCATCTTCACGAATATTTTTGATATATCCTGTAACTTCCATTCCTTCTTCAATTTCTGTGAAAATTTCACTTCTAAACAACAATCCTTCAAATTCTTCGTCAATCAAAACAATGAAACCTAGAGCAGTTTCTGTTTCAATAACCAATTGTACTTGATCTCCAATTTGTAAATCCATTATTGTATAAATTTAAAATATTGATTTAAAATGTCACTATTTTCGTTACTTGGTGTAAAAATTTCCAAAATTTTTGGTTTTTCAGACAACTCATAAAACGAAATTAAGGATTCTTGCACACTTTCAGTAGAAGAAGCTTTCAAATATTCAAATTCAAACATTTTTGCCAAATGCTCTGCAGTTAAACAATGAGGCGTTTCAAAATAATCCAAAACATTCGTACTTTTTGGACCAGGAATGATTTTAAAAATTCCTCCTCCTGAATTATTAATCAAAATAATTCGGAAGTTTTTTGGTATGTATTTGTTCCATAACCCATTACTGTCATAAAAAAAACTCAAATCACCTGTGATAAAAATAGTTTGCTTTTCACTCGCAAAAGCAGCTCCAATTGCAGTACTTGTGCTACCATCAATGCCACTTGTACCTCTGTTGCAAAACACCTCTAAAGTTTTTGAAATCGTAAATAATTGTGCATATCTGATGATAGCGCTATTGCTAATTTGCAGTTGTGAATTTTCAGGAATACTTGCCAAAACTTGCTCAAAAACCTTAAAATCGGAATGATTTAAAGTCGCTAAAAATTGAGTATGTTTTACTCTTTTTTCGTCCCTAATTTTCAACCATTTTGATTGATAATCAGAGATTTTATTTGAAACTAAGTTATTGAAATGCGCAAAAAAATCAGTCGGATTTATTTGAATAAATTCTGATAAACAGAAAAAAGTGTTGGTTGCCTTTTTCTCATCAATATTCCAATGATGATTGGGCGCGTATTTTCGTAAAAATGATTTTATTTTTTTGGAAACAATCATTCCTCCAAACGTAATCAAAATTTCAGGTCTTAATGATTCAAATTCTTCATCATTCAAAGAAAATATCAATTGGTCAATAGAATTTATTGCTTTTTCATGATGTAAATTGGAAGTAGTTTCAGTCAAAATCAACACACTTTCATCATCAGCATACAAATCCATCAAATGATGCAATTGTTCATCAGGATAATTGACACCAACTAAAATTATTTTTTTTTCGGCAGCATTCCAAATTTTTGCAAAATAATCATAATCAATATGATTATTATCCAAAGAACTCATTGAAATGTGTGGAAAATGGAACTTTTGCAATTCATCAGTAGTTTCGTACAAAGGCTCATCAAAAGGAATGTTTACATGAACAGGTCCTTTTTGTGAAATGGCAATTTGAAAAGCCTCTCCAATTAATTGCGCATTTTTTATTTTAAAACGTTCACTTTCAACCAAATTTGCTGAAAATAAAATATGATTTTCAAACACATTTTCTTGACGAATTGTTTGTCCATCACCTATATCAATCAAATGTTTTGGTCTGTCTGTTGACAATACAATCAAAGGAATATTACTATAAAATGCTTCAGCAATTGCTGGATAATAATTCAATAAAGCAGAACCTGATGTGCACAAAATCGCCACAGGTTTTTGAGTTTGTTGCGCAATTCCGAGTGCAAAAAATGCTGCACAACGTTCGTCAACCACACTTAAAGTTTCAATTTCAGGATGATTTACAAAACCAATTGTTAAAGGCGCATTTCTTGAACCAGGAGAAATCACAACTGTCTCAATACCAAATTGATAACAAGCTGAAATGATAAATTGTGCAAGTTCTTTTTTAGGATACAAATCTTTAAATCTTTTATAGATTTAAAAGTTTTGAATGTTCAGTTTTTTGTTCTTAGAAAATCACTAAAAACTAAAAACTAAAAACTAAAAACTTTCTTAATTCCCTTTTTGATAATCTTTTAAAAACTGCGCCAAACCAATATCAGTTAAAGGATGTTTCAACAAACCTTCAATAGCGCTTAAAGGACCAGTCATCACATCAGCACCAATTTTTGCACAATCAATAATGTGCATTGTGTGACGCACAGAAGCTGCTAAAATTTCAGTTTCAAATCCGTAGTTATCATAAATAGTTCTGATTTCAGCAATCAGATTTAAACCATCTGTAGAAATATCGTCCAAACGTCCAATAAAAGGTGAAACATAAGTTGCTCCAGCTTTTGCTGCTAATAGAGCTTGACCTGCAGAAAAAACCAAGGTTACATTAGTTCTAATTCCTTTAGAAGAAAAATATTTACACGCTTTAATTCCGTCTTTAATCATGGGTAATTTTACTACAATTTGAGGATGTAATGCAGCCAAAACTTCACCTTCTTTTACCATTCCATCAAAATCGGTTGCAATAACTTCCGCAGAAACATCGCCATCAACCAATTCGCAAATTGCTTTGTAATGGTTGATAATATTTGCTTCGCCAGTAATTCCTTCTTTTGCCATTAATGATGGATTTGTAGTAACACCATCCAAAATTCCTAAAGCCTGAGCTTCTTTGATTTGCGCTAAATTTGCAGTATCTATAAAAAATTTCATCGTAATAAATTGAGTTGTTTGTAAAAGTGTTGCAAAGTTACAATTTTAGAAAAGAATCTAAATTTTAAAACCTTATTTTTGTAAAATAATTATGATTTGGCAAATGATTCATAAATTTTCATTGTTTTTACTTTTCAATCTGATATTTTTTTCTTGTTCAAATCAACAAAAAATAGATGATTTGGATGACATTCCTAAAATCATAAAATGTGACGCAGAAAATTTACAAATCACTGAAAATGATTCTATTGCGATTTCAAATACAACAAATCCTGTTAGTTGGAAAGGATTTTATAATGCAACAACTATTAATATTAATTATACAGAAATTATAAGCTCAGATGGAGAAACTGAAAAATTTTCAGTTGTTTTCTCTAAAGAAAATAATTGTTTAAAAGTTGACCGAGCTTATAAATTTTACGACGGAAAAGAGGCCGCAATTTCTGCAATTACAGAGATTACAATTTTAGATTTTTCTTTTCAAAATTATACAATTGACCAACTTTTTTCAGGAATAATAACATACGTAGATCCTCATGATAAAGAGATTTACACCCGAAAATTTTGGATTGAATTACAACCTGATTTAGGCGAATCATCAACAATACTTTTATTCGAAACTTGTTTGGGTGATAAAATGCCAATAAATATTGATATGAATGATGATAAAATTACTGATTTTCAATTGATTGCAGAAAAAACCAAAGATATTGGAAACAAACCAAACTACACAATTTATACGATAAAGTTGGTTTCTACAAACACATCAAACAATAAAATTTTGTCTCCAAAAAGAAGTAATAGTCCTTATTTTGTGGTTTTTGAACCTCCTTTTTCATCAGAAAATACAGAACAATATTTTGGAGGTGTCAAAAATGAATTGGATGTTTTTTATCAATTTGAAACACCTTATGAAAACTACAATTATTTTTTGAGTAACAAATTGACTTACAGAGAAATACTTACAAACAACAAAAAAGATTATTTTGTAATAAGTTTATTTATTGGAGGAAAAAGATATTTTGGTTGGATACAATTTCAATTAGACACTTCCAATTGTGCTGTAAAAATCGTAGAAACTTTCTTGAATCCAATTTCTGATGAACCTATTTTTGTAAATTGATTTTTACAATTTATAATGATTCATCAATAGTTTTTGATACACTTTATCAGGTAAAATACGTTTTAAAACAATGGAAAATTTCTCCATAAATTTCCCAACTTTATAATGAATTTTTGGATTCGGATTATTGATGATTTCATGAATTTTAATCGCCATTGCTTCTGGATTCATACCACTTGAAACATGCGAATTCATCAAATCTAAATTTTCTTGATACGATTTTTTATACGCAGAATTGTCAAAAACAGGAGTATGATATCTTCCTGCTGCAATATTGGTAGCAAAATCTCCTGGAGCAACATTTACAACGTTAATTCCAAATTGTTGCACTTCCATATTTGTTGCCTCTGTAATCAATTCTAAAGCACCTTTTGTGGCAGAATAAACGCCTCTAAAAGGCAAACCCATATAACCTGCAATGGAAGTTACATTGATAATCAATCCTGATTTTTGTGAACGCATAATAGGTAAAACCGCTTTCATCACATCAATTGCACCAAAAAAATTGGTATCAAAAACACGTCTCATTTCTTCAGTTGGAGTATCTTCAATTGGACCTGTAATTCCCATTCCTGCATTGTTAATCAACACATCAATTTTGCCTTCTTTTTCTATTATTTGTTGAATTGCATTGTCAATAATCTCTTTTTTCAACACATCCAACCCAATCATTTGAAATGGCAAAAGCTCATTTGTAGGATTTCTACTTGTACCATAAACAACAAATCCTTTTTGTGACAAATAGTTAGCAATGGATTTTCCAATTCCTGAGGAAGCACCTGTGATAAAAACAACTTTTTTAACTGATGGTTGGTATTTGATAGTTGATGGTTGATGGTTCAAAGTTTTGAATTTTGATTTTACAAAAAAGAAAAGAATCTAATAAAAGTAATTCATCTTGTTCTTTAAAGTCCTTTCCTTTGGAAAG
>DAIUBY010000107.1:0-5490 GCA_036846425.1 Polaribacter sp.
GCTAATTCCATGATGTTTGGTAGCATATTTTTCAAATTCTTTTCCGAAATCCATTGTTATGAGATATAATATTTTACTTTGCAAAGATACTAACTATTCTCTTTATGTTGCTAATTTGTGATTCTAAAAGCAAAAAAACCTGAATCCACAATTCAGGTTTTTGAAATTTTTTTAAATTTTAAACTCTTTTTTTAAATATTTTAATGATAAATTTCTTTGATAAAATCTTCGTAAGAAACTTCTTTGGTATCAAAACTCATGTTTTCTTTGTAAAAAGTCAATAATTTTTGACTAATTAATTGTGTTTGTAATTTTTGAGCTTCGTCTTTGTTTTGCAAAATTCTTCCTGCAATGTCTTCCAATTCTTTTTCCTCAGGATTTAAGTTTCCAAATTGTGCCATTTGCATGCGAATAAATCCTTTTGCATAGTCAACCAAATCAACATAAGAAACACTGATATTATTGTCATTTAAGATTTTCCCTTCAATCAATTGATAACGCAATCCTTTTTCAGATTTGTTATATTCTTCAATTGCTTCCTCAATTGAAAGTGGTTTTTCACCTGCAGTTTGCAACCATTTTTGTAAAAATGCTGCTGGTAAATCGAATTTTGTATTTTCAATTAAATGCTCAATTGCATCATTCAAAAATTGCTGATCAGATTGTTGTTGAAATTGTTTTTCAGCATCTTCTTTTATTTTTTCTCTTAATTCAGAGGCTGTTGTTACACTTCCATCAGGGAATAATTTATCAAACAATTCTTGATCTAAATCTGCTAAATCTGTTTTGGTAATGTCCTCAATTGTTGTTGAAATTGTGATGTCTAATCCATGAATGATATCGTGAGAAACACCTAATAAATGTTGCAATCTGTATTCGTCTTCAAATAAATTTTTCGTCTCCAAAGCAACAACATCTCCTAATTTTGCACCAATCAAACTATTTTTTTGGCTTTTTAATTCGCTAATTCTGAAAGTCGATTTTTTGTTGATTTCTTTTTCTTCGTTCACAAAAGTTGCAGTTAAATTTGCTTCTTCAGTAACTTCGTCTAAAGAACTCATTTTTCCATAACGTGCTTGAATGTTTTGAACTTCTTCATCAATCAACGAATCTGTTGCCAAAATTTTCTTCATCACAACATTGTTTTTTGCTTTTAAATCAATGTTGAATTGAGGAGCTAAACCCAACTCAAATTCAAACGAAAAAGTAGCAGCATCCCAATTAAAATCTTCTTTGATTCTTGGTAATGGATTTCCTAAAATATCTAACTTTTCTTCGATTAAAAATTTATTCAAAGCACTTTGAAGCAATTTGTTTACTTCATCAATCATCACAGATTTTCCGTATTGTTTTTTCACAATTCCCATAGGAACTTGCCCTTTTCTAAATCCTGGAATGTTTGCTTTTTTGCGATAATCTGCCAACATTTTGTCCACTTTTTCTTGATAATCTGCTGCAACAATATCCACTTTTACTATTGCGTTTAAAGCATCTAAATTTTCTTTCGTAATATTCATTGGTTCTATTTCTCTGGTTCTAAAAAAATTGAGTGCAAAATTAATTAATTTTATTGAGGCTACAAAGGTTTAAATTATTCAATTTCAGTTCTATTAAATTTTATAAATTTCATCAAAAAAAGGTCAGAATTGTAGTTAGACAGTTTTAGATTAATTAAAAAAAATACTTAATTTTGCACAACTTTCATCCTTTATAAAAAAGGATTTACTAAAAAGCAATCGAAAATGCAGTACAAAAGAATCCTTTTAAAATTGAGTGGTGAAGCCTTAATGGGTGATCGCAATTACGGAATTGACCCAAAACGTCTTTCAGAATACGCTAAAGAAATCAAAGAAGTTGTTGATAAAGGCATTGAAGTCGCTATTGTTATTGGAGGAGGAAATATATTTAGAGGTGTTGCTGGTGCAAGTAATGGCATGGATCGTGTGCAAGGAGATCATATGGGAATGTTGGCAACTTGTATTAATGGTTTGGCATTGCAAAGTGCGTTAGAAGCTGAAAATGTGTTTACAAGATTGCAAACTGCACTTGAAATTAAAGAAGTTGCAGAACCTTATATCCGAAGAAAAGCCATCAGACATTTAGAAAAAGGTCGTGTTGTAATTTTTGGAGCAGGAACTGGAAATCCATATTTTACGACTGATACAGCAGCTGTTTTGAGAGCCATTGAAATAGATGCTGATGCCATTTTAAAAGGGACAAGAGTTGATGGTGTGTATGATGCTGATCCTGAAAAGTTTAAAAATGCAATTAAATTTGAAAATATCACTTTTAAAGATGTCATTGAAAAAGGATTGAAAGTGATGGATATGACTGCATTTACGTTAAGTGAAGAAAATAATTTGCCTATCATCATTTTTGATATGAATAAACAAGGAAACTTATTGAAATTAGTTTCTGGAGAAAAAATTGGAACATTGATTAATATTTAAAAAATAATTTTGTAAAGTTTTGGTAAAATGGACGAGGAAATAGATTTTATTTTAGATACTGCAAAAGAAGCCATGGATAGTGCAATTGCACATTTGGAAAAAGAGTTTCGTGCTATTAGAGCTGGAAGAGCAACTCCTGCAATGTTAGGAACAGTTTTAGTAGATTATTATGGTTCGCAAACACCTTTATCACAAGTTGCAAATTTGAGTAGTCCAGATCCAAGAACATTGACAGTGCAACCTTGGGAAAAAAACATGTTGCAAACCATTGAAAAAGCAATTCAATTGGCAAATTTAGGTTTCAATCCAATGAATAATGGTGATATTATTATGATAAACGTTCCACCTTTAACAGAAGAACGCAGAGTTTCTCTTGCAAAACAATCAAAATCGGAGGCTGAATTTGCAAAAGTTGGTATCAGAAACGCACGAAAAGATGCTAATAATGACATCAAAAAACTAG
Source organism: Polaribacter sp. (assembly GCA_036846425.1). Lineage (GTDB taxonomy): Bacteria > Bacteroidota > Bacteroidia > Flavobacteriales > Flavobacteriaceae > Polaribacter. The sequence continues at coordinate 2,914 of DAIUBY010000107.1, forward strand.
ATGTTTCTGAAGATTTAAAGAAAATTGCAGAAGATGATGTTCAAAAATTGACAGATACTTACGTAAAAAAAATTGATGATATATTAGTTGTTAAAGAAAAAGAAATCATGACAGTTTAATATTTCAGTAAAAATAATAGTATTTTAAAGAGTGTTTTTTAACACTCTTTTTTGTTTTCAATCGCAAAGACAATTAGTTACCTTTGCACAAATTTTTTTAAATGAATTTCTGGACAAAAGTTGCTAGTATCATTTTAAGAAACCGCTACTTGGTTTTAGTGATTATTGCAATCATTACTGGTTTACTAGTCTCACAAATAAAGTATATGAAATTTTCATATACCGAAGCAAATTTACTTCCTGAAAACCACGAAGTAAATCTTGAATACAACAAATTCTTAGAAATTTTTGGGGAAGAAGGAAATTTGGTGATTCTTGGAATTAAAGATTCATCTGTTTTTTCTCCAAAAAAATTCAATGCTTGGAATCATTTGATTGATAATTTTGAAGATTTAGAAGAAGTTGATTTTACACTTTCTATTGCAGATGTTCAAAAATTGAAAGCTGACAGAAATGAACGAAAATTTGTTGTTGAACCTTTGTTTGATAAAGATCCCACAACTACTGAAGAGGTTTTAGCTATCAAAAAACAGTTGTTTGAAAAATTACCTTTTTATGACAATTTACTGTTCAATAAAAATACAGGTACTTTACAAACTGCGATTTACATCAAAAAAGAATTGATAAATACACCAATTCGTATAGATTTTATATTCAATAAACTAATTCCTGTTGTCGAAAAATTTGAAAAAGAGAACCAAGTTGACGTTCGAATTTCTGGAATGCCATATATCAGAACACTGAATTCTCAAAACATTCAAAATGAAATTTTATTGTTTGTTTTGGGTGCATTATTAATCACTGCTGTAATTTTCTTTTTCTTTTTCAGATCTTTTAGAGCCACATTTATAACGCTTTTAGTAGTAATGGTTGGCGTTACTTGGGCTTTTGGTTATATTGGTTGGTTTCGTTACGAAATCACAGTTTTATCAGCGTTAATTCCGCCATTAATTATTGTGATTGGAGTTCCAAATGCGGTTTTTCTTATTAATAAATATCAACAAGAAATCAAAAAACACGGCAATCAAGCTAAATCATTGCAACGTGTTATTACCAAAATTGGCAATGCAACATTAATGACAAACATTACAACTGCTGCTGGTTTTGCCACATTTGCATTTGTAAAAAGTGATTTGTTACGTGAATTTGGGATTTTAGCATCTATCAATATCATCAGTATTTTTATTTTGGCGTTGTTGTTAATTCCAATTATTTACAGTTTTATGCCACTTCCAAAACAGAAACATTTGAATCATTTGGAAAAAAGATGGATTGAAAATGTGGTTGATTGGATGGAAAAAACGGTAAAAGAATCACGAATTGGAATTTATATCACATCAGTAATCATCATTATTATTGGGATAATTGGGGTGTATCAAATCCGAGTTTCTGGAAGTTTGATTGAAGATATGCCAAAAAGTATGGGTTTTTATAAAGACATCAAATTTTTTGAAAATGAATTTGGCGGAATTATGCCTCTAGAAATTTTGATTGATACCAAAAAAGAAAAAGGTGTGATGAAATTATCTACCTTAAAAAAGATGGAAAAAATCAATGAAACTATTGAAACTTTTCCTGAATTGTCAAAGCCAGTTTCTGTAGTAAATTTGGTTAAATTTTCCAAACAAGCTTATTATCAAGGAAATCCTAAATACTATCAATTGCCTACAAGTCAGGAGCAAAATTACATTTTTGCTTATTCCAAAAACTCCAATAATGATACTGGAATGCTAAAAAGTTTTGTAGATTCTACTGGAAGATATGCACGTATCACAACCTTTATGAAAGATATTGGCACAGAAAAAATGGATGATATTCAAGAACGAATTCAAACCGTTATTGACAAAGAATTTGATAAAGAAAAATACACTGTTAGTTTAACTGGAAAAGCGTTGGTTTTTATCAAAGGAACTAATTATCTGATTACCAATTTAGTATTTTCTTTATTATTAGCAATTGTATTGATTTCCATTTTTATGGCTTGGATGTTTCGTTCGCCACAAATGATTTTAATTTCTTTGTTACCAAATATTTTACCTTTGTTAATCACTGCAGGTTTAATGGGCTTTTTTGATATTCCTATAAAACCCTCCACTATTTTAGTTTTTAGCATCGCTTTCGGAATTTCTGTTGATGATACCATTCACTTTTTAGCAAAATATCGACAAGAATTAATTGCACATAATTGGCGTGTAAAACCATCTGTTTTTGCAGCTTTGCGTGAAACAGGTGTAAGTATGTTTTACACTTCAATCGTGCTATTTTTTGGATTTTTAGTCTTTACATTATCAAGTTTTGGAGGCACTATTGCTTTAGGAGGTTTGGTTTCTATCACCTTATTATTAGCCATGGTTTCCAATTTATTATTGTTGCCTTCTTTATTATTGACTTTTGAAAAGAAACTATCAAATAAAAAGATTTTTAAGGAACCTGCTATGGAAATTATTCCCGTGGAAGA
>DAIUBY010000108.1:0-3043 GCA_036846425.1 Polaribacter sp.
AAAATACAACCATTGTTTCCTGCACCAACAATTGAAGGATATCCTTCATATTCTGCACCATACTTTTTATACACAAATTCATGAATCCCTTGCAATTCCATTTCTGACATATGAGGTTTCATAGCTTTCATCACTTCTATTTGACCAATTGCAGAAATTCTGACAGCTTTTGTAATCAATTTTATTTCAGCTTCCGTTTTTATTTCACGCATTGTAGCTAGGTTTGAAGGTAAAAAAGTCAAATCAATATTTGTCTTTGGTTTCAATGCCAACGTGATTTTTTGTTTGATATCTTTTCTGATAGCATCTGTTTTTGCAGACTTAAATTGTTTAATAAGTTCATCATCCTTAATATCCTCAAATTGTGAAGATAATCTATCAATAATATTAATTACATTGGCACTACTTTCAATAGGAGTTTCAGCAATATTTGTATACAAATATTCTTTAGGTCTAGACAAAAATATGTCAGGATTATAACCCGCTTTTTGTTTGAAACTTTTCACCAAATCAAACACATCAGCTGCATCACTTAAATTGCGATAATCATCATTAAATTTTTCAATAAATAATTTATCAAACTTTTTAAAATCAATGGCATCTTTTATGAAATCTTCTCCGTTTTTTGCTACTGCAAAACCTAACTCTTGTTGTGCACCCTCAATTCCCAAACGTTTTCCATTCCATTGTTCTGCTCTTGCATCACGTTTTTGAACATATAAAATTTCATTGTACGAATTTCCTTTTTCATCAGTTTGATTTTCTGAAAACAACACCAATACTGCATTTGGTTCTTTGTAACCTGTTAAGTAATAGAAATTTGGATCTTGATGAAAAATAAAATCCACATCATTTGCTCTATTTCTAACAGGATTTGCAAAAAGTACAGCAACTGAGTTTTTTGGCATTTTTGATCGTAAAATATCACGTCTTTCTTTGTGAAATTCTTTAGATAAATAATCTGTAGGAGTTTGCGAAAAACTGCAGAAAGTAATGAAAATCAATACGATTGAAAGAAAATTACGCATGTTCATAAAAGTGATTTTTTTGATTGTCTTCAAATGTACTATTATTTCCATTTTCACGACAAAAATTAACAAAATATTATTGACTCGTTTTCATGTAAAATTCAATAATTTAGCCAAAAATTTAAGAATCCTATACAATGAAAAATATTGCATTACACGAAGTTCATGAAGCTTTAGGCGCAAAAATGGTCCCTTTTGCAGGTTTTAATATGCCTGTTCAATATGAAGGCGTAACAATAGAACATCATACAGTGCGTGAATCTGTGGGTGTTTTTGACGTGAGTCATATGGGTGAATTTTTGGTTGAAGGCGAAAATGCGTTGGCTTTGATTCAAAAAGTGACTTCTAATGATGCATCAAAATTGGAAATTGGTGATGCTCAATACAGCTGTTTTCCTAATGAAACAAATGGAATTGTGGATGATTTGATTTGTTATAGAATTAAAGAAAACACCTATTTATTAGTTGTAAATGCTTCCAATATTGATAAAGATTGGGATTGGATTTCTTCATACAATAAAGATTTTGGAGCCACTTTACGCAATCTTTCTGATGAGTATTCTTTATTAGCCATTCAAGGACCAAAAGCTGTGGAAGCAATGCAATCTTTGTCTTCTTTAGATTTGGCTGCTATTCCTTTTTACAAATTTAAAGTGGGTGATTTTGCGGGAATTGAACATGTAATCATTTCAGCAACAGGTTATACAGGTTCTGGAGGTTTTGAAATTTATTGTAAAAATAGCCAAGTAAAACAAATTTGGGATGCTGTTTTTGAAGCAGGAAAATCTTTTGGAATCAAACCAATTGGATTGGCTGCAAGAGATACTTTGCGTTTAGAAATGGGCTATTGTTTGTATGGAAATGATATTGACGATACTACTTCACCAATTGAAGCTGGTTTGGGTTGGATTACCAAATTCACGAAAGATTTTGTAAATCACGAAGCTTTAGCGAAACAGAAAGCAGAAAAACCAACTCGAAAATTGGTAGCATTTGAAATGGTTGAAAAAAGCATTCCAAGACACGATTATGAAATTGTTGATGCAAACGGAACTGTTATTGGAAAAGTAACGTCAGGAACTATGAGTCCAAGTTTGGGAAAAGGAATTGGAATGGGTTATGTTTCCTCGGAATTTTCGAATTTAGATACTGAAATTTTTGTTCAAATTCGTAAAAAAGCCATGCCTGCAAAAGTGGTAAAATTGCCTTTCTACAAAGGAAACTAATTTCAACAAGGAATGAATCCTACCCAAGAAATTGAAATCAAGAATAAAATTTCTTTTGAAAATACCATAAAAATAGAACCTTTTGATGTGGCAAAACGCTACACAAAACCACATGTTCACAACAAATATTTAGAAATTGTTTTTTTCAGTAAAGGAAGTGGATTTCATTATTTAGATTGAAAACCTTTTGAAATCAAAACTGCTATTGTATTTTTTATTCACAAAAATCAAGTGCATCATTGGGAAATTAATACTATTCCTGAGAGTTTTGTCATCATTATCAAAGAATCATTTTTGGAGCAAATTGTTGATAACTCCATTGTTTTTCAATTGCAAAAAATTAAACAATTAAGCGAGGTTTTTATCGATAAAAATGACGAAATTATTCCATTATTATTTAAAATGTTAGCTTCAGAAATGAAGCAACCACAAATAAATCTTGAAGTTATTGAAAGTGGATTGAAAGCTATTTTTGCAAAACTTATTCAGTATTCTCAATCGTTTTTAACAAGTATCAATCCCACAATTGAGCAACAATTTTTAGAATTACTTTCAGAAAATTTGGTTAACAATGTCTCTTTTTATGCTGAAAAATTGCACACAAGTTCTCAAAATTTGAATGCCATTTGTCAAAAATCATTTCAAAAATCTGCATCAGAAGTAATTGCTGAATGGATGATTATCGAAATCAAAAGGCAATTACTTTAAACTTCAAAAAACATCAGTGAGATTGCTTTCGATTTGAATTTTAAAGACGCTTCCAATTTTACGAAATATTTTAAAAGACAT
>DAIUBY010000108.1:3143-5477 GCA_036846425.1 Polaribacter sp.
CAGTAACTAACTTGCGCCTTTATTTTTAAACTTAATTTTAAAATGATTTTAAGAAAACTAGTTTTAATTACATTCCTTTTTTTTCAAATTTCTTCCCTTATTTCACAAGTAAAAGGAATTGTTGTTGATGAAGACAATTCTCCTTTAGAATATGCCACAGTTGCTATTTACAAACAAACTGATAAAGCACTAATTGCTGGAATTGTTACAGATAGTTTAGGCGCATTTTCCTTTACAAATCTTGCTAAAGGAAATTATTTTTTGAAAGTTTCATTTATTGGTTATAATGAAAAAACCATCAATAATATTAGTATCAACAACTCAAAGAATAGCGTAAACGTTGGAACAATTTCTTTGAGTTTAGGAAATTCTTTAGGAGAAGTAATTATCAAAAGTGAAAGAGCCACAGTTGTCAATAAAATTGATCGTCAAGTATTTGATGCTGAGAAATTTAAAAACGCACAAGGAGGTTCTGGAATTGATGTGATTAGAAATTTACCTTCTGTGACTGTTGATGGTCAAGGTGAAATTAGTGTTCGTGGAAGTTCTGGTTTTGTACTATTATTAAATGGAAAACCTATTCAAGGAAATGCTGCAAGTTTGTTGGGTCAACTTCCTGCAAATTCTGTGGAACGTGTGGAAGTAATCACTGCGCCATCAGCAAAATATGATCCTGAAGGAAAAGCAGGAATCTTAAATATCATCACCAAAAAAGGTGCTTTGGATGGTTCTTTTGCACAAATTAACATCAAAGGTGGTTTTCCTTCTATTGAAACTTATGGCAATGCAAATGCGCATCAACGTTATGGAATTGATGCAACATACAATTTGCAAAACAAAGCCTGGAATTATTCATTTGGTGTAAATTATCAACGAAATGATATTGGTGGAAGACGTGAAGGCGATGTTTTTACCATTATTAATGACAAACAAACACGATTTCCTTCAACAGGAGAGAGAAGTACTGACGAAATAAATTACAGTGGACGTTTTACAGTTGATTTTACGCCGAATGAAAATAACGAATTTTCTGTGGGATTTTTCGCTGGAAAACGTGATAAAGACAGATTGGCAGACATTGTTTATTTTGACAATCATGCTGTAAATCCGCCAAATAGTAACAATCGTTTATATACTTTTCAATATTTCAATCACAATTTATTGAATCGAAAAAGCGATTTTGCTTTGGGAAGTTTTGATTACAAACATACTTTTGAAAACAAAGCCACCATTTCAACTTCGTTATTGTATGAATACACACTTTTAGGAGGACCAACCATCAACCAGAATTTAGGTTTTCCTGATGAAACGATTTTATATCAAGATGAATTCAATACCAATGACAATCCGTTACATGGAACTCGTTTTCAAGTAGATTATAGTTTTGCTCCTTTTGAAAATGGATTGTTAGAAACTGGATATCAGTTCAGAAGTTTGGATCATTCAGGAGATTTTGTGTACGAAAGACGAACAAATTTCAATGATCCTTTTCAATTAGTACCTGAATTTTCGAGTGAAGTGAATTTGAAAAGAATCATTCATTCTGTGTATGGACAATACACAGGAAAATCAGCAAAATGGGATTATGCTTTTGGAACGCGTTTGGAAATTATGGACAGAACGTTGGATTTGAAAGACAAAGCAAATACGGTTGATGAGCGATATGAATATGATTTTGCAAAATTATTTCCATCAGCTTCTGTACAATATGCATTGGATGAGAAAACGAATATCAAAGCTGCTTATAGTAAACGTGTAGAAAGAACCACTACTTTTAAAATGAATCCATTTCCTGAGCGTGAACATTCAGAAACTTTAGAGCAAGGAGACCCAAATTTATTGCCAGAATTTATTGATTTGGTAGAAGTTGGTTTTAATAAAAAACTAAAAGGCGGAAATTCTATCAATGCAACTGCCTATTACAGACATATTAAAAATTTGGTAAACAGAGTAAATACAATATATAATGACAGTATTTTAAACCGAATTTATTCGAATGTTGGGAATGCAAATGTGGTTGGATTGGAACTTTCTACGCAATTAAAACCTACAGATAATTGGTCGAATTTCATAGGAGTAAACGTGTACAATTATGCCATTTCAGGTGAGTTTGATAACAGACCTGTCAATTCTGAAACAACAGTTTATGGCATCAATTTAAACAGTACCTATTCTTTTTGGAAAAATGCTTCCTTACAATTTACGTTCAATTATTTATCTGAGAGAGTTACTGCACAAGGTGTTGATTCGCGTTTTTACTCACCAAATTTAACGTTTCAAAAATCGTTTTTTGAAGGTTCGTTAGTAGCCACTTTACAATGGCAAAATATTGAT
>DAIUBY010000109.1:0-5391 GCA_036846425.1 Polaribacter sp.
TCCCAAACCAAAGCCAATGGCATTGTAGGTTTTTTGGTTGTCTCCTTGAAATAAATTGAGTTTTAAATGTGTTTCATCTGAACCTACTTTTTTTCCATAACCATTGTCTCTTACTCCAGTTGATTTAAAAACAGGACGCATATTTTGAGGTCCAAAAGGTGCCATTTGTTGAATAATTCTAAAAATTTTCGGAGTAATTTCTGACAATTCTATTTCAGCATCAATCGAAATTTCAGGAGTTAATAACTCTTTATCAATGCTTTTTGCAACGACTTCTTCAAATTTATTTTTGAAGTTTTCATAATTTTCTGGCAACAAAGTCAAGCCTGCTGCATATTTATGTCCGCCAAATTGTTCAATAAATTCAGTGCATTCTTCCAATGCTTCATACACATCAAAATTTGTTACAGAGCGAGCTGAAGCTGCTAATTTTTCACCACTTTTTGTAAAAACTAAGGTTGGTCTGTAATAGGTTTCTGTGAGTCTTGATGCCACAATTCCAATGACGCCTTTATGCCAATCTTCTTGAAAAACAACTGTCGAAAATCGTTTTTCTTCCTCATTTTCAATGATTTGATTCAAGGCTTCTGCAGTGATTTTTTTATCCAATTCTTTTCTGTCAGCATTAAAAACTTCGATTGCTTTTGCAAATTCTAAAGCCGAATCAAAATCCATTTCTGTTAATAATTCCACTGCATAATTGCCGTGTTTTATTCTTCCAGCAGCATTAATTCTTGGAGCAATAATAAACACAACATCCGTAATTGTCAATTCTTTTTTCTTGATTTGATGAATAAGAGCCTTAATTCCATTTCTTGGATGAGAGTTGATAACTTGCAATCCATAGTGTGCTAAAATTCTATTTTCGCCAGTAATTGGCACAATATCAGCAGCAATTGCAGTTGCTACCAAATCCAAATAAGGAATAAAATCATCAATGTTTTGACCTCTTTTTGTTCCCAAAGCCTGAATGAGTTTAAAGCCAACTCCACAACCACACAATTCGTCATAAGGATAATTGCAATCCGCTCTTTTCGGATTTAAAACAGCTACAGCTTTCGGAATTTCAGCACCTGGTTTGTGATGATCACAAATGATAAAATCGATATTTTTTTCTGTTGCATAAGCAACTTTTTCAATCGCTTTGATGCCGCAATCTAAAGCAATTATTAGCGAAAAATCATTGTCAAAAGCAAAGTCAATTCCAATGTAAGAAATACCATAACCTTCTTCATATCTGTCAGGAATATAAGTTGCAATATTTGGATAAATACTTTTTAAATACGCTGAAACCAATGAAACAGCTGTAGTTCCATCCACATCATAATCACCATAAATCAGAATATTTTCATTATTTTCAATCGCTTTTTCAATTCTCTCAACTGCTTTTTCCATGTCTTTCATCAAAAAAGGATCGTGAATATCCTCTAAACTTGGGCGAAAGAATTTTTTTGCATCTTCAAAAGTTTCAATATTTCGTTGGCACAAAATACTAGCTAAAGTTTCATCAATTTGTAATTCTTTTGCGAGTTTTTCTACTTTTTCTCTGGGTGGTTTTGGTTTGATTATCCATCTCATAGCAATTGAGTTTCTATTGGTTGTGTAAAAATATTTCGATTTCTATTTCTGCAAATTTTCGAAACATTTCCATGACACCACAATAGGTTGTAACAGATAAATTTACCGCTTTCTGAATTTTTTCAGGCTGTAAATTGCTATCAGAAAAATGATATTCTACACGAACTTTTTTATAGTATTTTGGATGTTCATCAGTCAATTCGCCAGTAACTTCAATTCTAAAATCAGCTACTTCTGCACGCATTTTTGCCAATAATGAAACCACGTCTAAACCAGAGCAACCTGCTAAAGATGAAAGCATTAACGCTTTTGGAGCAAAACCAACAACATCGCCATTATCTTGCGATTTATCAAACATTGTGAATTTATATCCACTTGGATTGTCAGTTTCAAATTGCGATTTTTGAGTCCAAACAGTTGTAACAGTATTTTTAACCATAATTTGTAATTTTTTTAAAATTTGAAGTAGTAACTTGTGCTTTTTTACAAAAATAAGAAAACAACGTTAAGGTAGCTTTTAAAATGCATAAAATAGTAGGATTTATAAAACTTTTATTAGTTGTATTTGGAATGGTATTTTCAGTTCCATTTTTTGCTCAAGTAGATTTAGCTCCAAGCGTTTTTGCAACAGGAAGACAGGCATTTTGTATTGGAAATCCGATTAATATTGTTACTAATTTTTCTATTACAGATCCTGATGATACAACTATTGAAGCCTTTTACATTCAAATTTCTGAAGGGTATCAACAAGGATTTGATAGATTAGAAATAGATGTTGCGCTTCATCCTAATGTACTTCCTGTTTGGAATCCTGAAGAGGGAAAATTAACTTTAATCTCAAGAGGAATTGGTTCGGAGATGTTATTAATTGATGTAGAAAATGCAGTGAAGGATGTAGTTTTCACAACAACTGCAGCAACCGTAATTCCTGAAAAAAAGTTTTCATTATCAATTGACGATGCTAATTATTTGCCAGAAACAGGGCATTTTTATCGATTTATTTCAGCCAACGGAATCACTTGGACAAATGCGAAAGCCGCAGCAGAAACTCAATTTTATTATGGAAGAAGAGGTTATTTAGCAACGCTAACTTCACAAATTGAAGCTGATTTTGCGGGAAAACAAGCTTCTGGAGCAGGTTGGATTGGAGGTTCAGACGAAGAAACTGAAGGTGTTTGGAAATGGATGACAGGACCTGAAGCAGGAACTATTTTTTGGAACGGAGCTGTAAATGGTTCAACACCTAATTTTGCTTTTTGGAATTCGAACGAACCAAATAATCAAGGAAATGAAGATTATGCGCATATAACAGATCCATTTATTGGAATTCGTGGTGCTTGGAATGATTTACCAAATATTGGAGGTAATATTGCTGCTTACGAACCAAAAGGATATGTTGTTGAATTTGGAACTCCAGATGATCCACCATTAAATATTGTTGCAACAACTAGCATTTTTATCCCACAAATTTTAACAACAATCAATGCAACTATTTGCGAATCAGGAATTGCTACAATTTCTGCAACTGCAAGTGATGGAGATATTCTTTGGTTTGATGCGCCAATTAACGGAAATCAAGTTGGATTTGGCACAGATTTTACAACACCATTTTTAACAAATTCAAGGGTATATTATGCAACATCTTCTGTAAATTCTTGCACAACTTTGCCAAGAACTGCTGTTACTGTTACAGTAAATCCAAGACCTTCTATCATTACAACATCAGATGATTTGATTTGTTCAGGTTCAGCAACTTTGATAGCAACAGCCAATGAAGGAACCGTTTTTTGGTATGATTCTTTAGTTAGTTCTACACCTATTTTTACTGGAAATTCTTTTGAAACACCAATTTTAACAGCCACAACAACTTATTATGTAACTGCAAATCGCGATGGTTGTGAAACAGCAACTAGAACTCCAATAACAGCTACTGTTGATGATACAATTCCTGAGTTTGATGTTCCTGAAAATGGATATGTTTTGTGCGAAGATATTGGTTCAATTTCGTTAGAAACCAGAAATCCACAAGGAAATTACACTTATGTTTGGAGAAATGAAACTACAATTTTATCCGAAAATTCTTCCTCCATTTCAGTTACTTCTGAAGGGAATTATTATGTGAGTGCAGTTTCTGAGGCAGGATGTATTTCTGATGAAAAATTGATTGTAGTTACCAAATCATCAATTGCAACAATTACAAATGCTGATGTAATTATTACGGATGATTCCAATAATAATTCCATCCGAGTTGCAAATCCAAATCTTGGAATTGGCGACTATGAATTTGCTATTGATGATCAATTTGGAAACTATACTGATGTTGTTTTTTTTCAAAATTTATCTCTTGGAATTCATACTTTATATGTAAGAGACAAATTGGGCTGTGGAGTTGCTTCTTATCAGTTTTCAATTTTAGCATATCCAAAATTTTTTACACCAAATGGCGATGGAGAAAATGATTTCTGGACAATAAAAGGATTTGATTCTTCTTTTTACACATTATCAAAAATTGAAATTTTTGATAGATTTGGAAAATTACTTCATGAAATTGAGGCAAATTCTCAGGGTTGGAATGGAGAATATCAAGGAAAAAAAACACCTCCAAATAGCTATTGGTTTCGTGTTTTATTAACTGAAATCAATGGAAATACAATTGAAAAAATAGGTAATTTTAGTTTAATCAGATAAAATAATTATGGCACTTGTAGCACCTCTTAGCGAAAATCACGATTTAGAAACCAAAGAAATGGCTTCTTTTTTTAATGAAACTTTAGGATTTTGTCCTAATTCTGTTTTAACAATGCAATACAGACCTTCCATTTCAAAGGCATTTATCAATTTGAATAAAGCAGTTATGGAAAATCATGGAAATGTAACATCAGCATTAAAACGAATGATAGCTTGGGTTTCAAGCAATGCAACAGGTTGTAGGTATTGTCAAGCACATGCTATTAGAGCTGCTGAAAGATATGGTGCTGAGAAAGAACAACTAGACAATATTTGGAATTATAAAACTCATCCTTCTTTTTCGGCAGCAGAAAAAGCCGCTTTAGATTTTTCTTTGGCAGCTTCTATAATTCCGAATGCAGTAGATGAAAACATAAAAAATGAGTTGTATAAATACTGGAATGAAGGCGAAATAGTTGAAATATTAGGCGTTATTTCTCTGTTTGGCTACTTAAATCGTTGGAACGATTCTATGGGAACAACTCTCGAAAATGACGCCATTGAGACCGGAAATAAATATCTTGGAAAATATGGTTTTGAGGTTGGAAAACATTTATAAAATTATTGGTTTTAAAGCGTTGCTTTCAAAACTCAAGTTTTCAAATCCAAATTTCATAAAATTTCTGATATTTTGATGCGATGTTCCATTTGGATTTTCTAACACATTTTTATAATGTTCCCCAAAACAAAAAAGGGTTTCTTTTTCTGTAAATTGTTGATGGATTGCAAATGCAAACACTTTACATGAACCAGAATTTTCACCAGCTTTATTATGAATTTTTCCATTTGAAAATGCTGTTGGAAAAAAAGTAAAATAATCCTCAATTACCTGCAAGGTTTCAGCAAATAAAATTTCTTTTGGACACGTTTTTAACTTTTTTATAAACTGTTGAAGAGTCATTTTTTTGGTGTTATCACCTGTTCTGTTTTTAAAGTTAAGGTTTTAAATGGAAACTCATTTACTAATTGACGCAAAAAATTGGCATCCAAATCATCCATAAAAATGAGATATAAAATTTGTCCACTGGTGTCTAAAGTAGAGATATTTGTTGGAATCGCGTTGACGTTTTTTCCAGTAAAATATTT
>DAIUBY010000110.1:0-5362 GCA_036846425.1 Polaribacter sp.
ACTTCTTTTACGGCTTTTACAACATCATCGGAATTTGGAATCCATTTTTCAAACAATGCTGACGAATATGGAGCTGGAGTATCAGCAGTTGTGATTCTTTTAATTGGCGCATCTAAAAAATCAAATGCTTCACTTTGAATAACATAAGATATTTCTGATGAAACACTTGCAAACGGCCAGGCTTCTTCTAAAATAACCAATCTATTTGTCTTTTTTACAGATTTTATAATGGCAGCTTTATCCATTGGACGTACAGTTCTTAAATCAATAATCTCAATTGAAATATTTTCTTTCGCCAATTCTTCAGCGGCTTTGTAAGCTTCTTTGATAATTTTTCCGAAAGAAACAACAGTTACATCTGTTCCTTCTCTTTTAATATCAGCAACACCAATTGGAATCAAATATTCTCCATCAGGAATTTCCATTTTATCACCATACATTTGTTCAGATTCCATAAAAATAACTGGATCATCATCACGAATTGCGGCTTTTAATAATCCTTTTGCATCATAAGGATTTGAAGGAACAATTACTTTTAAACCTGGAGTATTTGCAAACCAGTTTTCAAAAGCTTGAGAATGTGTTGCACCTAATTGTCCTGCAGAAGCTGTTGGACCTCTAAAAACAATTGGACAATTCAACTGACCTCCAGACATTTGTCTGATTTTTGCTGCGTTATTGATGATTTGATCAATTCCAACTAATGAAAAATTAAACGTCATGTATTCAACAATTGGTCTATTGCCATTCATAGCTGAACCAATAGCAATTCCTGCAAAACCAAGTTCGGCAATTGGAGTATCAATTACTCTTTTTGGACCAAACTCATCCAACATTCCTTTACTTGCTTTGTATGCTCCATTGTATTCTGCAACTTCTTCACCCATCAAATAAACGCTTTCATCTCTGCGCATTTCTTCGCTCATGGCCTCGCAAATTGCTTCTCTAAATTGAACTGTTTTCATCTGTGTAAATTATATTTTTTAAAGGTCACATATGCAATCGCCGATTTAAAAATGGATGTTTGAGAATCCAAACTTTTTGATTTTGGCGATTTCATGTAAAATTAAATCTAGTATTGTTTTGAATCTTGCAAAAGTAAGGAATTAATTATCATTTTTTTTGAATGAAATTCAGAATCTACTCTTAAAAATCCATTTCAAAAACGCAATCGTTTTCGATAAATGTTAAATTCTTGAAAATTTATTATGCGTGCATAGTATTTTTTAAAAAAAAGCTGTAATTTCGTTGCGAATAAAAATGATAAAATAGAGCGATTATGAAAATTTTGGTTTGTATAAGTCACGTGCCAGACACCACTTCTAAGATTAATTTTACAGAAAATGATACCAAATTTGATACAAATGGAGTGCAGTTTGTCATCAATCCTTATGATGAATTCTGTTTAACAAGAGCCATGTGGTTCAAAGAAAATCAAGGTGCTTCTGTGACTGTTTTAAATGTTGGAAATGCAACTACTGAACCAACTTTGCGAAAAGCGCTGGCAATTGGGGCTGATGAAGCAATTCGTGTAAATGCAGAACCAACTGACGGATTATCAGTAGCTAAAGAAATTGCAGCAGTTGTAAAAAATGGAAATTATGATTTGGTTTTAGCTGGAAGAGAATCTATTGATTATAATGGAGGAATGGTTCCTGGAATGATTGCGTCATTGGTAAATTATAATTTTGTAAATGGTTGTGTGGGTATTGAAATTGAAGGAAATTCAGCAACATTAGTAAGAGAAATTGATGGTGGAAATGAAACATTGAACAGTACTTTACCAATGGTAATTGCTGGTCAAAAAGGAATTGTAGAAGAAAAAGATTTGCGCATTCCAAATATGAGAGGAATCATGATGGCTCGTCAAAAACCATTACAAGTTCTTGAACCTGTGACTGTTGCAAATGCAACTGAAGTGCAATCGTATCAAAAACCAGCGCCAAAAGGTGCTGTGAAATTGGTAAATGCAGATAATATTGAAGAGTTAATCCATTTATTGCATACAGAAGCAAAAGTGATTTAAGTTTTATCAAAATCAAAAGGAAAAAATAACAATACCCTGAAACATTTTTTAGGGAGAAAAAATAAAAAAATATGTCAGTTTTAGTTTTTGCAGATGCCGTAAATGGCAAATTTAAAAAAAGTGCTTTTGAAGTAGTTTCTTATGGAAAAAAAGTAGCAGAACAATTGGGTACAAACCTGGTTGCTTTATCTGTAAACGTTTCCACAAACGAAGAATTGCATAAATATGGAGCAGAAAAAGTGATTTCAGTTTCTGAAAGTAAGTTAACTTCATTCAACGCAAAAGCCTATTCATCTATCATAAAACAAATTGCTGAAGCCGAAAATGCCAATGTGATTGTGTTAGATTCTAGTATTGATACGTTACACATTGCGCCTTTGGTAGCAGTTTCTTTGGATGCAGGTTATGCTTCAAATGTAGTTGCTTTGCCATCATCAACAAGTCCTTTTACCATCAAAAGAAAAGTTTTTTCAAATAAAGGATTTGCAAACACTGTCATTTCATCAGAGAAAAAAATCATTGGAGTTGCAAAAAATTCATTTGGAATTTTTGAAAATCCAGTTTCAGGGACTGTTGAAAATAAAAGTGTTTCTTTAACAGATGCTGATTTTAGAGTAAAATCTGAAAAAATTGAAAAAGCTTCTGGAAAAGTTACTATTGCTGATGCAGATGTAGTAGTTTCTGCAGGAAGAGGTTTGAAAGGTCCAGAAAACTGGGGAATGATTGAAGAATTAGCCACTGTTTTAGGAGCTGCAACTGCATGTTCAAAACCAGTTTCTGATTTGGGTTGGCGTCCTCATGGAGAACATGTTGGACAGACAGGAAAACCTGTTGCTTCTAATTTATATATTGCCATTGGAATTTCTGGTGCCATTCAACATTTAGCAGGTGTAAATGCATCAAAAGTAAAAGTGGTTATCAATTCTGATCCAGAAGCTCCGTTTTTTAAAGCAGCTGATTATGGAATCGTTGGTGATGCATTTCAAGTTGTTCCAGAATTAATTACAAAATTAAAAGCATTCAAAGAAGCGTAGTCATTTATTATTGAATACTTTACCTATAAAAGCCCATTAGTTTCAACACTTTTGGGTTTTACTTTTATAAAAACTATCAAAATATCGATTTTCACTAACAATTTTTATTAAATTGTGCCTCAATTCTAGCGTGAAAATTTTTCACTAAATTTTCGATCGTTTTTTAGTTTTTTTTGCAAAGAGATATATGAGTCTAATACAACTAACCATTAAAGGGATTTCTTACAGTCAAACTCAAACTGGAGCTTATGCTTTGGTTTTGAGCGAAATAGAGGGAACAAGAACATTGCCTATCATTATTGGTGCTTTTGAAGCGCAATCAATTGCCATAGCTTTAGAAACTGAAATCAGACCTCCAAGACCACTTACTCATGATTTATTCAAGACTTTTTCTGATACTTTTGGAATCAAAATTAAAGAAGTAATCATCCATAAATTAGTAGATGGTGTCTTTTTTTCGAGTTTGGTGTGTGAAAAAAATGGTAAAGAAGATATGATTGATGCACGAACTTCTGATGCAATTGCGATTGCTGTTCGTTTTGATGCTCCTATTTATACTTACGAAAATATTCTTGATAAAGCAGGAGTAATTTTAAAATTAGAAGAAGAAATGGCTCTTGAAGGCAAAAAAGAAGTTGAAAAAATTCCTGCTGATTTGAGCGAATCAAAAGAAAAATCTAGTTTTTCAAAATTAACCTTGGCACAATTGCAAGACCAATTACATCAAGCAGTTATTAACGAAAACTATGAATTAGCAGCAAAAATAAGAGACGAAATAAGCAAACGTTCTTAATTGATTACTTTATGAAACATATTTTATTAACGTTTTTTTGTTTTTTTTCTCTAAGTTATTTTGGTCAACAAATAGAAAATCAATGGAAATTTTCATCCATAAAAAGTCAATCTGAAACTACTAAAATAGCTATTGATTCTTCTGATAATTTTTCCTTGAAAAAAGGAATTTTTTCTTTCAAATTAAAGCAATTTTCAGATTCAATTTTATCAGGAAATTACATTCATCAGAAAAATTTATTGATTCTAAATTTCAAAAATCCGAGAGATACAGTTCGTTATTTTAATATTGTTTCTTTAGATGATTCAAACATAGTTTTAACTGAAAATGATGTTACTTACCAATTAGTTTCCTCAAAAATTACGCAAAAAAATTCGGTTGATAAAACTGAAATTATTACTCCAAAACCAATTATAAAAAGTAAAGGTTTTTCGATTGAAAGTCTTTGGAGAGGAGTTTTAGGGATGATTGTGTTGATTATAATTGCATTTTTATTTAGCAGCAACAAAAAAGCGATTGATTGGAAAAAAGTTGCTATTGGATTATTCCTCCAATTAATTATTGCAATTGGTGTTTTAAAAGTGCCATTTATAAAGCATGTTTTTGAATTTGTTGGAGGAATTTTCATTTCTATTTTAGAATATACCAAAGCAGGAAGCGAATTTTTATTCAAGGGTTTAGTTGCAGATATGAATACATTTGGATACATTTTCGCATTCCAAGTATTGCCAACAATCATCTTTTTCTCTGCATTGACATCGTTACTTTTTTACCTTGGAATCATTCAAAAAGTGGTAAAATGGTTGGCAATTGCGTTGTCAAAATTCTTAGGAATCTCTGGAATGGAAAGTTTATCTGTTGCAGGAAATATCTTTTTAGGACAAACTGAAGCGCCGTTACTCATTAAAGCATATTTAGAAAAAATGAACAAATCTGAGATGTTATTGGTGATGATTGGAGGAATGGCAACAGTTGCTGGTGCTGTTTTAGCTGCTTATATTGGTTTTTTAGGTGGAGGTGACAAAGCCTTAGAACTAGTTTTTGCAAAACATTTACTAGCAGCATCAGTGATGGCTGCTCCTGGAGCAATTGTTATTTCTAAAATATTATATCCTCAAACAGAACCTGTAAATACTGATGTTACTGTTTCTCAAGAAAAAATTGGTTCCAATATTTTAGATGCTATTGCAAATGGAACCTCTGAAGGCTTGCGTTTGGCAGTAAATGTTGGAGCTATGTTGTTAGTTTTTGTAGCCGTAATTGCTATGTTGAATGGAATTTTAGGTTGGGTTGGAGAAATCACTAGTTTGAATGATTGGATGGCAAAAAATACTGCTTATAGTTCATTTTCTATTGAAGCCATTTTGGGTTATTTATTTGCACCTTTAATGTGGTTGATTGGTGTTGCCAAAGAAGACATGGCTTTAATGGGACAATTATTAGGAATTAAATTAGCCGCAAGCGAATTTATTGCATACATTCAATTGGCTGATTTAAAGAATATTACAA
>DAIUBY010000111.1:0-5221 GCA_036846425.1 Polaribacter sp.
TTGAAAGCGAAGTAAAACGTTTGGCTTTACGTGCTAGAGATGGACAAATTACAGTTGATGAAATGACTGGAGGAACATTCACCATTACAAATGGTGGTGTTTTTGGTTCCATGTTATCAACACCAATTATCAATCCACCTCAAAGTGGCATTTTAGGAATGCACAATATTGTAAACAGACCAGTTGCAGAAAATGGACAGGTAGTTATCAGACCAATTATGTATGTTGCGTTGTCTTATGATCACAGAATTATTGATGGTCGTGAATCTGTAGGATTTTTAGTAGCTGTAAAAGAAGCGTTAGAAAATCCAATTGAAATTTTGATGAATAACAATCCTGAAAAGGCTTTGGAAATATAGTTTAGATTTTATAGATATAAACTTTTATATATTGAAATCCCAAGCATTTGCTTGGGATTTTTTGCTTATTTAATTCATATATTTGATAAAAAAAGTGTCGAAAAATAATCAGAAATTTTTTTAAGTGCCAAATAAAATAAAAATAATTCTCCCCATTATTGTAATATCTCAGTTTTGCTGCACCACACTTTGGTATGCGGGAAATGGAGTTATCAATGATTTAATTGATAATTTTTTTTTAAATAATAATGCGTTAGGTTTTTTAACTTCTGCTGTTCAATTTGGGTTTATTATTGGGACTTTAATTTTTGCAATCTTAACAATTGCTGACAGATTTTCTCCTTCAAAAGTATTTTTTATAAGTGCTTTTGTTGGCGCATTTTTAAATCTTGGCATTTTGTGGGATGGAAATAATTTAACAAGTTTATTATTACTTCGATTTTTAACAGGTTTTTTTCTTGCAGGAATTTATCCAGTTGGAATTAAAATAGCAGTTGATTATTTTGAAAGTAGTCTAGGAAAATCGCTCGGATTTTTAGTAGGTGCATTGGTTTTAGGAACTGCTTTTCCTCATTTATTAAAAGACTTAACCAATTTATATCCATGGGAAAATGTAATAATTATTACTTCTGGTCTTGCTGTATTTGGAGGTTTACTAATGTTAGTATTTGTTCCTAATGGACCTTTTAGAATCCCAAGTCAAAAAATAAATGTTTTTGCTTTTTATAAAGTTTTTCATCATAAAAAATTTCGTGAATCAGCTTTTGGCTATTTTGGTCATATGTGGGAATTGTATGCTTTTTGGACTTTTGTTCCAATAGTTTTAAAAAATTACAGTATTCAACAACAAATTACATTTAACATTCCTCTTTTATCATTTATGATTATTGGAATTGGGAGTTTAGCATGCATACTTGGTGGTTATATTTCAGAATCATTGGGTTTAAAACGAACTGCTTTTAGTTCGTTATTTTTATCTTGTTTGTGTTGTATTATTTCACCTTTGATATTTTCAGTTAATTCAGAAATAGTATTCATAATTTTTCTTCTTTTTTGGGGAATTGTTGTTATTGCAGATTCACCACTTTTATCCACTTTAGTTGCTCAAAATGCACCTTTAGAGTTAAAAGGCACTGCTATTACTATTGTAAATTGTATCGGTTTTTTAATCACGATTATAAGTATTCAATGCTTAAATAGCTTAACTAATTTAACAGAATCAAATAGTATTTATATGATTTTGGCAATTGGTCCAATTGTAGGATTGATTTCATTACGAAAGAAAAAGAAAATTTTAATAAATAATATATGATTCTTTATCTTGCCTAAAAATTGAAAATGAACACAAATCCTGAACTCGAACTTGCCATCGAATTTATCAATAAAACAGATAGAAATCTTTTTATTACAGGAAAAGCAGGTACAGGAAAAACTACTTTTTTACACCAAATTAAAAGTGAATCGCTCAAAAGATTGGTGGTTGTTGCGCCAACAGGAGTTGCTGCCATCAATGCAAAAGGCGTTACAATTCACTCGTTTTTTCAAGTGCCTTTTGGACCCATTTTGCCTGGACAAATCAGAAATAATAACGAACAACGCCGATTTTCAAAAACCAAAATCGATATTATAAAATCCTTAGATTTAATCATTATTGATGAAATTTCTATGGTTCGTGCAGATTTATTGGATGGCATTGACCAAGTAATGAGAAGGTATAAAAACCGTGAAAAAGTGTTTGGAGGCGCACAAATTTTGATGATTGGCGATTTGCAACAATTAGCGCCTGTAACCAAATCTAACGAATGGAGCTTATTGCAACAACATTATGAAACTCCCTATTTTTTCAGCTCAAAAGCTTATAAAGAAGCAAATGTAGTTTCTATCGAGTTGAAACATATTTACCGTCAAAAAAATGATGATTTTATCAATATTTTGAATGAAATCAGGAATGATAATTTATCCGAAAAATCAGCTAAAATTCTCAACGAACGTTACAATCCTACATTTTCTCCAAGTAAAGAAGAAGGATATATTACGCTGACAACACACAACAACAGAGCAAATCTTATTAACAATTCTGAACTTCATAAACTCACTTCCAAAAGCTATTTTTTTGAAGCGATTGTCAAAGGAAAATTTAGTGACAATTCTTTTCCAAATGATGAAAAATTGGAATTAAAAGTAGGTGCACAAGTAATGTTCATCAAAAATGATTCTTCAATAGAAAAACGATATTTCAACGGGAAAATTGGGGTAATTACGGATATTTTTAAAGAAAATGTAATTGTAAAATGTCCCAATGAAAGTGATGAAATTCTCACAACTTTTGAAACTTGGGAAAATATCAATTACACTATCAATGACGAAACCAAAGAAATTAAAGAAGAAATTACAGGCGAATTTTCGCAAATTCCTTTGCGTTTGGCGTGGGCAATTACCATTCACAAAAGTCAAGGTTTAACGTTTGACAAAGCTGTGATTGATGCTGAAGCTTCTTTTGCTCATGGACAAACGTATGTGGCATTAAGCAGATGTACGTCTTTAGAAGGTTTGGTTTTGAAAACGCCTATCACAACAAGTTCAATAATAAATGATAAAACAGTCAATATCTTTAATGAATCAGTGGCTGAAAATCATCCAGATGAAGAGGTTTTGAATCAATCTGAAAAACAATTTCAACTGAATTTAATTTCGGAATTATTTGATTATCAGTCGTTTTTATATCCTTCAACACGATTGTTAGATATTTTTTATAAAAACAAATCCAGTATCAAAGGCGATGTTTTAGAACATTTAATAGCCATCAAAGAAAAAGGAATTGTACCATTGTTAAAAATTGCAACTGCGTTTAAAAATCAAATCAATTCCATTGCTCAAAATAATATTTTACCTGAAAATAGTTCTCAAATTCAAGAACGATTTGCCAAAGCTGTGAGTTATTTTTTGATGGAAAGTAAAGCGAATATTCAAAAACCAATCAACCAAATTTCATTTTCTACAGATAATAAAACAGTAAAAACCGATTTTGAAAAACAGTTTAATACATTGCAAGAAAAGCTAGAAGAAAAACTATTTGCACTCGAAAAAATGACAACTGGTTTTCAAGTAAAAAAGTATTTAGAAGTTAGAGCCAATGCTGTTTTGCAAAAAACGGAGCCAAGCAAAAAGAAAATTGTGAGTTCTAAACGCGATCCAATTTTGGCGTTGAAATTGCGCGAATTGAGAGATGAAATTAGGATAGCTCAAAATATACCTGCGTTTCAAATTTTTACACAAGAAACATTGTATTTAATGTGCGATTTATTGCCAAGAACAGAAAAAGAATTGTTGAAAATTTCAGGAATGGGGAAAGTTCGCGTTGAAAAATATGGACAAGAAATTTTGGAATTAATCAATGAATATTGTCTAGAAAATGGCATCAATACTCAAAAAAATTCTCTAGAAAAGCCGGTAAAGGAAGTTAAAAAAAGCACCAAACAAATTAGTTTAGAAATGTTTAGAGCAGGGTTATCAATCCAAGAAATTGCCAAGGAACGCAATTTCACGATAAGTACTATTGAAAGTCATTTGGCGAGTTATATTCCATCAGGAGAAGTGGATATTTTAGAATTGATATCCTTAAAAAAATACAAAAAAATCCTAAAAGCTATTGAAGAAACTGAATTCAAATCACTTACAGAACTCAAAGAAAAAGTAGATGAAAGTTATACGTATGCTGAATTAAGAATGGTTTTGTTGACTTTGGAAAAGTAATTTCACAAAAAATTTGATGTAAAAATTTAAAAAATAGTACCTTTATTGGCATGAATCAAGAAATAACCATCAACGACTTTTCACAACATCTTTTTTGGGATGTGGATTTGAATGGTTTTGATTTAGAAAAACACAAATCTCATCTCATTCAAAAAGTATTAGAATATGGACTCAGTAAAGATTGGGATTTATTAAAAAAGTTGTACGGTCTTGACACCATCAAAGAAGTTGCTTTAAATTTAAGAACTCTTGACGCTGTTACACTTTCTTATTTATCAGCAATTTTTAATATCGATAAAACAGCCTTCAGATGCTACAAACACAGACAGTTGTACCCAAACTTATGGAACTCCTAAAAAAAATTATGGCTGAAAAATTATTTTCAGATTTTAATTTGGTTGGAGGAACAGCACTTGCCTTGCAAATGGGTCATCGAAATTCAATTGATATTGATATGTTTGGAAGTTCAGAAATAAATACAATTTTATGTATTGAAAAACTATCAGAATTTGGAGATGTTCAAGTAACTCAAAGCACAAAAAACATATTGATTACTAAAATAGATGATGTTAAAGTAGATTTTGTAAATTATAAATATCCCTTACTTTCAGAAGTATTAAATGTAGAAAATATTAGAATGCTTTCTAAAAAGGACATAGCTGCAATGAAGTTAAATGCAATTGCAGGTAGGGGTAGCAAAAAGGATTTTATTGATTTATTTTTTTTGTTAAATGAATATACTTTAGAAGAAATGCTCTCTTTTTACGAACAAAAATATAATGATGGTTCTGTTTTTATGGTTCAAAAAAGTTTAACTTATTTCGATGATGCAGATTTACAGCAACAACCCAAAATGTTCATTGATTTTAATTGGGAATCTTGCAAACAAAAAATTTTAGAAGAAGTTATCAAACTCTAAGAATTAGGTTCAACTTTATTCATTTTCTTACCTCAAATCCCTCAACAACAATTGCACAGACACAAACCCATTCCATTCGTTTTCATCTAAAGAATACACAATATCAAATTCGTCTTCAACCAATTCAATTTTATTTCCCAAACCAAAGCCAATGGCATTGTAGGTTTTTTGGTTGTCTCCTTGAAATAAA
>DAIUBY010000112.1:0-4858 GCA_036846425.1 Polaribacter sp.
GCATGCCTTTGAATAAAGTCGCCATTTGTGGGTAAAATTCGTGAAGGATACCATCCACAAAGAAAAAGAATGTGCAGTTTTTTGTTCAAAAGTTTACTATTATTTGACACAAATATAAAGGTATTCTGTGGTTTTGTTTTTATTTTTGAGCTATGAAAATACAACATGTTTTTTTTGATTTGGATCATACTTTATGGGATTTTGAAAAAAATTCTGATTTAACCTTCTACAAAGTTTTTGACAGACAACAAGTTGATGTTAATTTGGATGATTTTTTAAAAGTGTACAAGCCGCTGAATAGAGAATTTTGGAAATTGTATCGAGAAGAAAAAATCAGCAAAGAAACCTTGAGATATCAACGTTTAAAAAAAGCGTTTGACGCTGTAAATTATTCAATTTCAGACACTTTGATTGATATAATTGCCATTGAATACATTGAATTTTTACCACATTTCAATCATCTTTTTGATCACGCTTTTGATGTGTTAGAGTATTTAAAACCAAAATATCAGTTGCATATTATAACCAATGGTTTTGAAGAAATTCAGACCAAAAAAATGCAATCTTCGAACATTCATCATTATTTTGAAAAAATAATTACCTCAGAATCTGTAGGTGTAAAAAAGCCAAATCCAAAAGTTTTTGAACATGCAATGAAAATGGCAAAAGCCACAAAAGACAATTCCATTATGATTGGTGATAGTGTTGAGGCAGATATTGAAGGTGCCCTGCAAGTAGGAATGAAAGCAATTCACTGTAATTTTGAAGGAGAAGAAATAACAACTTGTCATTTTAAAAGCATTACTTCATTATTGGAAATAAAGCAATATCTCTAGTCAATCAACGTTTTAGAAGTAAAAGCATTTTCTTATGAAATTTTCCACAAAATTTGTATTTATTACTAGCTTTTTTTTGTTTATTTCTTGTGCTGAATCACTGAATTTCAATCAGATAGATGATTACGTTAACAAACCTATTTTTACAGCAGCATTGACTTATTTTACGGTTATTCCTGCTGATTTTTTTGATTCAACTGGGACAATTCAACAAAATAGCATCTCAGAAACTACCAATTTTGATGCGCTTCAATCGCAATTTGTCAGAGAAAATTTAGTGAAACTTGATTTGGATGTTGCCATTAAAAACGAATTTAATAGAGAAGTTACCATTCGAGTTGAGTTTTTAAATAACAATGTAACAGTTTATTCATTTGCGCCAATTATTATTCAAGGAAATACGTTAAATTTTACCTATTTAGAGGAAATAGAAATTGCTGCAAATCCGTCAATACTCAATACCACACAAGTAAAAATTACTGCTGAATTAGAAAATACTGGAACTCAATTGAACTTAAATGACCTTAATGAATTTGAGTTCAAATCGTCTGTGACTTTATACATTGAATCTAGTTTATAAAGAATGAAAAAATTTCTAATTGCAATTCTTTTATGTTCTTCAACCATATTGTCGCAAAACAAACAAGTTTTGTACGATTTTGGTTTGCCTCAATCATTATTGCTAAATCCTGCTTTAGAAAACAACTACAAACTGCATGTTGGAATTCCTTTATTATCAGGATTTTCAACCCAAATTGGCTCTACAGGAGTTGTTTTGACAGATTTATTTTCAGTTGATAATCAAAATATCAATGACAAAGTTTCTCAGGTGTTGAATTCTTTGACTTCAAATGATTTTATGATGATCAATACACAAATAGAATTGTTGAATATTGGATATCGTTTAAACGAAAAAACTTATTTAACAGCAGGTTTTTATCATGAAATTGATGGCATTGGATATTTCCCTAAAGATTTATTGGTACTTTTTTCTGAAGGAAATGATGCTTTTTTGAATAGAAGTTTCAGTGCATCACAAATTGCATATAAATTGGATGTTTTAGGTGTTTTACATGCTGGAATCACAAAAAAAATTGATGAAAAAATTGCGCTAGGAGCAAGGTTCAAAATTTATTCATCGGCATTAAATTTAGAGTCAACAAACAATTCAGGAACGTTTTCAACTGTTCAAGGCACCAATAATTTGTTAACACATTTTATAAGTAATGTAAATTTAGAACAACGTTCTGCAGGATTTTTTGATACAAATAATGAAATTTTTGACAATCCACAAGAATATCTAAAACGTACATTTTTAAGTGGAAACCTAGGATTTGGATTTGATTTGGGGATTACTTATCACATTAACAAGCAATTGCAATTTTCTGCAAGCCTTATTGATATTGGGTTTATCAATCATAAAAAGGATGTAAAAACCAATAAAGAGGAGGGAAGTTTTGTTTATGAAGGTTTTGAATATGAATTTGATTCTACAAGTAATCAAGATTTTTGGGAAGAGATTAATGACCGTTTTAACGAAGAATTACCTACTTTAGAAAACGAAAATTCTTATATTTCTTGGAGACCAACAAAAATAAACATGGCTTTAAAATATAGTTTTGGCGAAAAAAGAAGTGAAATTTGTTATGACAATAACTATCAAGATTTTTATTCAGATGCTTTTGGAGCTCAACTTTTTTCTGTTTTTAGACCTCAATCTACCAATTTGGCTTTGACTGCATTTTATCAAAAATCGTTTTCAAGAAAACTACACGCCAAAGTAACTTATACGATTGATGATTTTTCGTTTGCAAATATAGGTGCAGGAATGTCTATGCAATTTGGGAATGTCAATTTTTATGGAATGGTTGATAATATTTTATCTTACAGAAATTTGTCTTCTGCAAATTCAGTATCTTTACAAATGGGAATTAATTTTATAATAAATTGATATGCAAAGATTTACACTAACTTTTATCGTTCTTTTTTTTAGTATTACTATGGTTGGTCAAAAACCAAATTTTGACAATTTTAAATATATAATAGTTGCTGATAAGTTTCATTTTGTAAAACAAGTTGATGGATATCAAACAAGTTCATTGACAAAATTTTTATTGGAAAAAAAAGGATTTCAAGTTTTTTTGAGCAATGAGGATTTTCCTGAAGAATTATTAAAAAACAAATGCGGTATTGCTTTATTTGCTGATGTAAATGACGAATCAGATTTTTTGACGACCAAATCATTCATTATTTTAAATGATTGCAAAGGAAACACTATTTACACCTCAAAAGTTGGAAAAAGTAAGTTGAAAGAATACAAGAAAGCATATCAAGAATCCATCAGAAATGCGTTTAATAGCATGACTGATGTACTTTTTAGTTATAAACCTTCAGATAAAAAAGAATCATTCGTTGATAAAAGCAACGATATTTCTAATAAAATATTCATCCCTAAAGATTCTATAATTGAAAAGAAAATCGAATCCAAAGAGATTTCTAACCCTGAAATTTTATATGCACAACCCATTTTAAATGGTTTTCAATTGGTAAATGCTACACCACAAGTGGTTTTTATACTCCAAAAATCATCTTTCAAAGACTTGTTTTTAGTGAAAAATAAAAATGGAATTATCTATAAAGAAGGCAATGATTGGTTTTTTGAGTATTATGAAGAAGCTACTTTAATTAAAAAACAACTCCAACTTAAATTTTAATAATTGTATTTATCTTTCCATCGATTTTTGAGTAATTCTCTAAATTGCTGTTCACGTTGATTGTTGCCAGGTTCGTATAATTTTGTGTTTGATATTTCTTCAGGGAGAAATTCTTGCGTTACAAAATTTTCAGTAAAATCATGCGCATATTGATAATTTTTTCCATAATCTAAGGCTTTCATTAATTTTGTTGGAGCGTTTCTTAAATGAAGTGGAACAGATAAATCGCCTGTTTTACGAACCAATTCTTGTGCGGAATTGATTGCCAAATACGATGCAT
Organism: Polaribacter sp.; assembly: GCA_036846425.1. GTDB lineage: Bacteria > Bacteroidota > Bacteroidia > Flavobacteriales > Flavobacteriaceae > Polaribacter. The sequence goes on from DAIUBY010000112.1 coordinate 3,831, forward strand.
TACTTTTGGTTGAATTTGCCAAATAAATGGCACACTGACTTAGTAAAATTCGAGATTCAGGATTGCCAATCACAGCAACAGCTTGAAAAGTATTATTGGCTAAAATTAGCGCAGTTGGATTGGCATTTCCAATATCTTCTGAAGCTAAAATGAGCAATCTACGTGCAATAAATTTCACATCTTCGCCAGCTTCAATCATTCTTGCCAACCAATAAACAGCGGCATTTGGGTCACTTCCACGAATCGATTTTATAAAAGCGGAAATAATGTCATAATGTTGTTCACCAGTTTTATCATATCTGACAGTATTTTTTTGAACTTTTTCTAATACTAATTTGTTGGTAATTTTAATGTCATCTTCAGATGAAACTAGCAATTCAAAAATATTGAGCAATTTTCTTGCATCACCACCAGAAACTTGAATTAAAGCCTCAATTTCTTTTAATTCAATTTTTTTTGATGCTAAAAAAGCATCTTCTTTCATGGCTCTTTCTAGCAGTGTAATCAAATCTTCTTTATCAAATGAATTCAAAATATACACTTGACATCTAGATAATAACGCAGGAATCACCTCAAAACTCGGATTTTCGGTGGTAGCTCCAATCAAAGTAATCCACCCTTTTTCAACAGCTGCCAATAATGAATCTTGTTGAGATTTGCTGAATCTATGGATTTCATCAATAAACAAAATAGGATTTTTTGAAGTGAACAAACCACCACTTTTTTTTGCATTGTCAATCACATCACGAATATCTTTCACACCAGCATTAATAGCACTTAGTGTGTAAAATGGTCTTTTGGAAGTTGTTGCAATAATATTTGCCAACGTAGTTTTTCCAATTCCTGGAGGTCCCCAAAAAATTAAAGATGGAATGATACCTTGTTGAATTAATTTTGTCAAAACGCCATTTTTTCCCACCAAATGTTGCTGACTAATGTAGTCATCAAGTGTTTTAGGACGGATTCTTTCTGCCAAAGGTTCATTCATTTTGTAAAATTACTAAAGATTTCTGACAGAAATTGTAAAA
>DAIUBY010000113.1:0-4839 GCA_036846425.1 Polaribacter sp.
TTGGTTTTGCATTTTTTTTGACGAATCCAACTAATGGCAATTTTTGAATCCGAATAAATAGGAATGTTTTCTTGATTTTTAGATTTCAATAATGCAATGCCGTGAACCAAAGCAAGGAATTCCCCAATATTATTAGTACCATTTTTAAAAGGTCCCTTTCTAAAAATTTCTTGTTTATTGTGTGTAAAAACACCCCTATATTCTAGAATTCCAGGATTTCCAGCGCAAGCAGCATCTACAGCAATGCTTTCCAAAATAGGAGTTCCAAATTTAAGTTTTTCTGATGCTGATAAAACTGGTTTTTGTGTGTCTTTTCCTTTGTAGTCATTATAATTTCCTTGAGAGGCTTTTTCAGCTTCATCCAAATCACTAAAAGATTTGTATTGAGCGCCTTCAAATCCGTCAATTTGTTGTTTACAGACTTTCCAAGATGTAAAAACACCCGTTTTTTTGCCTTTCCAAACCACATAAAATTTAGATTTAGCCATTTTTCAATAATACGTTTTCAATCACTTTTGGAAAATGTTGTTGTTCTAAAAGATGAATTTTTGCGGCAATTTTTTCAGAAGTATCTTCAGCAGTAAGTGCCGTTTTTGCTTGAAAAATGATGGCACCTTCATCATAATTTTCATTTACATAATGAATAGTGATGCCAGTTTCAGTTTCATTATTTGCTTTTACAGCATTGTGAACATGCATTCCATACATGCCTTTTCCACCATATTTTGGTAATAATGCAGGATGAATATTGATGATTTTATTTGGAAAAGCAGTCAATATATTTTTTGGGATTTTCCATAAAAATCCTGCTAAAATGATAAAATCAGTTTTTTCTTGTTGTAAAAAATGAAGTACTGTATTTTCTTTATAAAAAGTATCTTTTTCGAACAAAGAGCAAGGAACATTTAGTTTTTCACAACGTTCAAAAACTTTCGCTGTTGGATTGTTGCAAAGCACATTCGTTACAACAATTTTAGTAGAGTTGCTAAAATGATTGATAATATTTTCTGCATTCGTACCAGAACCAGAGGCAAAAACAACAATTCGTATCATAGAAATCGTAAGAGAATACAAAAAAAAGCAATAATTATGAACAAAGAGAGATTTTTTAAAAAAGATTAAATTTTTTTATTTACTTTTAAACATCATTTTTCGGACAAAAATTAGATAAAACTAATAAGATTTGTATTTTTGTCCCCGATTTAAATTTTAAAAACTAAAAAATTATGTCAGACATTGCATCAAGAGTAAAGGCTATTATTGTAGACAAATTAGGCGTTGACGATAACGAAGTAACATTAGAAGCTAGCTTCACAAACGATTTAGGAGCAGATTCATTGGATACTGTTGAATTGATTATGGAATTCGAAAAAGAATTCGATATTCAAATTCCAGACGATCAAGCAGAAAACATTGGAACTGTTGGTCAAGCAATCAGCTACATAGAAAGCGCAAAAAAGTAATATTTATATGCAATTAAAACGAGTTGTAGTCACTGGACTTGGCGCATTAACGCCAATTGGTAATACTATAGAAGAATATTGGAATGGCTTAATTAACGGAGTTAGTGGAGCTGCGCCTGTAACGTACTATGATGCTGCCAAGTTCAAAACTCGTTTTGCATGTGAATTAAAAAACTTTAATGTCACCGATTTTATTGATCGAAAAGAAGCCCGTAAAATGGATCGTTTTACGCAATATGCTTTAGTTGCTTCTGATGAAGCAATTTTAGATTCAGGTTTGGATTTAGATAAAATCAATAAATTACGTGTTGGCGTTATTTGGGGCGCAGGAATTGGAGGTTTAGAAACTTTTCAAAACGAAGTACTCGATTTTGCTGCAGGTGATGGTACTCCAAGGTTCAATCCCTTTTTCATCCCCAAAATGATTGCTGATATTGCTCCAGGAAACATATCCATAAAAAATGGATTTATGGGACCAAATTACACCACAGTTTCTGCTTGTGCTTCTTCTGCAAATGCCATGATTGATGCGTTAAATTACATCAGATTAGGCACTTGTGATATTATTGTTACTGGAGGTTCAGAAGCTGCAGTTACCATTGCTGGTATGGGAGGTTTCAATGCAATGCACGCTTTATCAACTAGAAACGAAAGTCCAGAAACTGCATCAAGACCATTTGATGCTGAAAGAGATGGATTCGTTTTAGGTGAAGGTGCAGGAGCTATTATTTTGGAAGAATACGAACATGCCAAAGCAAGAGGTGCTAAAATTTATGCTGAACTTGTTGGTGGAGGAATGTCTTCTGATGCTTATCACATGACAGCTCCTCATCCAGATGGAATAGGCGTAATTGCAGTGATGAAAAATTGTTTGGAAAACGCTGAATTACGACCAGAAGAAGTTGATCATATCAACACACATGGAACTTCTACTCCATTAGGAGATGTTGCAGAACTAAAAGCAATTTCTGAAGTTTTTGGCGAACATGCTAAAAACATCAATATTAATTCAACAAAATCCATGACTGGACATTTGTTAGGCGCAGCAGGTGCCATTGAAGCAATTGCAACAATTCTTACCATAAAACATGGTATTGTTCCTCCTACTATTAATCACACAACTGTTGATGAAAACATCAATCCTGACTTAAACTTAACACTAAATAAAGCTCAAAAAAGAGATGTAAAAGTAGTTATGAGTAATACGTTTGGTTTTGGTGGTCACAATGCTTGTGTAGCTTTCAAGAAACTTGATGAGTAGTTTATGAATATTATAAGTAAAATAGTTCATTCTTTTTCTGAAGAGGATCAACAATTTTATAACGAATTAAAAAAATTACTTAATTTTTCTCCTAGAAATATTTCAAAATATAGAAAGGCTTTTACCCATAGATCTATTCAACTATTAGATTTAGAGGGAAATCCTATGAATTACGAACGTCTTGAGTTTTTAGGTGATTCTATTTTAGGATCTGTAATTGCAGCATATTTGTATAAAAAAGTTCCCACAGCTTCTGAAGGATATTTGACTCAGATGCGTTCGAAAATTGTAAGCAGAGAACATTTAAACGAACTTGGAAAAGAATTGAATTTAATTCGATTTGTAAAAAGTAATATCGATCAAACAAATGTTGGAGATAATATTCATGGAAATATTTTTGAAGCTTTAATTGGCGCTATTTATCTTGACAAAGGATATAATATCTGTGAACGATTTATTTATAGAAATGTGATAATTCCTCATGTTGATATCGAAAAATTGGAAGGAAAAATAACTAGTTACAAAGGCTTAATTATAGAATGGTGTCAAAAACAAAAGAAAAAATATAAGTTTGAAATTTATGAAGACACAGGAAATGAATTGATTAAACATTTCAGTGTAAAAGTAAGTATTGACGGAGTTCAAATAGCAAAAGGAAGAGCAACTTCCAAGAAAAAAGCAGAAGAACTTGCTGCAAAAAGAGTCTATTTTGCATTTCAAAAGCAAATTTCTATCTCTTAACCAAACGAAATCCTTTTCGTTAAAATCCATTTAAAACTCATAAACTATTAGTAATTTAGCACCCAGTGTCTAATTGATTCATTTTTATGCAAATTCATTCTCTAGGGCTTGACGAATTTTGTGAAGAGGAATACTCTTTAATTGGAATTCACACAACCCTAGAAGATTATAAATTAGCGTATTTGTTGAATAAGAATTTGGCAACAAGTTTTTGCAAATCAAAAGACAAATTAATACAAGAAAGCAAACAACAAAAAGTTGCATTTTCGTTATATAATTATGAAAGCTTGAAATATGATTTCAATTTATATTTAATTGCAAATAGCGCAAAAATGGAAGATAGTACCTCAGAAAATCAACTTTTATTAACCACTGAAACCAAAACATATTTGATACCAGAGAAAAAAAATATTGATTTTTTTATCAAAATTTCTGGAGAAGTTGAACCTTCTTTTATCTCAAAAACTGTAAAAAAAATTAAAACCATTGAACAAGTAATCACTTCTTATTCAATTGATAAAAACACTTTGAAGTCTAAAGACTCTTTAATATTTTAAAAATTATGCCAAACTACAATAAGACCAAAATTGTTGCTACACTAGGTCCTGCAACAGATTCAAAAGAAGTTTTAACAGAATTAGCCAGAAATGGAGTGAATGTATTTCGTGTCAATTTTTCACACGCAGACTATTCAAATGTTGAAAGCAAAATAAAAACTATTAGAGAAATCAACGAAGAAAATGGCTGGAATGTAGCAATTTTAGCTGATTTACAAGGTCCAAAATTACGAGTTGGAGTCATGGAAGATGGTGTAGAAGTTCATGCAGGAGACTTATTTACCTTCACTACAGATAAATGTATTGGAACTAAAGAAAAAGCATACATGACTTATCAACGATTTCCTAAAGATGTGAAAATTGGGGAAAATATTTTAGTTGATGACGGAAAATTGATGTTTGAAGTAATCTCAACAAACAAAGAAAATGAAGTTGTAGTAAAAGTAATTGTTGGTGGAGAATTAAAATCTAAAAAAGGAGTAAACTTACCAAACACAGCAGTCTCTTTGCCAGCTTTAACTGAAAAAGACATGGAAGATGCCATTTTTGCAATTGGTCAAAAAGTAGATTGGATTGCATTATCTTTTGTTAGAACTCCTGATGATTTGCGAATGTTACGCGATTTAATTGCACAACATTCAGATTATAGAATTCCAATTATCGCAAAAATCGAAAAGCCAGAAGCTGTTAAAAATCTTGATGCATTAATTCCTTATTGTGATGGTTTAATGGTTGCACGTGGTGATTTAGGTGTTGAAATTCCAATGCAAGAAGTTCCATTAATTCAGAAAAAGATTGTAAGAAGAGCAAAAAGAGC
>DAIUBY010000114.1:0-2049 GCA_036846425.1 Polaribacter sp.
GTAAATAATAACAAACCTGTGGTATTTCTGTCCAATCTTCCAACTGGATAAATTCGCTCTTTTGTAGCATTGGCAACCAATTCCATCACAGTTTTTCTACTGCGATCATCTTCCATAGTTGTAATGTAATTTTTGGGTTTGTTCAGCAAAATATATTTTTTTTGCTCGGGTGTAATTCCAGTTCCATCAAACTGAACAACATCAGTTGGCAATACTTTATAGCCCATTTCTGTAACTAATTTGCCATTAACTTGGACACTTCCTTGTTGTATAAATGTATCTGCTTCTCTTCTAGAGCAAACTCCAGAATTAGCTATGTATTTATTCAAACGAATTCCTAACGATTCGTCTGCAACAACAGTTGGTTTTATTTTTCTGAATTCTTTTTTAACAGGTTTTCTGTTTAAAGGCGTACTTTTTTTCGGCTCTTGTCGTCTTCGCGACGAGTTTTTATTTGATTCCATTATTTAAAATTTTTGCAAAAGTAGGTAAATAAAGCGCTCTAATTCAATCTCTGAATTACTTTTTCTAGCAAAAGTGAGGTGTCAATAAAAACCAAACTAAACACACCAATCAATAATAACAACTTTAAAATGTTGTGTAAAAATTGATATTGTTTGGTGGTTTCTGATTTCCAAAGATATATTCCAATAAAAAAAAGTGTAATCAACGCTACATAAAAATAATAACGCATATGGCTCAATTCTGGTAGTTGAAATAGAATAATAATAGGAAAAAACGTTGATATCAATAAAAATATCGATAATTCTTTCGATTTTTTTTCGCCATAAGCCACTGAAAAAGTTCGGTAATTATTGGCAATTGCTCCTTTCATATTTTCCAAATCTTTAATCAATTCACGCACCATAATTACTAAAAATAAAAAAACGGCATGTACAAAAATGATATTTGAAAAGTTTTTAAAATAAATAAAAACCACAAAAAAAGGCAAAATGGTGAGAATTGTTGCAGAAATTAAACCCCAAAGTGGATATTTTTTGAGTTTGTGAGAATAGAACCAAATCCCAAAAATGTAAACTGCAAAAAACAATCCTGCTCTCCAAGAAACCAAAAAACCGAATAAAAATCCAATAAAATTTAGAAAAAAATACAATTGTAAACGCGTACTTTGATTTACAAAAGTATCCAAACCTGTTTTTAAAGGCCTATTGATTCTGTCAACTTTTACATCATAAAAATTATTGATGATATATCCTGCAGCAACCACACAAACTGTGGCTAAAACAATAAAATGAAGATGTGCATCAAACAAAATGTGGGGCAAAGATTTTTCTGGTGAAAAAATAAAAATCGATGCTAAGTATTGAGCAATGATTAGGATTAGGATGTTATATCCTCTAATTACAGCAACTAAACTGAGAAATTTTAAAATGATTCTTTTGGCTTTGAAAGAAGTCATGAATTGATTTTAGAATCTGTAAACCAATTCTAATTTATAATCCTTGAGGCTTTCTTGTGCTTTTTGATAATCTTCTGTGAAACCTAAAATATAGCCTCCACCTCCTGAACCGCAAAGTTTTAAATAATAATCATTGGTATTGATACCATTTTCCCAAACTTTGTGAAATGCATCTGGAATCATTGGTTTGAAATTTTTGAGAACTACTTTTGACAAACTTTTTACGTTCGTAAACAACGAAGTCACGTTTCCTTTCAAGAAATCGTCAATACAGGCATCTGTATAAATCGCAAATTCTTCACTCAGCATTTTTCTGAAACCTTCGTTTTTCATCTTGTTCATAAAGATGTTTACCATGGGTTCAGTTTCACCAATTTGTTCAGAGTCTAATAAGAAAACTGCACCTTTTCCTTCTTTTTGTGATGGAATTCCTGCAGGTTCAATGTTTTCTTTTGAATTGATTAAAATCGGCAAACTTAAGTATGAATTTAATGGATCTAAACCAGAACTTTTTCCGTGAAAAAAAGATTCCATCAATGAGAAAATTTCTTTTAATTTCAATAATTTTTCTCTCGTTAAATTCTCTAAAACCGTGATTTTATCTTGTGCATATTGATCGTAAATTGAGG
>DAIUBY010000114.1:2149-4757 GCA_036846425.1 Polaribacter sp.
GTTAAATTCTCTAAAACCGTGATTTTATCTTGTGCATATTGATCGTAAATTGAGGCTACTAAAGCACCTGAACTTCCCACTCCATAACCTTGTGGAATGGAAGAATCAAAATACATTCCGTTGTTTAAATCTTCTTTAAAAGTTACCAAATCAAAAGAAACCAAATCAGAATTTAGATTGGAAATATAATTGTAAAATCTTCTGAGATTTTCGTTAGATTTTTTTGAAAATTCATCAAAATTATCTGTTGTTTTCAAAGCACCTCTATATGCGTTGAAAGGAATTGCTAAACCTTTTGAATCTTTAATGATTCCATATTCTCCAAAAAGAAGAATTTTAGCATAAAACAATGGACTTTTCATTTTCTTTTTTTCATTTTCGGTACAAAAGTACGAATAAACAGTTATCAATTAAGAATTAAGAATTAATAATTTCGAATTAACAATATTTTAAATCTGGTATTTAAAGGAAATTGCTTTTGGCTATTTATCATTTTTATAAAAAGCTTTCCAAATTCCTACTTTGTTTCCATTGGTGTATTTTCCTTTACTTTTTATTTTACCTCCTTTGTAAAATTCTTTCCAAATTCCTTCACGCAAACCATTTACATACAAACCAGTTTCTTTCAATTCGCCAGTTTCATAATATTCATAAAAAACTCCATTTAGTTTTGCTTTGCTAAAAAAAACCTTCCTGAATTTTGTTCTTTTTTTAAAATAATAAATAATTTCTCCATCCAATTTTTCATCAATTCTGTAAAATTCAGCTTTGTCTTGAGTGGTTTTTTCAAGATTTGAATCCAACCAAATTACCTCTTGTGCTTTTGAAGAGTTTGTGAAAAAAATCAGAAAAAATAAAATGAACAACAAGAAATGTTTCATTTGATAAATTTTAAATTCAGTAACTTAAAGTTGTTTTGCTCCAAAACCAGCAACATCACAAATGTACTCTTTTTTGTAACAAAAGCTAGCCAATTCATTTTCAATAAATTGCAAAATTGTCTCTTTTTCATTTTCAGGAAAAAGTACATGAACATTTGCACCTGCATCTAAAGTAAAACAAATATTACTACTATTTTCTGAACGATATTTCCATATTTTATTGATAATTTCTAACGTATTTGGTTTCATCAAAATAAAATACGGATTGCTTGTCAACATCATAGCATGTAAAGTCAACGCTTCACTTTCCACCAAATTAACAAACGCTTTAATATCTCCATTTTGCAAAATTTCTGACATTTTAGTCAAATTTTCATTCGCTTGCTGAAAACGATTTTCGGCAAAAGGATGATTATGCATCAACTCATGACCAACAGTGCTTGAAACTTGCTTTTCACCTTTGTCAACTAATAAAATTACATCTTGGTAATTTTCGAAAATTGGATGAATTTGATGTGGAAACTTTACACCAAACAAATCAGAACTTCCTTCAATTTCAGGATGATTTCCCCAAACAACCAAAGGGCCTTCAATACTTCTTGCGGCACTTCCTGAACCCAATCTTGCCAAAAAAGAAGCTTTTTTATTGATAAATTCCTCTGAAATTTCAGGATGTATTTGTTTTTCCAAACTCATCAAACACATGGCAATTGCACTCAAACCGCTTGCAGATGAAGCAATTCCACTTGAATGTGGAAATGAATTTTCGGAATGAATTATCATTTGATATTCAAAAATATAGGGACAATATGTTGCAATTCTTTTGAAAAAATCGGCAATTTTTGGCTTAAATTCAGCTTTTTGTTTTCCTTCAAAAAACACTTCAAAATCAACTTCAGTTGTATGATTCTTCTTTAAAAAATCAATTTTAGTTGTTGTATGACAATTTTTTAATGTAAAACTGATGGAGGCATTTTTTGGAATTTGAGGTTCGCTTTTCCCCCAATATTTTACCAAGGCAATATTGCTTGGAGTTTGCCAAGTAAAACTCGATTTGTCAACATATTGCAAAGGCGATTTTACTAAAAATTGATCTGTATTCAATGTGAAATTTTTGGCAAAGATAGGATTTCTGAAAGATTTTTATTCTAATAAATTCTTTGGTGTTTCGTATTTTTGACCAATGAAAAATCAACACGTTTTTTTATTATTGAATGGTGAAGTTCCAATTTCGTTTCCAAACTTAGAGAATTATAGTTTGATTTGCGCTACAGACAATGCCTACAAAGAATTGCAAAAAAGAAACATCAAACCCGATTTTATCAGTGGTGATTTTGATGATGATTTTGAAATTCCTGCTGATTTTGAAGTGATTCACACACCAAATCAAGATTTTACAGATTTTGATAAAATATTGCAAATTTTGATTGATAAAGGCTACAAAAACATTGATGTTTATGGTGCAAGTGGCAAAGAACAAGATCATTTTTTAGGCAACTTACACACTGCAATTTGCTTCAAAAACCAATTAGAAATTACTTTCTTTGACAATTACGGAAGGTATTTTTTGGCGAAGAAAAATACGAAGATTACAGAATGTTTACACAAAATAATTTCGCTAATTCCAATGCCAAAAGCAACTAAAATCAATACTTCTGGATTACAATATCCTTTAAAAAATGAAGATTTGATTTTTGGAAAACGAATTGGCACAAGAAATAAAGCCA
>DAIUBY010000115.1:0-3219 GCA_036846425.1 Polaribacter sp.
ACTAATTTCGTTTTATGAATCAAAAAGACAAACAATTAGCTAATAGAATCTATCTGATTTTAGCGGCACTTTTTATAGCATCTTTAGTAACCTCAAACCTTATTTTTCAAAAATTCTTTTATTGGTATCCATTTCAAATGGAAGTGTATGGCGTAAAACTTTTTGAAGTTTCTGTGGGTTTATTGCCTTATCCTTTGACGTTTTTAATTACAGATATTTTATCAGAAATATATGGAAAACGCAAGGCAAATGAAGTGGTTATTGCTGGGATTTTCGCTTCTTTTTTCTCATTATTAATCATTTATGTTTCCAAAGAAGTACCTGCAATTTCTTGGTCGCCAGTAAAAGACAATACTTTTATCAATGTTTTTGGTGCTGCACCTTTAGCGGTTTTGGCATCAATGCTAGCGTATTTATTTGCGCAATTTATTGATATAAGAGTCTATCATTTTTGGAAAAATTTTACGCAAGGAAAACATCTTTGGTTGCGGAATAATTTTTCTACGTTTACATCACAATTTATTGATACAGCTACAGTATTAATTTTATTATGTGGTTTCGGAATTATCAATTGGGATAAGTTTTGGGGATTGATGATTAGTGGTGTCGTTTTTAAATTTATCATTGCTTTGTTAGACACACCATTTTTGTATTTGGCAGTATATTATTTTAAAAAACGCTTCAACTTGCAAGTAAATGAAGAAATTTTAGATTGATGTTGTAATCATTCCAATGCTTTTTCGTCTAAAAAGTGAGTTTAATTTCCATTTATGAAGTACTTTTTACTGATTTTTTTTGTGATTATTATTGATTTTCAAGCAATTGTACATCCGTATATTATCAAAGATTTGTTGCAAAAGCATGTTTTTGAAAATGGGTTGGTAGCTTTTAATTATTGTAATTATGATTTAAAAATATTAAAAAAAACTCTCTAAATTTATATCATTAAAAAATAAAATTGCTGATACTATCAATAATTCGGCTATTTTTGAATGATAAAAATATATATTACCCTAAAAAGTTTGTTGGTCGTGAATTTCAATCAAAACTCAACAATACATATAAATTCGACCTACAACGTTCAATTTATAGATCATAAATGAAATATCAATAAATATTAAAAATAGTATTACATGTCAAAAAATTATTACGACTCAGCCGATTTGAGAAAATTTGGAAAAATCACAGAATGGAATGAAGAATTAGGTGCTAAATTTTTCGATTATTATGTAAAAGTTTTTGAAGAAGGCGCATTGTCTGCTCGCGAAAAATCGTTGATTGCATTGGCTGTGGCTCATACTGAACAATGCCCTTATTGCATTGACGCTTATACAAAAGACGGTTTGCAAAAAGGCATCACCAAAGAAGAAATGATGGAAGCTGTACATGTGGGTGCTGCAATTAAAAGTGGTGCAACCCTGGTGCATAGTGTACAAATGATGAATATTGTGAATAAATTGGAAATGTAATTCTAATTATCTATTGACAATTAAGAATTTAAAAACCTAACTTCCTTTTTTTTCGTAAATATGAAGAATGAAGCAAAAAATATGAATTAATTTCTGAATGAAAAAATCATTAAAAGCAAGAAATAACGACATTGCAAATACGCAAAGACAACTCGAAATTTTATCAAACGGAATTTTTGCCAATGGAGAATTGCCCACTTTTGCGAACAAAATAAAAGAGACAAATCAGTTTCCTTTACGTCCAAAAAAATTGGAAATTTTGCAAATCAATTTGGGGTATATGTGCAACCAAGTTTGTGATCATTGTCATGTGGATGCTGGGCCAGATCGCAAAGAAATCATGACCATAGAAACCATGAATCAGTGTTTGGAAGTCATCAAAAAAACAGGTGCTCATACCTTAGATTTAACAGGTGGTGCACCAGAAATGAATCCAAATTTTAGATGGTTTGTAGAAGAGGCATACAAAGCAGGAATTAAAGATTTTATTGTGCGTTCAAATTTAACCATTATCAATGCCAATAAAAAATACCATGATTTGCCTGAGTTTTTTAAAAAACATGGAGTTCATGTAGTGTCTTCTTTGCCACATTATACCAAAGGAAAAACAGATAAACAACGTGGTGATGGTGTTTTTGACAAATCAATTACAGCGTTAAAATCCTTAAATGAAGTGGGTTATGGAATGCCAAATTCCGATTTGAAATTAGATTTGGTTTACAATCCTTCAGGCGCATTTTTGCCTGGAAATCAACAAGCTTTAGAGCAAGATTTTAAGAAAGCATTGAAAGCCGATTTTGATATCAATTTTCATAATTTATTTGCTATTACCAATTTGCCCATCAGCCGATTTTTGGATTATTTGATTGCTTCCGAAAATTATGAAGATTATATGACAGCTTTGGTTGATGCGTTTAATCCATCTGCAGTTGCCAATGTAATGTGTACCAATACCATTTCTGTAAGTTGGGATGGATTTTTATACGATTGCGATTTCAATCAAATGTTGAATTTGAAAGTTGCTAGTAAAGTGCAGCACATATCAGTATATCAAGAGGAATTGTTGCAAAACAGAAACATCATTATCAACCAACATTGTTTTGGTTGCACAGCAGGTGCAGGAAGCAGTTGTCAAGGAGTAGTTGCGTAATAAGGGTTAAAACTCTTATCAAAAAAAAATAAAAAATATGAGTTATTTAGAAACAACCAAGAATGTATATAAAGAAGCAGCATTAACGCCAGATGTTGGTTTGTGTTGCACCACAAATCCAATTTGGGAATTACCAGGATTAAAAATTCCTAGAATCATGCAAGAAATGAACTATGGATGTGGCTCAACAGTGCACGCAAGAGATTTAACCAACAATCCAAAAATATTATATGTTGGTGTTGGAGGTGGCATGGAATTACTGCAATTCGCCTATTTTTCTCGACAAAAAAGTGGCGTAATTGGCATTGATGTGGTTGATGAAATGTTGGAAGCTTCTCGCAAAAATTTTACAGAAGCTGAAAATTTGAATCCTTGGTTTCAATCGGATTTTGTGGATTTACGTTTTGGTGACGCTATGAAATTACCAGTTGACGACAATTCAATTGATGTTGCTGCACAAAATTGTTTGTTCAATATTTTTAAAGAAGACGATTTGCAAAAAGCCATTTCAGAAATGTATAGAGTGCTAAAACCACATGGACGTTTGGTAATGAGCGATCCAACTTGCGAGCAAGAAATGAATGACGAACTTAGAAATGA
>DAIUBY010000115.1:3319-4743 GCA_036846425.1 Polaribacter sp.
TTTCATTATGATGGTGGAGGTTGTTGTTAAAAAAAAGATTTTAGTCTGATTTTCAATGAAATATAATTTCTTACTTTTTCTTTTAATAAGTTCAATTTCTTTTTTCGGACAAGAAAAATTAGACAAATTATTGAATAAATGGAACACTAGAAATGTGCCTTATATTTCAGTGGAAACTCTAAAAATAACCAAAGAAAAAACGATTATTTTGGATGCCAGAGAAGAAAGTGAATACAAAGTAAGTCATTTAAAAAACGCCCTTTTTGTGGGTTACAATTCTTTTAATTTAAAGGAAACACTCGCCAAACTTCCCAAAGACAAAACCGAAAAAATTGTAGTCTATTGTTCTTTAGGAATTCGTTCGGAAACGATTGTACACAAATTGATGAATGCAGGATATACCAATGTGTATAATTTGTACGGAGGTATTTTTGAATGGAAAAATAAGGATTTTCAGGTAATAGATACTCTTGGAAATGAAACTGAAAAAGTCCACGCCTTCAACAAAAGTTGGGGTAATTGGCTAAAAAAAGGTAAGAAAGTATATGATTAAAGGACTTTTTGAAACGCATTTATTTGTCCAGAATTTAGAGCGCTCTATCGATTTTTACACAAACGTTTTAAAGTTAGAAATGTATTTGTTTGAAGAAGAAAGAAGAGCTGCATTATTTTGGATAGGCAAACCGCAACAAGCAATGTTAGGTTTGTGGGAAAAACCAAAAGAAGAAATTGATGTAAGACATTTTGCTTTTCAATGTGATTGGGAATGGATTTTAAATGACTCCATAAATTTCTTAAAATCAAATAATTTAAATTTTTGGAACTTTCTAAATGATGGTTCTCAACAACCTATGGTTTTTGCAAATATTCCTGCAATTGCTATTTATTTTACGGATCCTGATGGACATTATTTAGAGTTTATTGGAACATTACCAGGAAAACATAGGCCAGAAAAAGGCAGTCAAGTACTTACATATTCACAATGGTTAGAGGCAGAGCAACGTGAAAAGCAATAAACTCCTTTTAATCTTCACCAGAAATCCTGAATTGGGCAAAGTAAAAACACGTTTGGCAAAAACCATTGGCGATGAAACTGCTTTAAAAATTTATCGATTTTTATTGAAAAAAACGCAAGAAGTTGCTCAAAAAGTGACATCAGACAAAGCCGTTTTTTACTCTGAAAAAATAATCGAGAATGATAATTGGAATCCAGAAATATTTCAAAAGTACCTTCAAGTAGAAGGAGATTTAGGGGTGAAAATGCAACATGCTTTTAAACAATCTTTTGAAGAAGGATATGAAAAAGTAGCTATTATTGGTAGTGATTTATACGATTTGACTCCAGAAATAATTTCAACAGCTTTTCAGCAATTAGACAAAAATGATGTTGTTATTGGACCTGCAATTGATGGAGGTTATTATTT
>DAIUBY010000116.1:0-4648 GCA_036846425.1 Polaribacter sp.
AGGCATAAAAATCAACACATTTTTCATTTTTTTAATTTCTTCAGCGTTTAATGTCATTTTGATAAACTCGCCATTCAAGTATTTTTCTGCTTGATCTTTGTAATGTTTGCTTAGCAAAACTCCTGATTGTCCTGTTGGTAAAATCGACAAACTACTCTCAACATCCGAAAAATCAATCACTCTTCTTGTTGATGGTCCTGCAGTAATTTTGTAAATTCCTGTGCTATCTAATTTAAAAATTTGGTTGTTAATAACCTCATTTCCTCCAATTGTTTCAAAAGGTCCAACATTAAACATTTTTCGCAACAAACCACCTGCTTTTCCAATTGGATGTTCATGTTCCACTGAAATGACACGTTCCCATTTCCAACTTTCTACATTTTTACCCAATTGATTTTCTAAAAATGAAATGGCTTTTTTAAACGATTTTTCAATAATTACGTTTTGTGTTTCAACAGTATTTTTCGTGGTAATATCATCCCACCAAACCGAATTTTTATTATTTATTTGCGAAACCAACACTTGGTCTTGCAACTGCGAATTCAAAAACAATTCAAAACCTTTTCCCAATTCATCTTTAAAAGTTGCCACTAAAAATTCGTACAAAAACCGATTGTAAATGGTTGGTGCAATAGCATTTTTCAAATGATTTCCATCCCATTTTTCTAACACCGCAAACGCTGTTTTTTCAGCAACAGACAAGTTTGATTTACGGATGTTTTTTAATAAATTTTTGCTGATTTCAGGAGTTGTTGATGAAGTTACATCAAACAACATTTTGGCAACATCATTTTTAGTGAAATCATTTTTATCTTTCAACAAACTCACAATCCTTTTGGCTCTATCTTCTGGTTGATAATAACCTGGATACAATTTTCCGCGAACAGAATCTGGTTGATTATTAGCAGAATACACAAAATGTTGACTTGGATTGATCGCTTGTGGATTTTCATCAAAAGGCAAAAATTCTAAAATTTCGTCTTCACCAGAAGCGCCATTCAAATACATTTTTGAGGATAACCCTTCACGCAATTGATACAATTTTGCGGATGCAAACCACGCAATATTATTTTCTGCATCTCCATACATCACATTCAAACCTGGAGCATGAATTTTTTCAACTGCTTTTTTGAATGTAAATAGCGACTTTGAATGACTCATTTCATACGCAACATCCAACGTTTTGTTTTCCAATTGTGTGTACATCCAATTCATGGCAATGGGTCTTTTGTCTTCAATATGCTCAACCAAACCATTCATAATTGGTCCATGTTTACTCACTTTTACCACAAAAGTAGTATCAGGATTGTCTTTAATTTTGATTGTTTTTGTACGGAATTCATAGTTTTGAAAACCGTTTTTGGTTTTGTATTCTTTGCTATTTTTCGGGTTATTTTCTTCGACATAAAAATTCAAATCGTCATTTGCCAACATGGTTAATCCATAAGCAAATTTTTTATTATGCCCTAATAATGGAAAAGGCATTAAGGCAATATTGAAACCATAAATCTCAAAATCAGGAGTTTTGATGTGATTCTGATACCAAACTGAAGGTTGAGAAAATCCAATATGAGGATCATTTGCAAAAATAACTTTCCCGTTTTTTGTTTTTTCAGCACCAATAACCCAAGAATTACTTCCAATAAATGTTGATACTGGTAAGGTTTTCATAATATCATTTACAGCTATTGATAAATTAGCTTTGATTGGATTGATTTCTGATGGAATAATCGTCAAATTTTTGGTGTATGAACCTAGCAATTCATTAACATATTCATCACCCAATTTCTCTTTGATTTCAGTTAATAATGGATCTGTTTTGTGAGCTACAGCAAAACTAAAAGCCATGTATCCAAATACATTATACACATCTTTAATCGTGTATTTTTCCTTTTTTATGCCCACTAAACGAAACTCAATTGGAGTAGTTCCCTCATCAATAAATTGATTGATTCCATCTAAATATTTTTGCGTCAATTTGTAAGCTTCTGAGTTTTTATCCAAACTTGCAATTGTTTTATCAGCAGCTTCTTCAATGCCTAAACCTTTGAAAAAAACATCCGTTTTCAATAAGTCTTTTCCAAAAATTTCTGACAATCTTCCTGGAGCAATTCTGCGAATCAATTCCATTTGCCATAAACGTGACTGTGCATGTATATATCCTAAAGCTACATAAGCGTCTTCTTGATTTTTAGCATTGATATGTGGCACTCCATAATCATCAAAATGAACAGCAACCTCCTGAGAAAGATTTCTCAATTTTATTTTTCCTTCGTAGGTTGGATTAAGCGAATTTGCGTAAAACAAAACGAAAATTGCGAGAAGAATCAGTAAGAAACCTATAATCTTTAAAAATTTTTTAAAATTTTTCATTCGGAAATTTTTGAACTTGACAAAGATAATAGATTTAAGTCGTATTTTTGAGGCACTAATAGTTATAAAATCAATGAAAAAAATTCAAATGGTTGACTTGCAAGGTCAATATGAAAAAATCAAAAAAGCTGTTGATAATTCTATTCAAGATGTCTTGAACACATCAACATATATCAATGGGCCTTTGGTTAAAGAGTTTCAGGAGGATTTGGAAAAATACTTGAATGTAAAACACGTAATTCCGTGTGCAAATGGAACTGACGCATTGCAAATTGCCATGATGGGTTTGGATTTAAAACCTGGTGATGAAGTAATTACAGCCGATTTTACGTTCGCAGCAACAGTGGAAGTAATTGCTTTATTGCAATTAACACCAGTGTTGGTTGATGTGGATGAAAAAACATTCAATATCAATATTGATGCGATTAAAAAAGCCATTACTCCAAAAACAAAAGCAATTGTTCCAGTTCATTTGTTCGGACAAGTTGCCAATATGGAAGCTATTTTAGAAATTGCAAAAGAGCATAATTTATATGTTATTGAAGACAATGCGCAAGCAATTGGTGCTGATTATACTTTTAAAAATGGTACAAAACAAAAAGCAGGAACTATTGGAATTGTAGGGACAACATCATTTTTTCCATCAAAAAACTTAGGTTGTTATGGAGATGGAGGAGCCATTTTTACCAATGATGATGCGTTAGCGCACAAATTGCGTGGCATTGTAAATCATGGAATGTACGAACGTTATTATCATGATGTTGTAGGCGTAAACTCGCGTTTGGATTCTATTCAGGCAGGCGTTTTAAAAATTAAATTACCTCATTTGGATTCGTATTGCAATACTCGTAGAAATGCAGCTCGTTTTTATACAAAAGCGCTTAAAAATCATCCTGCAATTATTACGCCTACAAATCAATCAAACACGACCAAAAATTGTGGAGAAATCTGTGATTTTTGTGATTGCAATGTGTATCATCAATATACTTTGAAAATCACCAATGGAAAACGTGATGAATTGCACAAACATTTGTTAGCAGCCGGAATTCCGAATGCGATTTATTATCCAGTGGCATTGCATGCACAAAAAGCATATCAAAATGCAAGATACAATGAAGCGGATTTTCCAGTTACTAATGAATTGGTAAAAACAGTCATTTCATTGCCTATGCATACAGAGTTGGATGAAGAGCAACTGACATTCATCACACAAACTATCATCAAATTTTTAAATTAATAAACTATCAATCAACAACCAATCATGAAAAAAATTTTAGTAACAGGAGGTTTAGGTTTTATTGGATCTCACACAGTCGTAGAATTACAAAACGAAGGTTTTGAAGTAATCATTATTGATGATTTATCGAATACAACCCTCAATGTTTTAGATAATATCTCTTCAATTACAGGCAAAAAGCCTATTTTTTATCAAATGGATACTCGTAAAAAAGAGGATTTGAAAACCCTTTTCAACAGCCATGAAATTGATGGCATCATCCATTTTGCAGCCTATAAAGCTGTGGGAGAAAGTATGGGAAAACCTTTAGAATATTATGAAAACAACCTGAGTTCGTTGATTTATTTATTGCAAGAAATGAGAGATCGCAACTTAGACAACTTTATTTTCTCTTCTTCATGCACCGTTTATGGACAAGCAGATAAATTGCCAGTTACTGAAAATGCACCTGTAAAGCCAGCTGAATCTGTGTATGGAAACACCAAACAAATTGGCGAAGAAATCATTAAAGATGCCAGCAATGCGCATAAAATCAATTGTATTGCGTTGCGTTATTTCAATCCAATTGGCGCTCATCCAAGTATCAAAATTGGAGAATTACCTTTAGGAGTGCCACAAAATTTAATTCCATTCATTACTCAAACTGCTGCAGGAATTCGCAAAGAATTATCCGTTTTTGGGGATGATTATCCAACTTCTGATGGAACAGCAGTAAGAGATTATATTCACGTGGTTGACTTAGGAAAAGCACACATTGCTGCGCTAAAACGCTTGATGGAAAAAAGAAACAAAACTACTTTTGAGTACTTCAATATTGGTACAGGAAAAGGAAGTACTGTATTAGAGGTAATCAATGCTTTTGAAAAAGTAAACAACCTAAAATTAAATTACAAAATCGTTGGCAGACGCGAAGGAGATGTTGTTGCAGCCTATGCAGATACTACTACAGCCAACAAAGAGCTTCACTGGAAAACAGAAATCAGCCTTGAAGAAGCCTTAGCATCTGCTTGGAAATGGCAGTTGAAACAGGGATAATTT
>DAIUBY010000117.1:0-4628 GCA_036846425.1 Polaribacter sp.
GAATTAGGTTCCAGAAATGTACGTAGCAATGTGATTGCTCCTGGTTTTATCGAAACAGAAATGACTGATAAATTAGACGAAAAAACCGTTCAAGGTTGGAGGGATTCTATTCCATTAAAAAGAGGAGGACAGCCTGAAGACATTGCAAATGCCTGTGTTTTTCTAGCTTCTGATATGAGTTCATACATTACAGGTCAAACACTTTCTGTGGATGGTGGCATGTTGACATAAAAAAATATTCAAAAAGATACTTTACAAAAACCTGCAACAAATCACGTTGCAGGTTTTTCTTTTCCCAATGATATTTATATCTTTCCACTAAAATCAAACTTTTGCAACCAACAGTCATTTTTCTACTTTTTTTAGCATTGGCATTGAGTTTTTCAATAGCCTATTTTCAGTATTATTACAAAGAAAAAAGTAGACATCAATACACGCTTTTTCTTCTGATTTTAAGAGCACTAAGCCTATTTTTACTTATGTCGTTATTTATCAATCCAAGTTTTGAAAGTAACGTATATCAAAACGAAAAACCAGTTTTGAATTTAATATCAGACAATTCTGCTTCGATTGCTTTTTTTGATGAAACAAAAAACCTATCAGTATTTCAAGAAAAGCTAAGTAACAATTCCGACATCAAAAACAATTTTGATATTCAACCTTTTCAATTTGGAAAAACAGTACAACTCCAAGACAGCCTAACATTTTCAGAGAACGAAACCAATATTTTTGAAGCAATTTCAGCCACCAACAAACTGAATTCTGATAAAATTGCGCCCATCATTTTATTGACAGATGGCAATCAAACCATTGGTTCGGATTATGAATTTCTGAATTCAAAACAACCTATTTATCCTGTAATTTTTGGAGATACAACCAAATATGCTGATGTAAAAATCACGCAAATAAATGCCAATAAGTACAGTTTTTTAGGAAATCAATTTCCAATTGAAGTTTTGCTTAATTATGAAGGAAAGGAGGAAGTGACATCCGTTTTTACAATTTCATCCAAAGGGAAAACAATTTTCAGTAAAAATGTATCCTTTTCTGCACAAAAAAAAGCGGTTACTATAACAACTTCCATTGAGTCAACTGCAAAAGGAATTCATTTTTACAGAGCTTCTTTGCAACAAATAAAGAATGAAAAAAACACGAATAACAACAACAAAGATTTTACTGTAGAAGTGATTGATGAGCAAACAAATGTATTGATTTTAACGTCTGTTTTACATCCTGATATTGGTGTTTTAAAAAAAGCCATTGAAAGCAATAAACAGCGAAAAGCTACCATTTCATTGATAAATGATTTTAATAATCAACTTAATGATTTTCAATTGATTGTATTATATCAAGTTACTAATAACTTAAAAAATATTTTAACTGAAATTAAAGCCAATACATTGCCCTTTTTATTTATATCTGGAGCCAACACAGATTGGAATTTTGTAAATGCACAGCAATTGGGTTTTCAAAAAAAAGTCATCAATCAAACCGAAAATTACAGTGCTATTTTCAATGATGGTTATGCTACATTTTTGCAAGATAATATTGCTTTTACTGATTTTCCTCCTTTGAAAGATCGTTTTGGTGAAGTGATTTTCAGCATACCTCATGAGACCTTGTTGTTTCAAAATATCAATGGAATTCAATCAAAAGCGCCTTTGTTGGCAACTGTGGGAACTGAATCTCAAAAATTTGCTACTATTTTTGGAGAAGGCATTTGGAAATGGCGTGCTGCCAGTTTTTTAAACACCAATTCTTTTGAAGATTTTGACGCATTTATAGGGAATTTGGTAAGTTTTTTAGCTTCCAACAAAAAGAAAAATCGTTTAGAAGTCTATGCAGAAAGTTTATATACCGCCAATTCAACCATTAATATAGCTGCGTTTTACTTAGACAATACCTATAAGTTTGATCCAAGAGCTTCTTTGGAAAACAGCATTACCAATGAAACTACCAAAAAAGTTTTGAAACTTCCATTTTCATTGCTCAATAATTCCTATCAAGTAAGTATTGAAAATTTGGCTTCAGGAATCTACTCTTATTCAGTGAGTGTTTTGGGACAAAATCTCAAAAAATCTGGACAATTTGTAATTTCTGATTATCAAATGGAAGCTCAATTTACGAGTGCCAATGTGGAAAAACTTCAGAAAATAGCTTCAAATTCAGGAGGAAAAGTGTATTCCAAAAATCAAATTTCAGATTTGATTTATGAACTTTCTAAAAATGACTCTTTTTATACGATTCAAAAAGCATCAAAAAAAGAGCAAGAATTATTGGATTGGAAATGGATATTGTTTGTAATTATTGGGTTGTTGACAGTTGAATGGTTTATCAGAAAATATATTGGTAAAATTTAATTCATGGGACATCAACATTCACACCAACATTCGCATCAAAATTCTTCCTCAGAAAATATAGGGATTGCTTTTTTGCTCAATACTTTTTTTACAATTGTCGAATTTATTGGTGGGTTTTACACCAATAGTATGGCAATCATGTCTGATGCTGTGCATGATTTGGGCGATAGCATTAGTTTAGGTATGGCTTGGTATTTTCAGAAAATTTCTAAGAAAAAAGCCACCAAAACCTATTCATATGGATTTCAACGATTTTCGTTGTTGGGTGCAATTATCAACTCAACCATTCTTTTTGTAGGGTCAATTTTAGTCATTATCAAATCAATTCCAAGAATCATCACACCCGAAATTTCGGATGCAAAAGGAATGATGTGGTTTGCTTTTTTAGGAATCATCATCAATGGTGCTGCTGTTTTAAAACTTCGAAAAGGAACATCTATCAACGAAAAAGTAGTAGCATTGCATTTATTTGAAGATGTGTTGGGTTGGATTGCCATTTTGGTAGCAAGTATCATCATGCAATTTTATGAAATTCCCATTTTAGATCCTATTTTATCAATTTTGATTGCTTTTTATGTGCTGTTTAATGTATTTAAAAACGGAAAAGAGAGTTTTGTGATATTGTTGCAAGGCACTCCTTTAAAAATTTCTATGGATGAAATCAAAGCAAGATTATTAGAAAACAAAAACATAAAAGCAGTACAAGATTGCCATTTATGGACAATGGATGGTGAGTATAACGTTTTTTCAGCCCAATTAATTGTTGATAATTCAGTTGTTTTATGGCAGGATGTGGCTTATTTGAAAGCTGAAATTCGTACACTTTTGCATGACGAGTTTCAAATAGAACATGTTACGCTTGAAATGGATACTCAGGAATTTTATGAAAACAACGATTGTGAATCCCCTATATAAGTAGTAAATTTGAAAAAATAAAATATAAAAATTATGTCAAAAAATCCATTAGAGTTTAATTTTCCAAAGGGTGGTGTTCTTACAATTGTCCTTTTAGTAGTTTTATTGATTGTTATTTCAAAATCAACAGTAACCATTGGTCCTGGTGAGGGTGGTGTAGTTTTTGAACAATTTTTAGGTGGAATAAACACTGAAAAAACTTATGGTGAAGGATTTCAAATTGTGGCTCCATGGAATAAAATGATCATCAGAAAAGTTCGTCAACAATCGGTTTCTGATGAAATGAATGTGCTGTCTATCAATGGATTGGAAGTAAGAGTGAATGGCACTGTTTGGTACGAACCTGAATATAAAAATTTGGGATTGCTAATCAAAACCAAAGGTGAAGATTACGAACGCGAATTGTTAGATCCAGCAATCAATGCAGCTGCAAGAAGCGTTGTAGGGCGCTATACGCCTGAGCAATTGTATTCAAGTAAAAGAGATGTGATTGAACAAGAAATTTTAGATGAAGTTAAAATCATTTTGAAAGATCAATATCTTAGAGTGAAAAGAGTTTTGGTAAAAGATGTAAAATTGCCAACAACCATTAAAAATGCTATTGAGACAAAATTAAAGCAAGAGCAAGAATCTTTAGAGTACGAATTTAGAATTGCAAAAGCGAAAAAAGAAGCAGAAAGACAACAGATTGATGCAGAAGGAAAAGCAAAAGCAAACTTAATTTTAAGTGCTTCTCTAACAGATAAAATTCTACAAGAAAAAGGAATTGAAGCTACTTTAAAATTAGCAGGTTCTGAAAACAGTAAAGTAATTGTTATTGGTTCAGGAAAAGATGGATTGCCAATTATTCTTGGAAATCAATAAGAGATAAAAAAGAATTTTTTAAAAGTAAAGTCCAGCATTTGCTGGACTTTTTTTTGCATCAAACACAGATTTTTATGGTTTCTCAAATTTTTGAAATTCTTAAATCTTTGTTAAACAGTTTTGTGTTTCGTAACGTATTTAGAACGCAAACGTCCTATATGTGTAAATAAAATTTAAAAATATGAATACTTCAAACATAAAAATTAAAGAAGAAAAGAAAATCAATACAACCGAAATTTTCCAATACAAAAGAAGTACTTGGAATGCCAAAAGAAAATATAACTACAAATACATTACAACCGTATTTTAGTTATTGGTTAGTTAGTTTTTAATAGTTTGAAAAGAGTCAAAAAGTGTAGCTTTTGACTCTTTTCTTTTTATAATATTATATGCATATCAAAAAAAAGACTGCCAAAATTGACAGTCTTTTGTTGATATAAAATTAAGATTTGTTATCTAAAAATAATTTTAGTTGTACCATAAGTAGCT
>DAIUBY010000118.1:0-4545 GCA_036846425.1 Polaribacter sp.
GCTTCACCAAAGGTTGTTGCTTGTTTGCCAACTTCAGAATTTCCGTTGGAAATTCTTTGCTCTTAAGAAAGTTTCAAAAATTATGTCATTTAAATCCGAAAAAACTTAAGTTAAGCAAAATTAATCAAATAAAATTATCTAAATTTGTATTCACTTAGATACACTCTATATGTTTTTTATTGAGAAAACAACTGAATTTGACAAATGGTTAAAAAAACTTAAAGACCTTAAATCAAAAGCAAAAATTTTGTTTAGAATTCAGAAATTAGAAAATGATGAACATTTTGGAGATTGTGAACATGTTGGAGATGGAATTAGAGAACTGAAGGTAAATTTCGCAAAAGGTTATCGTGTTTATTTCAAAGAAAAGGATGGAAAAATAATTATTCTATTACTAGGAGGAGATAAATCTACACAACAAAAGGATATTAATAAAGCAAAAGAAATTTGGAAAAAATTAAATAGGTAAAAAATGGAGACTTCAAAATTTGAAATAGCAGATTATTTAGAAAGTAAAGAAATGATTGCAGAATATCTTAATACTGTGTTAGAAGAAGGAGACAATGCAGATGTGATTAATGCAATTGGACATATTGCAAAAGCTATTGGTATGACAAAAATTGCTGAAGAAACTGGTTTGAGCAGACCTAGTTTATACAAAGCATTATCTGATGGAGCAAAACCACAATTCGCAACAATTATGAAAGTTTTAAAAGCAATTGGTGGACAAATTCAAGTAAACCCAACTTAGAGTAATCCAAAACCAAATTATTTACGTGATTATTCTGATTCAAATCTATGAGAAGAATAAAAAAAAAAGTATAATAAATAATTTTCAAAAAATATATTTCGCCTCATAATAAAACCATTTTTTGAAGTTCATAAAATTGAAACAAAAAATCAATAAATTTGTCCAAGATAAGAACTGAAAATGAAAAAAAAACGCTTTAATTCCAAACTCTTTCGCAAAGTACTTTTGTATGGTTTTTTGGGATTTTTAGTTGTTTTTATTGCAGCATCAACCTTTGTGTATGTTAAAAAAGATGCCATCATTTCAAAAATTATCAGCCAAACAAATAAATCTTACAAAGGTTTTATTGCCATTGATAAAACCACCATTTCTCCACTAGAAAATTTTCCTTACATATCCTTAAAACTCAAAAATGTAAAAGTTTTTGAAACAAAATCTACAGATAGCTTGGCAATTATTGATGTAAAAACGGCTTACATTGGTTTTGATTTTTGGCAAATCATCAAAAGTGATTTTCAAATTAAAAAAATCGCACTAAAAGATGGATTTATCAATATCAAACAATATGAAAATAACGAACTCAATATTGCACGTGCTTTTGAGCCTTTTGACGAAGAAATTGATGAAACGAACAAACCTTTTAAACTAGACATTGACCAAATAAAAATTTCCAATATCGATGTAAAAAAAGAAATAATTGCTACCAAAATTTTGGTTGAGGTTGATGTGAAAAAAGCTGTTGCTTCATTTGAAAAAACAGCAAAAGAAATCATTTTAAGTTTAGACAGTCAGTTTATGTTGAATGTTTTTAAAGACAAAAAACCTACTTACATCTATCACAAACATTTAGAATTGCAAACCGATTTTGATTTTGATAAATTGACTCATATTGTTAATTTCAAAAAATCGACATTAAAACTAGAAGGAGCAGCTTTTGATATGATTGGCATGATTGATATTGATGATGAAATGTTTGTTGATTTAGCGTTTTCTGGTAAAAAACCCAATTTCGATTTGTTGATTGCTTTTGCTCCTGAAGATTTAATTCCAACACTCAAAAGCTATGAAAATCTTGGAAAAATATATTTTGATGCGCATGTAAAAGGCAAAACTGCTAACAATCAAATTCCAGCAATAGATGCTACTTTTGGCTGTAAAGACGGATATATCAAAGATAAAGATTCTAAAAAAGTATTGGATAAATTGGGTTTTAATTGCACCTTTACCAATGGCGAAAATAACAGTAATTCCACTTCTGTGTTTGAATTGAAAGATTTTAGTGCAAGACCAGAAGTTGGAAAATTCAAAGCCAATTTGAAGGTTGTAAATTTTGATTCGCCCGAAATTGACATGCGTTTAGATGCGGATTTGGATTTGGATTTTTTTGGTAAATTTTTCAAGTTGAAAGATTTAAAAAATCTTTCAGGTCAAGTGTTGATATCAATGAATTTTCACGATATCATTGATTTGCAACAACCAGAAAAAGCGTTGGAAGATTTCAATCAAGCGTATTTTTCAAAGCTTCAAATTAAAAATCTTAATTTCAAATCGGACAAATATCATTTGCCACTTAGTAATTTAAATTTGGAAGCCAATGTAAATGGCGAAAATTTAGATTTGAAAAACTGCAGCTTCAAATTGGCTGAAAGTGATGTGGCTATCAATGGAAAAATTATCAATATTCCTGCAATTATTCACAAAGCAGATGAGCAAATTCAGGCAGAATTGCACATAAAATCAAACAAATTGGATGTTAAACAACTGATGCCAAAAAAGGAAACACCTTCAACTATTGACGAAGTAGTTTCCAATTTGAAGTTTGATTTGAATTTTAACGGAAAAGCCAACACTTTCAACACGTCAAAATCATTGCCAATTGGAAATTATTATATAACCAATATTTCAGCAAACCTAAAAAATTACCATCATCAATTGAATAACATTAATGGCGTTTTTTATATTGATAACAAGGATATTTCTGTCAAACGTTTTGATGGAAAATTGGATACTTCTGATTTTCATTTTGAAGGAAAAATTGGTCATTACGATTTGTGGTTAGCAGAAAATAAAATGGGTGATACCAATATCGATTTTGATTTGACAAGTAAAGAAATTCATTTTAAAGATATTTTTACTTACAAAGGCAACAATTTTATGCCAAAAGAATATAGAAATGAAGATGTAAAAGAGCTGAAACTTCATGGAAATGTGTTGCTTCATTATCAAAAAAATACGTTGCAATCAACTGATTTTTACCTAACAGAATTGAAAGCAAAACTAAAAATTCATCCTCTGAAATTGCATGGCTTTAACGGAAATGTGCATCTTGAAAATGATATTTTAAAGATTAAAGATTTTTCAGGAAATATTGGAAATAATGATTTTAAAGTTAATGGAACGTATTATACAAAAGAAAATTCCAATTTTCATCAACTAAATATTCAATCCAAAAGATTAAATATAAACGAAATTATAACCTATAATCAGCCAGCAATTACTGAAAAAATCGATCATGATGCAGTACCAAATATTTTTGAAAAACCTTTTCCAAATCTTATTTTGAATGCCAAAATAAATGATTTGACGTATGAAAAATTTCATTTGCAAAACATTGCAGGTCAAGTTAAAGTTGCAAAAAATCACATGATTTATGTGGACAAATTGCAGTTTTTAGCAGCCAATGGTTTGGTTGATATTTCAGGGTATTTTAATGGTTCTAATCCAAAAAATATTTATTTGAATCCTGATATCAAATTACAAAAAGTAGATTTGGATAAATTGTTCATCAAATTTGATAATTTTGGTCAAGACCAATTAATTTCAGACAATTTACATGGATTATTAACGGGAAGAATTACAGGTAAAATATTGCTTCACAATGATTTAACACCAATAATTAATGATTCTAATTTACAAATGGATGTTTCTATCGAAAATGGAAGATTGGATAATTTTGCGCCAATGCAAGCCATGTCAACTTATTTTGGAGATAAAAATCTAAACCGAATTAAATTTGATAAATTGGAAAATCGCTTTATTTTAAAAAATGGCGAATTGTCTTTTCCAAATATGATGATCAATTCCACTTTAGGATATTTAGAAATTTCAGGAAGCCAAACTGTAGATTTGAATATGGATTATTACATTCGCGTTCCATTAAAAATTGTTGGACAAGCCGCATTTAATAAGCTTTTTAAAAGAAAACCAAAAGAAATTAGTCCTGAACAAGAAGATGAATTGATTATTAAAGATCCAGAAAAACGCATGCGATTTATCAACATTCGAATGCTTGGAAAACCTGATGATTTTAAAATTTCACTCAAAAAAAACAAGGAAATAAAATCAGGAACTCAATTTAAAAAAACAGATGATTTTCTGTTTGACGATATTGATTCCGAATTTAAAGAAAATTGATTTTATTTTAAACAATTGAAAAATAAATAGTTAGTAAATATAATTAAACTAAAAAATTAAACTTTTAAAAATAGTGTACCAATGAAAACTACATTAAAAAAAGATGAAAAATTAATATTAGAGATCAAACCTCATTGGTTTACATTGGTTACACCATTTTTTGCAATGTTGCTAGGTTTGGTCTTAGGAGGATTATTGGCAACAACTTCTGTTGGCAGTTTAGGATTGTTGTTGGCTGTGCCTTTTATAGGTTACTTTGCGTATAAAGTACTTGATAGAAATAACAATATTTGGGCAGTAACAAACCTAAGAGTTATTGATGAATATGGAATTTTTTCAGATAATACCAAAGAAAGCCAACTCGAAAAAATAAATAATGT
>DAIUBY010000119.1:0-4495 GCA_036846425.1 Polaribacter sp.
AAATCAAACAATTGAACGTCGTCAACTTCTTCTCTTTGAATATTTAAATCACTCAATGGAGCTTTTAATTCAGCAATAAAAACATGATGATGTTCATTGTCTTGAATGCCATTTGCATGCGAAACTTGATGAATTCTTGTGCCTATTTTTTTCAAATCATTTGCGTTGATTTTCAATCCTAATTCTTCCTCAACTTCTCTAATTGCTGCTTCTAAAACGCTTTCTCCTGCAGCAATATGCCCTGCAACAGAAATATCCCACAAACCTGGAAATACTTTTTTGGTCATGGCTCTTTTTTGCAACAAAATTTTGTCATCTTTTGTGTACAACCAAATATGAACAGTGGCATGAAACCAACCATTTTTATGTGCTTCTGATTTTAAAGCAACTTTCCCTGTTGATTTTCCATCAGGAGTTAGAATCTCTATAAGTTCGTCCATTTTTTTAAGACACGAATTTCACCAATTTCACAAAAAAGTATTGATGAAAATGGTGAGATTTTTGTCATTTTTAGTTATTAAAAATAAGAAAAAGTTTCTCCAGCTTTGATTTTCAACAAGGTTTCATAAATCATTTTGATAACGTTTTCAACATCTTCTCTGTGAACCATTTCAACAGTGGTATGCATGTAACGCAAAGGCAAAGAAATCAGTGCTGAAGCCACACCACCATTGCTATACGCAAAAGCATCAGTGTCAGTTCCTGTGGCTCTTGATAACGCATTTCTTTGATAAGGAATGTTATTTTCTTCGGCAGTTTGCGTAATTAAATCGCGTAATTTTTGTTGCACTGCAGGTGCATACGCAATTACAGGACCTTTTCCTAATTCCATGTGACCAGTTTTTTTAACATCAATCATTGGAGTAGTAGTATCATGCGTTACATCAGTACAAATCGCAACATTTGGTTTGATGGTTTGTGTAATCATTTCTGCGCCTCGCAAACCAATTTCTTCTTGCACAGAATTGGTTACATACAATCCAAAAGGCAATTTGATGTTGTTTTCTTTCAGCAAACGTGCAACTTCAGCAATCATAAAACCTCCCATTCTGTTATCCAAAGCTCTGCAAACGAATTTGTTACCATTCAAAATATGAAAAGTATCAGGATAGGTTATTACACAACCAACATGAACTCCTAATTTTTCAACTTCTTCTTTGGTTGAACAACCACAATCAATAAAAATATTTTCTGGTTTTGGAGATTCTTCTGTAGCTCTTTCTCTTGTATGAATTGCTGGCCATCCAAAAACGCCTTTTACAATGCCATTTTTGGTATGAATATTTACAATTTTACTTGGCGCAATTTGATGGTCACTTCCTCCATTTCTGGTAACATAAATCAAACCTTTATCAGAAATGTAATTCACATACCAAGAAATTTCATCTGCATGACCTTCAATTACCACTTTGTATGTAGCATCAGGATTGATAATTCCAACTGCAGTTCCATAAGTATCTGTGATAAAAGTATCTACATAAGGTTTTAGATATTCCATCCAAATTTTTTGACCTTCCCATTCATAACCTGTTGGAGCAGCGTTATTTAAATATTTTTCTAAAAATTTGAGCGAATTTTCAGTAAGTATTGATGTATTTGACATTTTTTTAATTTAATTTTTTGTAAAAATAAAACGATTTTTCAGGATATTGATGAAAATAATTCTTAAAAATTGTAACAAAAGTCTCTATTTTTACACAAATAACAAACTTTCAAAAATCAATAAATCCAACATTATGAAGTTAGTCATCAAAAATTTAACAAAAACATATTCAAATGGTGTAAAAGCTATTGACAATTTGAGCATCGAAATCGGAACTGGAATGTTTGGTTTGTTAGGACCAAATGGCGCAGGAAAATCAACCTTGATGCGAACAATTGCAACATTACAAAGCCCTGATGCTGGTGAAATTTATTTTGGTGATATCAATGTTTTGGAAGATAAAATGGCTTTGAGAAAAGTGTTGGGCTATTTGCCTCAATCTTTTGGAGTGTATCCAAAAATGTCAGCTGTGGATTTGTTGGATTATTTTGCTACTTTAAAAGGAGTTTCAAACAAAAAAGAACGAGAAGCTTTAGTGAAAGAAGTGTTGGAAATCACGAATTTATATGATGTTCGTAAAAAATACGTAGCAGGTTATTCTGGTGGAATGAAACAGCGTTTTGGCATTGCACAATTGCTATTGAACAATCCAAAATTGATTATTGTTGATGAACCAACTGCAGGTTTGGATCCAGCAGAAAGACATCGTTTTTTGAATGTTTTGCGTGAAGTTGGCACAAATTGTACTGTAATTTTTTCAACGCACATTGTGGATGATGTAAAAGAATTGTGTAATGAAATGGCAATTTTGAATGGTGGAAACATTTTAAATCACACAACTCCACAAAAAGCGACTTCAGAATTGGAAGGAACAATTTGGAAAAAAGTAATCAATAGAGAAGAAGTTGAGGAAAATCAACAGTTGTTTAATATTTTGTCATCAAGCTATAATCAAGATAACACCTTAAATATCAGAGTACATTCCTTAGAAAAACCTTCTGAAGATTTTGTATCAGTTGAACCTCAGTTGGATGATGTGTATTTTATTGCACTGAAAAAGGATGAACCACAAACAGTTTAAAGTTCGAAATTTAAAGTTCAAAGTTCACTTCTAACTTCTAAAATCTAACTTCTAATATCAAAACGTATGTTTTCAACAATATTCAAACAAGAAATAAAATACTGGTTCAACAAGCCAGCATTTTATATTTATTTGGTCATTTTTTTCTTATTATCATTCTTTTTATCTGCAGCTGCTGCTGGTTTTTTTGATTCGATTACAGCAACAACAGGTTCCTCAAGAATTGTGAATTCGCCAATTGGAGTGAATAATTTACTGAATGGTCTTACCATATTTATTTTCTTTTTATTTCCATCCATAATTGGAGTTTCCATTCACAGGGATTTTAAAAGTGAAATGCACACCATTTTGTACTCTTACCCTTTTACAAAAGCCAATTACTTATTTGCCAAGTTTTTTAGTGGAATTGTAGTAGTTACTATCATTGTTTTTTCAATTGCAATTGGAATGATGATTGGTTTTATTTTTCCGGGAACTAATCAAGAATTGGTTGCTCCCTTACAATTGTCAACCTATTTTAAGGCATATTTGGTTTTTATTTTACCTAATATTTTATTGTTTGGAGCGATTGTTTTTGCAGTCGTAACTTTTACACGAAATATTGCTGCAGGATTTATCATGGTAATTGTGTTGCTTTTTGTGCAAGGTGTTTTAGAAAGTTCACTTTCTGAGCCTGAACAAAGAGGATTATTGGCAATTTTAGATCCTTTTGGAGCTGCTTCAGTGAATTATTACACCAAATATTGGACACCATCTGAACAAAATGAAATGCAAATTCCTTTGGAAGAAATGATTATTTACAATCGTATGCTATGGTTGGCAATTGCGAGTTTGGTTTTTGGATTGGTGTTTCGTTTTTTTTCATTCAGTCAAAATGCAATGTCTTTTTCGTTCAAAAAGTCGAAAGGAGAAAGAGTTACCAAAACCAATTTTAGTGGAATTACAACCATTTCTTTACCCAAAGTTTCTTATGATTTTTCATTTTTACAGAATTTAAAAACTCTTTGGAAATTATCAAATATCGATTTTAAATACATTATCAAAAGTTGGCCTTTTATTTCGATTGTTCTAGTTGGAATGGTGTTGATGATTGTTGGTTTATCAGAAATTGGAAATATTTTTGGAACAGCCACATTACCAGTAACTTGGAAAATGTTGGATATTGGAAACGTTTTTTCTTTATCCATCATTATTTGTACTTTTTTATATGCAGGAATGTTGGTTCACAGAGCAAAAATCTCTAATTTGAATCATTTGGTGGATGCAACTCCCATTCCAAATTGGACATTATTATTTTCAAAAGTAGTTGCTTTGGTAAAAATGCAATTTGTTTTGTTAGCAGTAATCATGGTTTCTGGAATGATATTTCAAATCTATAAAGGCTATTACAATTTTGAAATTTTACATTATATCGTAGAATTATTTATCCTAGAATTTCTCAATTATTTTATTTGGGCAATGTTGGCAATCTTTATTCAAACATTGATTGGAAATCCATATTTAGGGTTGTTTTTATTATTAGTACTTTCTATTGGAATTCCATTTTTATCATTAGCGGGCATTGAACAAGAGATTTTTAAATACAATGAAGGTCCAGGATATAGTTATTCTGACATGAATTCCTACGGATTTTTAACACCCTATTTAGTGTATAAATTGTATTGGATATTATGTGGATTAACGCTGTTGATTTTATCAGCATTGTTCTATGTAAGAGGAATTCCAAATTCATTCAAAGAAAGAATTCAAATTGCAAGTTCAAGATTTAAAGGCGTTTATGTAGTGTGTTTTGTAATTTTCTTTGCTGCATTTTTAGGATTAGGATTTTCAATTTATCAAGAAACAGGCACAAAAAGCAAGCGAACTTCTTC
>DAIUBY010000120.1:0-4468 GCA_036846425.1 Polaribacter sp.
CAAAATATACAAAAGGATTAAACTTGGCATTGCATAATTATTTAAACAATGTTGGCTATAAAGAAAATCTACAAAATTGGTTCGATTTTCCCATTCCAAAAACTACGCATTCAAGAGATTTGATTGAGGGGTTTTTGGGTTGAGAATTTGAGATTTGTTAGTTTTTTATGATACCAATCTATTTTAATCTTTTTGATTCCTCAAATTTATTGCAACTATCTGTTATTTGTTTCATGGATTCTATTTTTGCTTTAGGAATTCCATTTTCAGTTTTTAGTAAGGGTATACTAGTATCATTTTGTATTAATAAACAATAACCTGCTGTTCCACCCCAACTTTGCAACATCCCAGATATAAATAAATGTTTACAGTTTTGACATACTTTTTCAATTGATTTCATACTCTGTATCCTAATTCTATGGCTTTGGCAATATCTAGTTCTCCATCAAGCTTTTCATTAAGGTTAATTTTACAAATACCTCTATTATAATATGCAAGCGAAAATTTTGGTTTTTCTTCTATTGCTTTATTAAAATCTAATATTGCTCCTTTATAATCTTTTAAACAAAATTTTGCACGACCTCTATTATGGTATGAATTCACAAAATAATATGACATTACATTTTCTGGCTTGAGTTTTATTGCCATATCAAAATCTTCAATGGCTCCTGAATAATCGTTAAGTTTCATTTTTATGAAAGCACTATTGTAATAAGGAATTGCAAAAGTTGGTGATATTTCAGTAGCTTTTTTTAAATTTTCAATAGCACCATTATAATCCTTTAGATTAGATTTTTTAACTCCACTATCAAAATATTCCTTTGCTTTAATTTTCTGGTTCTCTAATTTTTCATTTTCAGTCATAATATAAGTTTTAGATTATAAATTTAGGTTTGTTTATTTTTAATAAAGATTCTTATATTCTCAATGTGTTTTAAATGAATTTAAACTTGTTTTGAATTTCATTGAACAATAAATTTCAAAAAGCGCTAATTCATCATCATCTGATATTTCAATAATTGCAAGTTTCATCTCTTTTAAACAAATTTTAATTTTATTAATTAATTCTATATTATTCTCAAAAAAATCTTTTTTTGTTCTTGTATGTTTTTTACCCTTTTTTTCAAAAATTAATTTTGCTATTTTATATGCAAGAGTTGATGTTGTTTCACTTCTTCCATTTACATGTTGCATAATCCTTTTTCTTATATTTCCCGAAATTCCAACATAAAATGGTTTATCTTCATAAAAAAACACACATAATCCTTTTTCAGTTGAATTACTATTAATGTAAGTTTCAATATTTAATCTTTTTGATTCAGATTTTAACTCATTGAACTTTTCATCAAAGCTATTAATTAAGTTTTCAAAATTATTTGAATATTTAGATTCTCTCTCTTTTTCAATTATCTCTGAAAAGAGATCATTTATTTGTTTTTTCAAAGTATTTTATTGCTGTAAAATTTGTTAAATATCTATCTTTAATTTTAGTTTAACAAATTTTAAAAAAGTTTTTAAAGCAAAACTCAACTAAAATCAAAAACAAAAAACCTTCACTACCATAAAATAATGAAGGCTCAATGTATGAATTGAAAAAAGGATTATTTAATAGAAAATAATCATAAATTTTAAAAATTCAAAGTAACTCCCACTAAAAAATTTCTGGTTGCTTGTGGATAATATCCTGCTCCATCCATAGTAGTAATTGCATTCGGATTTGACCAAGTATCATCAAACGTGTAATAGTAACCTCTATCAACAAATTCTGCATTAAAAATATTGTTAATCAAGGCTGTAAACGTTATGGTTTTAAAAATTTTAGTCGTTTTTAGCTGATAAACTACATTCAAATCGCTTGTAAAAAAGGAATCCAACACATCATTTTCAGACACTTTACTACTCAAATTACTCATAAATTGTTTCCCAACAAATTTTGATAATAAGGAAATTTGAACATTTTCTTTTGGTTGATAAGATAGAATATTTCCCATCACAACATTTGGCGAAAATGACAAATTGGTATTTCCTAAATTTTGCAAAACCCCATCAATTTCCGAAACAAAATCTGTGTTTTTATTCGAACTAAAAGCAGCATTTGGTTTGATAGAAAATTTGTTGTTCAAGCGAATATCAGCATCAATTTCTAAACCAAGTCTGTAACTATTTCCAGAAGTTGCTCTAATTGGCGCACCAACTCCATCAATGGCTCCTGTCAACACCAATTGGTTTTTGTAATCCATGTAGTAGATATTGGTATTGATTTTGACATTTTCCGATGTTACTCTCCAACCCAATTCATAGTCAAAAAGTGTTTCGTGCGAATTGATGCCATTTTCAAAATCGTTTCTATTTGGCTCTCTATTTGCCACAGCAAATGAGGTGTAAAAATTGTTGTTTTCATTGCTTTTATAAGTAAAACCAAACTTCGGATTGAAAAAATTGAAATTGGTATTTACATCAATAGGAACAATATCATTGGTAATTCCTTGTGTTTGATAACTCACAAAACGTCCTTGCAAATCTGCATAAGCAGAAAGTTTTTCACTAAGACTAAAATTTGCTTTTGCAAACAAAGAAAAATCATTTTTGGTAGCATCAGAAAAATAATAACGATCTCTAATTTGGGTATTTTGAGCCAAATTTTCGCCCCAAATGACTTCGCCAAAATGATCTCCTGTGTAATTGGAATACGAAATTCCTGTGATAAAATTCAGTTTATCAGTTTTGTAATTGGTGTTGAAATTGATGACATAAAAATCATTGTCTAACCAACGTCTTACAATAGCATCTGTTCCATCAACAATCAAATTATTGAGTGCTGCAGCATCTTCTTCTTCCTTGAATTGCTCAAAATATCCTGAACCTTTGGTGTAATTCAACCCCAAATTTGTTGACCAATTTTTGTTCCATTGTTCGTTCCAATGCAATTGATAATGATCTTGCTGATAATTGTCTGTTTCGTTTTCATAGGTATATGGATTTTGTCTGCGATTTTCTGCTAATTCATCAGCAGTCAAACCAAACCAAGATTGATATGTTTGTTCATTTCCACCAAAACTGATGGCTTTGATTAATGTATTTTCATCCACAAAACTTGCTTGTAAAAAGTAGGATTTTAAATCAGCAAAAGCTCTGTCAACATAACCATCAGAATAAATATTAGACAATCTTCCCGAAATTTCAAGGTTGTTATTGATTTTTCCTGTTCCGAATTTCACAGTATGTTTTCGCGTATTGAAAGATCCAAATGAATTGGAAATCTCACCAAAAGCCTCTTCAGCAATGGCATCTGTCAAGATATTTAAACTTGCACCAAAAGCGCCTGAACCATTGGTTGATGTTCCAACTCCACGTTGCAATTGCAAATTTTCGGTTGATGAAGCAAAATCTCCCAAATTCACCCAAAAAGTGCCATGACTTTCCGCATCGTTATAAGGAATTCCATTTACAGTAACATTAATTCTTTCGTTATTAGAACCACGAACGCTCATATACGTGTAACCAATTCCTGCACCAGCATCAGAAGATGAAATTACGTTTGGCAAATAATTCAGCAAAATCGGAATGTCTTGACCTAGATTTCGCTTGGCAATTTCCTTTTTAGAAAAGTTTGAAAAAGTTACAGGAATATCTGCATTTACACGAACTGCAGACACCAAAACTTCATCTAAAACTGTTAATTTTGGGGACAAATAAAAATCTGCTTCAACATTTTTATTAATTACAGCAATTCCTTGTAATTTGCTTTCATAGCCAAGATATTTGGCTTCAAGATAATAATCTCCAGAATTTAATTTTATCTCATATTGACCTTTTGAATTGGTAACTGAACCAATTTCTGAATCGATAATAGATACTGAAGCTCCTTCTAAAGGATTTTTGTTTTCATCATAAACAATTCCTTTAACTAAAAACGATTGGGCGTTTGCAAGTGTACTTACAAACAAGAATAAAAAAATGGATATTTTTTTCATTTTAAAAAATTTTAAAACGAATAAAAAGAGGTAATTATTCTTGTGATTATTATTGAATAATTAATTGTTTGAGCGATGATTAGAAGAAAAAGCACAGCTTTTTCGCTACTCACTAAAAACATCTACAAGATGTTTTCTTTACGCTCGCAATCCCTTAGCAACATTACTTGCTCAGGTTCATTGGGTATGATCTCAGCCTTTTTAGTCTTTAGCTTTTAGTTGTTAGTCTTTAGTATTTCTAAAGACTTCAAACTACGAACTACCAACTAAATTAGCACCCCTTTGTGAGAACGATGCAAAGATAGTTGGAAAAACCAATTTATAAAAACTTAATCAAAAAAAGTATGAGGCTCCTCCTCTAAAATTGAATATATATTTAAAAAATGTTCCAAGGATAATTTGGTTTCTCCCTTTTTAATTTTATGATAAGCATTTTGACTGTATATGCAAATAAAAATGGGATAATAAGTTAAGCGACATTATTATACATATTT
>DAIUBY010000121.1:0-4402 GCA_036846425.1 Polaribacter sp.
CTAATATCTAACTTCTAATATCTAACTTCTAATATCTAACTTCTTCTTTCTAACTCTTGCATCACATCAACCAAAGCCTGAACACTATACAAAGGCAATGCATTATACATACTTGCTCTATAACCACCAACACTTCTGTGACCACTCAAACCACTAATTCCTGCTTCTTTTAAAAGTGTTTCAAAAGTTGATTTTAACGATTCATCAACCAAATTGAAAGTAGCATTCATAAAACTTCTGTCTTCTTTGGCGGCAAAACCAACAAATAGCGAATTTCTGTCAATTTCGTCGTAAATAAGTGCTGCTTTTTGATTATTCACATTTTCAATGAATGGGATTCCACCCAAATTTTTCAACCATTCTAATGTCAATAAAGAAACGTACACAGCAAAAACAGGAGGTGTGTTGAACATACTTTCTTTACTGATGTGCACTTTATAATCTAAAATTGATGGAATTTTTCTTGAAACTTTTCCCAACAAGTCTTCTTTTACAACCACCAAAGTTGCACCTGCAGGCCCCATATTTTTTTGTGCTCCAGCGTAAATCAAATCGAATTTTGAAAAGTCTAATTGACGAGAAAAAATATCAGAACTCATGTCGCAAATCATTGGAACATTGGTTTGTGGAAATTCTTTCATTTGAGTTCCAAAAATGGTATTATTGCTTGTT
This sequence comes from Polaribacter sp., assembly GCA_036846425.1. Classification (GTDB taxonomy): domain Bacteria; phylum Bacteroidota; class Bacteroidia; order Flavobacteriales; family Flavobacteriaceae; genus Polaribacter. Next base: position 673 of record DAIUBY010000121.1, read on the forward strand.
ACGTGAAAATAATCAACATCAGTTGGAATACTATAATTTTTGGGTATATGATTGTAATTGTGATTTTTAGATGAAGCTACTTCAACAACCTGTCCAAAATTTTTTGCTTCTTTAATGGCGTTGTTTGCCCAAGTTCCAGTGTCTAAATAGGCTGCTTTTTTCTCTAATAAATTGTAAGCAACCATCAAAAATTGCAGACTTGCACCACCTTGTAAATAAATTGCTTGATAGCCTTTATTTTCCAAACCCAACAATTCTAAAGCCAATTTTCGTGCTTTGTCCATCACATCCACAAAAGGTTTACTTCTGTGCGAAATTTCTATTAAGGACAAATTATCATCGTTAAAATTTAAAATTGCAGCTGCTGCTTTTTCAATTACTGATTGTGGTAAAATACAAGGTCCTGCACTAAAATTGTGTTTTTTCATTTTTTTTGTGTTTCTGATTTTCAGAGTTTCAAAGCTTCAAAGTTTTTACGTTTTTACGTTTTTTCCTCGAGACTATTTTTTATATTTTGGATAAAAAATTCAACGTATTAATACCATCTGCATAGTCCCACAATTGTGGATTTTGAGTTTCGCCAAAAGGAATTTCGTCAGGCAAAAAATCTTTAGAGACGATACATTGAATGAGTTCTTTGTCTTGGTATAATTTTATTTTTAAATCAATTGGATTGTCATAATATTCAAAAAAAACAGTCGCAATAGGAGAGGAGTAACTTTCGTCTTCTTTGATCATTAGAAATCCGTTTTCTAGCAAATCAAACTCGCTCATCAAATACACTGCCTTATTGTAATCGTAATTGTTGGCGTATTTGGCATTATAAATAATATCTTTTTTGCTATACATTCCATTAAAAAAATGATTGAAATCAAAATTTTCGGGAACATATAATTTGGAAACACTTCTGCAACCCAAGCCAAAATAGGTGAAAATATCATCAGATAATTTTTCAAAATCTTCTTCAGTTTCATTACCTGTAATCACAGCAACTGAATTGCGACTTTTGCGAATAATATTGGGTTTGTTCCCAAAATAATATTCAAAATAACGCGCAGTATTGTTACTTCCTGTGGCAATGATAGCATCAAAATCTGTTAGTTTTTCATCTTTAAAAGTGATTTTTCCTTTTATTGAAGGTTCCACATATTCAAGATATTTTGCTAAAAAAGGCAACAAATGTTTGTCATTAGAAGATTGTTTTACCAAAACGGAATGTCCAGAAATCAACACTGATAAAAAATCATGAAAACCAACCAAAGGAATGTTTCCAGCCATAATAATAGCCACTTTTTTAGGAGAAATTTCTGTCAGATTTTCCTTAGAAATCCATAATTCCAAGTTTGATTTTTGAAGCGCATTTGCCCAATTTTCAATAGCAAATAGTATATTTTCTCTGGTAAACCAAGAATTGTGTTCTTGAGCTAATTTCAGTTGATGCAAAAATCCATCAAAAAACAATTCGTTAAATGCAATCGTTTCATCCTTCAAAATGCTTTTTCTTGAAAATTGTCCTAAGAAAATTCCCAATTTGTTAAAAGCTTCCAATCTGCTTTTTATTAATTCCATTAAATTTGTTTCTAAGTAAATTAGGCTTTATTTTTGCAGCTGCAAAGTTACACAAACTATAAGAAATAAACCATGGCAATTATAATAACTGATGAATGTATCAATTGTGGTGCATGCGAACCAGAATGTCCAAATACAGCAATTTATGAAGGTGCACAAGATTGGAAATATAAAGAAGGGACAAACCTTTCTGGAAATGTAATTCTTCCTAATGGAAAAAAAGTAAATGCTGACGAATCTCAAGAACCTGTTTCAGACGAAATATATTTTATTGTTGCAGACAAATGTACAGAGTGCAAAGGCTTTCATGACGAACCACAATGTGCTGCTGTTTGTCCTGTAGATTGTTGCGTTCCAGATGAAAACAATGTTGAAACAGAGGAAGAATTGTTAGCGAAACAAAGTTTTATGCACAAAGACTGATCATTTCTTTTAATGAGAATACAATCCCGATTTTTATCGGGATTTTTTATTGATTAATATTCAAATATTCTTCAATCTCTTTTCGGTTTTTCCAAGTTGTTTTTGAATATTCTTCTTTAGTTAAAAATGGAGTTCTTTTTTTGTGAAAATCTTTGTCTTTTTGTTTTACTTCCATTTTTGACAAAAAAGATGGATTTTTAAAAAGTATTTCAAAACTCTCAGTATGTATCATTTCTGATTTAAAATTGAATTTCAGTTTATTTTTAGACGCTGAATTTTCAATAAATTTAAAAGGTCTATTTGCATAAATATATTTTGATTTTTTTTCTTTTACATAAGATACAATGATATTTCCATTATCCAATTTTTGATAATGAATTGAAATATCGTGAAGATTTTCTTCAAACTTAACTCCCAAAAGCATTTTTAAATTCAAATGTTCTCCTCTTTTTCCGTTAGCAAAACCAATATTTATTTTTGAAAGCGTAAAATCTGCTGCATTGATAAACATTTTTCCTTGGTATTTAGCACTTGATTTTTTTGGTGAAAAAGAAACAACATATATTTTTTGATTTTCAGAAACGATGGTGTTTTCAAGTTTGTGTTGATAAAATTTCGGGTTCAAGTAATTTACTTCATCAGTTTTTCTGAAAAATGTGCCAATATTTTCGGTTGTAGATTTGAATCTTTCAATTTGTGATTTATTAAAACTATTTTTTTTAACTGAATCATTTAAAAATGATTTATCATCCAAGGCTAAAGAATCTTCTACTTTAAATAGTCCAGATTTTACTTTATAGGAATTTTTCTGATTTATATTTCTTAAAATAACTCCCTGAAGTTCATTTTGAACATTTACAAATGAATTTTTATCATTTTGAGTTTTAATTGCATAACCTTCAATTTTTTTGAAATCAACCAAATGATAAATCTCCTTACTGTTTTTAAAACGGATTTTTTTAGCAACGAAAGTACCTGAAAATTCTGCTTTTTTCTCAACGGAGTTTTTTACAATATCCTGTGTAAATTTGTTTAGATCAGTTTGCATTTTTTTTTGATCATAAATTGCTTTATTGTTGTTTGATTTTAGCTCAATGCTTAAATTTTTAAACTTGAATTCATCACTTTTCATTAAAAACATATCTTGCTGAATAATAGTATCATAATAGTTTTTGTTCATGGAATGGTTTGTTTTTTTTAATAAAGAATCTAATGAAAATGTATAAGAAATAATTTTTACCTCATCCAATTGATTCGTAATTTCAGATAAATAAATAGTGTAATTCATCTTTTTCAGGTCATCAATAAGAATCTTTTTTGGCTCAAATCCTAAAAATGAAAATCGTAAAAATTTGATTTTATTGACGGAAATTGTGAATTTTCCATTTGCATCAGAAGTAGTTCCTGTTTGTAAATCACTAATAATGGATACATTTTCAATGGGTAAATTTTTGTTTTTAGACAAAATTTTTCCAGTAATTTCTTGAGAAAATAAGTTGGTTGAAACCAAATTAAGAACAAAAATGAGTAATAATCTTTTCATAAGTATTGTAAATTTTTTGGCAAAGTATTGCTAAAATTAGTTTGCAAATAAAATCCTATTTAAGTTTAACAAAAGATTATATTTGCACTCGCAAAATTTTAAGAGATGTTCCTAATTTTAACTTAAAATTTAAAAATATTTAAAAAACGAAACCATGAAAGCCGGAATTGTAGGATTACCAAACGTAGGAAAATC
>DAIUBY010000122.1:0-4225 GCA_036846425.1 Polaribacter sp.
TGGTATGTCTGATGGTTTTGCCATCAGAATACATAAAAAATTAACAGGGAATAGTATTTAATTAAAAACATTAATCCTTATTTTTATCAAAAAATTAAAATATAAACTTATATACATAACAAATGAGAAAAATTACTCAACTCCTCCTTTTATTTTCGTTGTTTGTTGTTTTGTCTTGCCAAAACAACAAAAGTAATCTTCAAGAAGAAAGATTAACTTTTGTTAACAAAAAGAAAACATTAGAAGAAAAAAGAACAGCGACACTTGAAAGAATCTTGCATGACTTTAACATGCAGAAAGACCCTAGAACTGGAGAAATTCCCAGAGATCAAAAAATATTAGAATTTGAAAACTCATTAATTGCAATGGAAAATGCGTTGATGTATCAAAGTAAAAATAGCAATACTTTTATCAGTAGAGGTCCTACTAATTTAGGTGGAAGAACAAGAGCTTTTGCGCAAGATATTACTGATGCCACAGGAAATACTTTTTTGGCTGGTGGTGTTAGTAGTGGAATGTTCAGAACTACAAACGGTGGACAATCATGGGTTAAAGTTTCTCCAAATGATGAAATACACAATGTTACTGCAATTGCTCAAGATCCAAGACTTGGTTTTCAGAATATTTGGTATTATGGAACTGGTGAATGGTCAGGAAACAGTGCAAGTTTAGCATCTACTTATTTAGGACATGGAGTTTGGAAATCAACAGACAGTGGTGTTACTTGGAATCAAATTCCACAAATTGTTGCTGGAAATAATTTTTCCTCGTTTGATACTTACATGGATTTTATTATTGATTTGCAAGTACATCCAACCACAGGACATTTATTTATTGGCTCTGCAGGAGCTATTTATAGATTTGATGGAACAAACGTTGTAAGTGAATTGTTAATAACAGGAGGGAATACTGGTTGGACTGATTTAGAAATCACTTCTACAGGAAGAGTTTATGCAGCAATTCAAGGAAACAGAAGAAATGGAGGTGTTTGGACTTCTCCAACAGGAACTAGTTCTTGGACACAAATTGCATTAAATGGAACTCCAACAGATTGGAATGCTGTTGGTAGAATCACGTTAGCTATTGCACCTTCAAATGAAAATATTGTATATGCTTTGTATAACAATGGAAAGCAAAACAATCCTCCATCAAGCCCACAGCTAGAGGCTGATTTATGGAGATATAATGCAGCAAATACAACTTGGACAAATTACTCTAATAAATTACCAGATGAGGATGGTGCTACTAAAAATAGTGCAGGAAATGATCCTTTTTCAATTCAAGGAGGATATGATTTAGTTATTTCAGTAAAACCAGATAATGAAAATTTTCTAATAATTGGTGGTACTAATGTATATAAAATAAACAACATTACAACAGATCCTATGTTTGAAAGGAGAATTGGAGGATATAAAAATAATGAAGGATATAGTTTATATGATGCAGGTTTTGTAAATCATCATCCAGATATTCATGCTTTGAAATTTGATAAAAATAATAGCAATATTTTATATTCAGGAACTGATGGTGGTGTTCACAAAACAAATGATGTTACTCAAAGCAGTGTTTCTTGGGTAAATTTAAATAATAATTATCAAACCTATCAATATTATCATGTAAATATGCCTTATGAAGGAGATACAGATTTTGTTATTGGTGGAGCTCAAGATAATGGAACCACTGTTGGAGGTTTGAGCGCAAGTGATTCTGATCCCTTTGCAGACCCAATAATTGACTTAACAACTATGAGAGAATATTTTGGAGGTGATGGCGCATCAGTTGCTGTAACAAAGACAGGTGCAACTAATTTTATTGTTTACGCATCTAATCAAAATGGAAGAATGTTAAGAGGTAATAAGGATTTTTTGACAGCTGATATTACACCAAGAATTCCTGGAACTGAAGATAATTATCCTAGTAAATTTGTAACGTATTTTCACATGGATCCAGAGAATCCTTCAACTATTTATTATGCAAGTCGTGAAAAAGTACTAAGAACAAATAATGCTCCAACTGTTACAAGAACAACCTGGACAGATTTGGGAAATCTAAATCTTAGTGAACGAATTTCGACATTTGAAACTACAAGAGGAACCTATAATCCTGCCTCAAGTTATTTGTTGATTGGAGGTGAAAGTGGTTCAATTTACAAAATAATTGACCCTATAAACGTAACAAATATTAATGAAGTAATTAATATAACACCCCCAGATTTAGCACAACCTGATATTAATGGAAATGGAGGTCAATATACTTCTGATATAGCCATTCACCCTACAAATAATGATATTGTAATGGTTACCTACTCTAATTATAATGTAAAAAGTATTTTTTTAACTACTAATGCTACTTCAGCAACTCCAACTTGGACTGAGGTTGAAAGAAACTTAAATGTGCATTCTATAAGGTCAGCAGCAATAACAGTTAGCAATGGGCAAATAAAATATTTTGTTGGAACTGCTAGAGGTTTGTATAGCTCAACAAATCCAACTGCTCAAGATTGGGTTTTAGAAGGGCCAGAAACTATAGGATTTGCAGTAGTTAGTGGATTGGTTTACAGACCTTCTGACAACAAATTATTGGTAGGTACTCATGGAAATGGAATGTTTGAAACAACAGTAACTGGAACACTATCTACAAATGATTTTGCAACAAATAAAGTGGATATAGTGTTATATCCAAATCCAACAATTTTTGAATTGAAATTTGCAAGTAACAAGTTAGAATTGACAAATAAAACAAAATTTACCATTTCTGATGTTAGAGGAAGTGTTGTAAAAAAAGGGTATTTAAATGAGAAAACAATCGATGTTTCATCTTTGAGTAAAGGAATATATGTTGTTCAAATAAACGAAAATAACAGAAACATTTCTAAAAAGTTTGTAAAAAATTAAAGAATGAGATATGTAGCAATCTTGATGATGATTTTTTTTACAGGATGTAAATCTGGCAAGTACTATTTACAAGAAAAAACACAGATTCAAGTTCAAGAAGCTTTTTATGAAATTACACCTTCAGCTATAAAGGAAGGAAATAGCTTTGCTAAAATTACTTTTGTTTTGTCAAATCCAGAAGTATTAAAAGAAATTGAAATAAGAGGTGTTTATTTCAAAAATCAATTTGCAAAGTTTGTTTCAAAAGATTCCACCACTTTTGTGGCTAGTATTATTTTACCAAATGAAGAAAATTTGAATGAGAAAAGTATTCCTTTTAAATTAAAATCTGGAGAAATAATAATTTTTTATATTGAGAAAAAAAAGGAAAAATTTGTGTTGTTTGAGGCTAAAAACAAAGATTCCTTAAACTCAAATATGATTCCAAGATAAATTAAAAGACGTCCTTAGTGACGTCTTTTTTTTTTATAAATAGTTAAAATAATTTGTCAAACTCTTCACGTCTAAATGCAATGTATGTTGCAGTTGATAAACACTTCCATGTTCGATAAATTCATCAGGAATTCCTAGAATTTTGACATCGTTTTTATAGTTATTTTTTGAAGCAAATTCCAAAATAGCACTTCCAAATCCACCAGCAATAACGCCATCTTCAATGGTAATTATTTTTTCATGAGTTGCGAAAATCTCATGCAATAACTTTTCATCCAAAGGTTTTATAAAACGCATATCATACAGAGAAATTGTGCCACTTTTTTCTGAATTTTCAATGGCTTCTTGTACATTTTTTAAGAGATTTCCAACTGACAAAACAGCGATATTACTTCCTTTTTGTAAACAAATTCCTTTTCCAATCTCAATTTCTGAAAATGGTTTTTCCCAATCCATAATTGCGCCAAATCCTCTTGGATAGCGAATTGCAATCGGATTTTTCAATCCTTTTTGAGCTGTAAATAATAGGTTTCGCAATTCTATTTCATTGCTAGGAACTGCAATAATGATGTTTGGAATACAACGTAAATACGCAATATCAAAAACACCATGATGTGTTGCGCCATCTTCACCAACCAAACCTGCTCTGTCCAAACAAAAAATGACAGGCAAATTTTGCAAAGCAACATCATGAATCACCTGATCATAAGCACGTTGCAAAAAAGTTGAGTAAATTGCACAAAAAGGAATCAATCCTTGTGTTGCCATTCCTGCAGCCAAAGTCACTGCATGTTGTTCAGCAATTCCAACATCAAAAGTCCGTTTTGGAAATTTTTCAAGCATTAAATTCAACGAACTTCCTGTCAACATTGCTGGCGTAATTGCTACAATTTTATCAT
>DAIUBY010000123.1:0-4038 GCA_036846425.1 Polaribacter sp.
TCCATTGATTGCAATCATTGGAAAAAGCGCATCATTATGAGCGTCAATGCCATTTCTTTGGGCATATTCTGTTAATAAAACTCCAAGTGCCAAAAAGAAAAAGTTTACAATAACTAGTACAATTGTAAACCAAAACATGTTTTTTTGAGCATCTTTGATATTTCTACAAGTCAAGTTTTTTTGCATCATATCTTGGTCTAAACCTGTCATCACAATGGCAATAAATGCGCCTGCTAAAAATTGTTTCCAGAAGAAATTCCCAGCTTTAACATCATCGAAAAAAAAAATTTTAGAATACTCACTTTCAGAAATATAGGAGTAAAAATTAGTGATTTCGAGTTCATCAGAAATTGTATAAATACAGACTCCAACAGCAATTAACATGAATAACGTTTGAAATGTATCTGTCCAAATGATAGTTTTTATACCGCCTTTAAAAGTATATAGCCAAATCAATAAAATAGTGATACAAACTGTTGTCCAAAATGGAATTTCAAGAGCATCAAACAAAATGATTTGCAACACATTTGCGACTAAAAATAGTCTAAATGAAGCGCCAATAGTTCTTGAAAGCAGAAAGAAACTTGCGCCAGTTTTGTAGGAATAATCTCCAAAACGACCTTGCAAATAGGTGTAAATTGAGGTTAAATTCAGTCGATAATACAATGGTAACAACACCAATCCAATCACTGCATAACCCACAATATAGCCAAAAACCATTTGCATGTAACTCATACTTTGCGATTCAACCCAGCCTGGAACTGAGATAAAAGTTACTCCAGAAAGTGAAGCTCCAATCATTCCAAATGCCACTAAATACCAAGGTGAGGAATTATTTGCTTTGAAAAAAGTAGCATTATTTGCTGATTTTCCTGTGAAATAAGAAATCAAAATTAACAATGAAAAATAGGCAAGGATTAAAAGAATGATATATTCAGGTTTCATTTGGAAAGTGAGAATTACAAATTAAAAATTTCGATACGAATATAGTTTTTAAAATTTAAATAGCTTAAAATCTCAACTGAAATTGTAATTTTGCACACTATGGATTTTTCATCAAAATTATTAGAAAATGCTGTGAACGAAATGTCGCGTTTGCCTGGAATTGGCAAAAGAACTGCATTGCGTTTGGTGTTGCATTTATTAAAACAACCCAAAGAAAATACTGGCTATTTATCTGAAGCGTTGTTGCATTTTAGAAATGATGTAAAAAACTGCGAAAAATGTCATAATATTTCTGATACTATTGTTTGTGCAATTTGCAATAATCCAAAACGAAATCCAGATATTGTGTGTGTTGTAGAAGATATTAGAGATGTGATGGCGATTGAAAGCACGTCACAATTCAATGGATTGTATCATGTTTTGGGAGGGAAAATTTCCCCTATTGAAGGAATTGGTCCTCAAAATTTAAAGATAGATTCCTTGATAAAAAAGGTCGCTAATAACGAAATTAAAGAATTGATTTTCGCGTTAAGTTCAACCATGGAAGGTGATACTACCAACTTTTACATCTTCAAACAAATTGAAAAATTCAACATTAAAATTTCAACAATTGCAAGAGGAATTTCTGTTGGTGATGAATTGGAATTTGCTGATGAAATTACTTTAGGCAGAAGTATTGTGCATAGAATTCCTTTTGAGCAGAGTATTAGAGGGTAGTTTTGAGTGTTGAATGTTAAGTTTTTAGTTTTTAGTTTATAAATTCCAACTAACAACTAAACACCAAAAACTAATTTTCTTTTTCCCAAGATTTTTTTTCTCTGATTCTTTTATACAATTTGATGCTTAGCATCAACACAATTCCGAAAACAAAGATTCCTACAACTCCCCAAATCCAATTAATTGCGCTTTGTAAAGTCACTAAGAAAATCACAGCGAATAGAATAATTGTAGCAACTTCATTCCAAATTCGAAGTTTAAAAGCGGAATATTTAACAATGTCTTTTTGCAATTGACTGAAAATTCGTTGACATGAATACTGATACAAATACAAAGCAAAAACAAAGGAAAGTTTTACCAACATCCAAGGTTCTGAAAAATAATATGGATTTTCATATAACATCCAAAAAGCAAAAATACTTGCTAAAATAGCAGAAGGCCAAGTGATGATGTACCACAATCTTTTACTCATCAATTTGTATTGATTTTGTAAAATGGATTTTGCAGGTTCTGTTTTATCTTCAGCTTCAACTTGATAAATAAACAAACGAACAATATAAAACAAGCCTGCAAACCAGGTAATTACAAAAATGACGTGTAATGATTTTACGTATAGGAAATCCATTTTGTAAAGTTAAATTAAAAGTTGCAAAGAAGCAAAGTTTCAGATTTTCAAAAAGTGAAATATTTATTATTTTTGCTAACAGCTAAAACCTAAAAGCTAACAGCTTAATTACTCTTCAATCCAATTTACCAAAACATCTACCCAATCATCATTATCATTGATACAAGGAATTGCATAAAATGCTTCTCCTCCAGCTTTTAAAAACTCTTCTTTGCCTTCCATGGCAATTTCTTCTAAAGTTTCTAAACAATCAGAAACAAATGCTGGCGTTACAACTGCTAATTTTTTTATACCTTCTTTTGGATAATTTTCTAACAATTTATCAGTGTAAGGTTGCAACCATGGATCTCCAGCCAATCTTGATTGGAAAGATACAAAATATTGATGTGGTTGTAAATCTAAATATTCTACAACTTGTTTGGTTGTTTCATAACATTGGTGTTTGTAACAAAATTGATGCGCAGCAGAACTTGTTTTACAACACTCAAAATTTACGCTATCATTTGGCTTACAATGACTTTTTGTGATGTCAGATTTATGAACATGCCTTTCTGGAATTCCATGATAAGAGAATAAAATTTTATCCCATTCTTTGCCTTCTAAATTGTTTTTTATACTTTCTGCCAACACTTTTATATAGTCTTTTTTATGATAAAAAGCAGGAATATGATTGAACTTCATTTGAGGAAAAAACTCTTGTCTTAATTCTTCTGCTAATACCATAATAGTATCAGTTGTAGCCATTGCATGTTGTGGATACAAAGGAACAATTAAAACATCTGTTACACCTTTATCATGTAATTCTTGCAAGCCCATTTTTATTGATGGAGTTCCATAACGCATTGCTAAAGCAACAGGTAAATCTGTTTTCTTTTGTACTTTATGTAATAATCTTTCTGATAAAACAATTAATGGAGAACCTTCATCCCACCAAATTTTTTTATAAGCTTTTGCAGATTTTTTTGGTCTTGTATTCAAAATAATTCCTCTAACCAAAATAGTTCTTAGCCATTTTGGAGCGTCAATTACTCTTTCATCCATTAGAAATTCATCCAAATAATTTCTAACATCTTTGGTTGATGTACTTGCAGGCGATCCTAAATTTACTAATAATACTCCTTTCATTTCAAGGGTTTAAATGTTTAAAAATAATATTTTTTACTAAAAGCTAAAGGCTAAAAGCCAAAAGCTATTTTCTTATTTGATTTGTAATTTCATACAACGAAATCGCCAAACTATGAATCACATTCATGCTCGAGTTTCTACCATACATTGGAATTGAAATTGTAAAATCTGCCAAATTTGAGTTTGAAATTCCATTGCGTTCAGAGCCCAAAATTAGTGCGATTTTCTCCAAATTTTTGAAATCAAAATCTTGAATTTCGATACTTTTATCAGTTATTTCTATACCAATAATGGTGTAACCAAGTTGTTTTAAAATGGCAATTTTTTCATCAAAATCACTATAAAATTCACATTCAATTTGATATAAAGTATTTCTGGCAGTTTTTACAACTTTTCTGTTTTCATCAAATGGTGAACTTTCGTGTAAATAAATTTTTTCTACACCAAAACTTTCTGCAACTCGAAAACACATCCCAACATTTTCGGGAGTTCTTATAGCATCACAAACAATGTGAATTGGAAATTTTTGCTGCTTGTTTTGAATATCTTTATGTGAAAGTTGAGTCATTTTATATATTTCTAATATCTAACTTCTAATATCTAACTTCTAATATCTAACTTCTAAT
>DAIUBY010000124.1:0-3899 GCA_036846425.1 Polaribacter sp.
ATTTCCTTTTTCATTCAATTCAATTTCTTCATAAAAAATGGGTCTTCCAGATGAATTTACCCAAACATCACTCCAAGATTTCAAATCTCCAGCAAAATATTTATCTAAAATGGAAACCAATTCCTCCCAATCAGCATTGCTATTTTTATACGTTTTGATATACTCTTGAATGCCTTGTTGAAAGTTTTCTTCACCCAATAAAAACTCCAATTGACGCATCATAATGGGTGCTTTGTTATAAATTATTCGTCCATAAAGTGAACCTGCATCTTTTAAATTTACCAAATATTGACGAATGCTATTGGTGCCTTTTGTACGATCTTCTGAATAGGCACTTGGATAATGAGTCATCATAAAACTCAAATTATGATTGATTTCAGGAAATTGAGGATTTACGATTTTGTCAGCCATAAAATTAGCAAAAACCTCTTTCATCCAAACGTCATTGAACCAACGCATAGTTACCAAATCACCAAACCACATATGAGAAGTTTCATGTGCAATCAATTTTGCACGTCCTAAAAGTTGATTTTTAGTAGCATTTTTATCTAAAAACAAAGAAGATTCTCTATATTGAATAGCGCCAACATGTTCCATTCCTCCATATTGAAAAGGAGGAATTGCAGCAAAATCCATTTTTTTAAATGGAAATTTTTCTTGAGTATAATCCTCTAAAAAATCCAAAGAATTTTGATGAATTTCAAATATTTTATCAACACTTTCTTCAATTTTTTCAGGATTATTTTCTCTGTATAGAAAACGCATGTCAAACTTCCCAGGATTTTTTGTGATTTCTGAAAACTTGCCAGCCACAAATGAATATAAATAGGTACTCATCAAATCGGAAGTTGCAAAATGATGTTGAGTAAAATCACCTTTTTCAATAGTTTCTTTTTCAAAAGCACCACACATCACTTTCCAATCTTCTGGGGCTGTAATTGTCATTTTATATTTCGCTTTGATATCTGGCTGATCAAAACACGGAAACAGCGTACTTGCTCTTTCTGGAACCAATAAAGTATATAGAAAATCTTCTTTTCTGTTAAGTGATTTTTCACCAGCATCAAATAATATTTCAATAGAATTTTTTCCTAAAATTAAATGTGATTTATCAACAATTATATGTTCATTTTGATGTTTAAATTCAGATTTTTTGTCATTTATTTTGATTGATTTTAGTTTGGAAGTTTCTTCATTAAAATCAAGAATTAGATTGTTTTGCAAATCGTTGATGGTAAATTCCAGCTTTAAAACTGTTGTAATTGAGTTACTTATTTCTTTCGGAATTTGAAAATGTAAATTATAAACTACATTAGAAAGTTGCTGTTTTCGGAGTTTGGCAAGTTCATAAGAAATGCCTTTTTGGAGTAATAATTCCGTTTCTTTTTCTTTGCAAGAAATCAGAAAAAGAAAACTAATTAAAAAAAAGTGACTGTATTTCATAAGGTGATTTTCAATTTCTAAAAATAAAAAAAGGTTTGGTGTAAGGCAAATGGTTTACCAAAAATAAATAGTGTTTCTTTTTATCAAAAATGGATTTAATCATCAAAAAAAACTTCAGTTTTATCAAAAAAACAAACCAGCGCTAAAAGCATTTTCTAAAAACGAGGTTTTCATTTACAAAGTTACCCTAATAAAGTGTTGCTGAATTGGTTTACTTATTAAAACTTTTTGTAATATTGTAGCTATACTTTTCAAAAAAGTAGTGAAAACTTATGATGACTTATCCGAAAATTTATTTAAAACAAAAAACTACTTTCAGAAAAGGGATTTAATAATGGAACTATTAAAAAAAATGTACACAAAATGTTTTGTAATTTTTATTACTAGCATTTTTTTATTTAGCTGTGTTTCTTCATCAAAAATCAATTATTTTCAAGATATTGATACTAAAAACTTACAAGAAGACATTGTTAATTTCGAACCAACCATTCAAATTGGTGATATTTTGACCATAAATGTGTCAACAATTGAAAAAGATGCAGCTATTTCTTTTAATCTTTTTGAGGCGCAAACTGTGGCAAATCAAATTCCACTTCCTTACATTGTCAACGCAGATGGTGAAATTAATTTTCCTGTTTTAGGAAAAATTAAGGCAGCACAACGAACCACAAAACAGCTAACAGACTATTTAACAGATGCCTTAGTTCCTTATTTAAAAGATCCCATTGTGAATATAAGGATAATGAATTTTAAAATTACTGTTCTTGGAGAAGTTAAAAATCCTGGAAATTATCCTGTTTTAAATGAACGAATTTCTATTATTGAAGCACTTGGACTTGCAGGAGATTTAACAATTTATGGAGATCGTCAAAATATTACATTAATTAGAGAACAAAATGGAAAACGTATTTTTGAAACTATAGATTTGACGAACAAAGAGTTATTTAAAAAACCCTATTTTTATCTGTCTCAAAATGATGCTCTTTATATTGCTTCAAATAAAACCAAAGTAAATTCTTCGAATGTTGGCCCAAATACATCTGTTATAATTTCTTCGGTATCAATATTAGTTACTTTAATAGCTGTTCTTGTTAGATAAATAATTTATGAGAGAAACAAATAATATTGATTCAGTTCAGTCAAGAAAAGATTTTTTTAACTTAAGAGAATTCCTTGAAAAATATTTATTTCATTGGAAATGGTTTGTTTTTAGTGTTATAGTCTCGATTTTTTGCTCCTTTTTATACTTACGCTATATTACTCCAAAGTTTGAGGTTGTATCTACAGTTTTAATTCAAGACCGAGAAAACGAAGGAATTGCCTCAGAATTATCAGCTTTTAAAGATTTGGGATTAGCACCAAATGGAAGGTCAATGTTTGTTACTGAGATTGGGATTTTAAAATCTCGAACTCTAATGGAGAAAGTGGTAAAAAAGCTTAGTATTCACAAAACATATATTGCAAAAGGAAGTTTACGTAATTCAGAATTATATGGAAAAGATTTGCCATTTAAAGTAAACTTTTTTGAAAAAGACTCCTTGTTATATTCTAAAGATACACTGATTTCTATAATACCTATTTCAAATACTGAATTTGAACTTTTTGATGCAAAAGACCAAAAAATTGGCACCAAAGTTTTCGGAAAAAATATAGAGAGCAAATTAGCTGATTTTACTGTAATTCCAACATCTACAGTACCTATTGAAATTGGACAAAAGATTAGTATTTATATCACCAAGGTTGAAAATGTTGCAAATTCTTACAGATTAAGAACACAAATTGAACGTGTTTTTAGAGAATCGAATTTAATTAGCATGACTCTTAGAGACGCAAATAAACAAAAAGCGCATGATATTCTTGGAGTCTTGATAGAGCAATACAATATAGATGCAATTATTGACAAAAGCATTATTGCAAAAAATACAGATATTTTTATTAATGAACGTATTGATGCCATTTCCACAGAATTAACTCTTATTGATAAGGAAGTAGAAACATTCAAAAAAAATAATAATCTGACTGATATTAATTCAGAATCCAATCTTATTTTAAATTCAAACAGTGCATTAGAAAAGGAAACTGTAGATTTAGAAACACAATTAAAGCTCGTAAATTACATTAAAGAATATGTTGATTTAAACACGAACAAACTCATTCCATCTGATTTAGGATTGCAAAGTGGAACTTTAAATCAAAATACCATAAGATATAATGAAATTTTATTAGAAAGAAATAGACTTTTACAAAGTTCAAACAACTTAAATCCAATAATTGTAAACTTAAATAACCAGTTAGCAGATTTAAAAACAAGTATCAACCAAAGTTTATCTAATTTAAAATCTTCATTATTAATATCATTAAATGATTTAAAAAAGCAAGATTTAATCTTAAATTCTAAAAAAACATCTGTACCAAAAAAAGAAAGGGAATATAGAGACATAGAACGATCACAACAA
>DAIUBY010000125.1:0-2451 GCA_036846425.1 Polaribacter sp.
TCCCCCAAAATCATTCCTTGATTGATGAGTTTTTTCGCAAATTCTTCCACAGGAACAAAACCTTTATCAAACAAAAACTTTTGCCAAAAACGTGCATACAATAAATGACCTGTTGCGTGTTCAGAGCCACCAATGTATAAATCCACTTCTTTCCAATAATTCAGTGCTTCTTTACTTGCAAATTCATTGGCATTTTTAGAATCCATATACCTGTTAAAATACCAGGAACTTCCTGCCCAACCTGGCATCGTGTTCAATTCTAATGGAAAAACAGTTTCGTTATCAATTTTCGAATTTTCTACAATTGAATTTGTTTTTGTGTCCCAAGCCCAAAATTCAGCATTTCCTAAAGGCGGTTTTCCATCTTCTGTTGGCAGGTATTTTTCGACTTCTGGCAACACAATTGGCAAGTGTTTTTTGTCAATCATTTGCGGCATTCCGTCTTTGTAATACACAGGAAAAGGTTCGCCCCAATAACGTTGTCTGCTAAAAACAGCATCTCGCAAACGATAATTGATTTTTCCATAGCCAAATCCATTTTCTTCTAAAGCTTCAATCGCTTTTTGCAATGCTTTTTTATACGACAAACCAGATAAAAAATCGGAATTTGCGATGACAGTTCCTTCTTTATCTGCATGCGCAGCTTCAGAAATATCTACGTTTTCAAAAATATTTGGAATTTCAATTCCGAAATGTTTGGCAAAATCATAATCACGTTGATCTCCACAAGGAACAGCCATGACAGCTCCTGTTCCATAACCAGCCAAAACGTAATCGCCAATCCAAATTGGAATTGATTTTTTAGTAAAAGGATGCTCAGCATAAGCACCTGTAAACGCACCAGAAATGGTTTTTATATCTGACATTCTATCGCGTTCAGAACGTTTTGAGGTACTTTCGATATAAGCTTCAACTGCCGCTTTTTGTTCGGGAGTTGTTATTTGTGAAACTAATTCGTGCTCTGGAGCTAAGGTCATAAACGAAACTCCGAAAATGGTGTCAGGTCTTGTTGTGAAAACTTGAATCCTATCCCCCAACACCTTTCCAAAGGAAAGGGGAGCTTGGTTTAGGTTTATTTTGATGGTTTCTAGCACATTTTCAAGATTTCCTATAACTTCTTCATTTGTAAAACGAATTACTTTGTAACCCAAATTTTGTAAAATTTGAGTTCTTTCAGCATCTTTTTCCTGCTGAAAATCATGAATTTTTCCATCAACTTCAACAATTAGTTTTTTTGAAAGACAAACAAAATCAACAATAAATTCGTCAATTACATGTTGTTGTCGGAATTTATCATTTAAACCTTTCCCTTTCAATTGTTGCCATAAAATCGCTTCAGCTTGGGTTGGATTTGCTCTCATTTGTTTTGCGTTTTCAAGCAAAAGACTCGCATTATTTCCTCCTGTCAAATACCCTTTTGAAGTGTTTTCTTCCCCTTTGGGGAAGGAAAGGATGGGGAATTCAACCATGGCACCTTGACTTCTTCCAATCCAATTTGTTTGAGAATCTTTTAAAGGTTGAGGCCAATCAATGGTTGACAAACCATCTAACAAACGTTGTGCGTAAGCAGAAATTCGCATGGACCATTGTGTCATTTTTTTACGAATTACAGGATGTCCACCACGTTCTGAAACGCCATTTACAATTTCGTCATTGGCTAAAACAGTTCCTAAAGCTGGACACCAATTTACTTCTGTATCAGACAAATAGGTTAAACGATATTTCAACAACATTTCTTGTTGTTGTTTTTCAGAAAAATGTTTCCAATCTTCGGATGAAAATTCAGAAATTTCTGTGTCGCAAACTGCATTTACATTGATATTTCCTTCATTTTCAAAAATTGAAATTAAGGTTGAGATATCCTCTGCTTTTTCCGTATTTTTATTATACCAAGAATTGAATAATTGAATAAAAATCCATTGTGTCCATTTATAATATTCAGGATTTGAGGTGCGAACTTCTCTATCCCAATCAAAAGAAAATCCGATTTTATCAAGCTGTCCTCTGTATGTTTTGATATTTTCTTCGGTAGTTTTTGCAGGATGTTGCCCAGTTTGAATGGCATATTGTTCAGCTGGCAAACCAAAAGAATCATAGCCTTGAGGATGCAACACATTAAACCCTTTATGACGTTTGAAACGCGCATAAATATCACTTGCAATATACCCTAAAGGATGTCCCACATGCAAACCTGCCCCTGAAGGATATGGAAACATGTCAAGAACATAATATTTTGGTAAATGAGAAGAATTGCTTGCTTTAAAAGTTTGATTTTCAGCCCAAAATTTTTGCCACTTTTTTTCTATTTCTTGGTGATTGTATTGCATCATCTTTGCGTTTAAAGAATGCAAATTTACGTTTATTCTTGTTTTACAGTAATTGTAATCTATTTAAAATACAAAAAGGTCTTCAAAAATATTTTTGAAGACCTTTTTTGAATTTAAAAATTAC
>DAIUBY010000125.1:2551-3874 GCA_036846425.1 Polaribacter sp.
GTTTCGTTTGAATCTTCACAATTAGTAAATACGAGCATACTAAGTAAAGTAAATAAAAATAAAATTGTGTTTCTACTGTTTTTCATGATGTTTGGATTTAATGTTGGTTAAACTATTTGCAAGTAAATCTAAAATAACTAGTTTTTTGCCCATAAAAAAATCATTTAAAAGGGAAAAAATTGTTTTAAAGAGGAAAAAAAGGAGCTAAAAAAAGCTGTTTTACATGATGGCACTACTTGTAACAGCAGTTCTATCAATCTTTTTGACCAAACCTTGCAACACATTTCCAGGACCAACTTCAATAAATTCAGAAGCGCCATCAGCAATCATTTGTTGCACAGATTGTGTCCATTTTACTGGCGCAGTCAACTGAATCATAAGATTTTTTTTGATTTCAGCAGGATTTGTAATTGCTGTTGCAGTCACATTTTGATACACAGGACAACTTGGTGTACTGAAATGCGTTGCTTCAATGGCAGCAGCCAATTCTTCTCTTGCAGGTTCCATCATTGGTGAATGAAATGCACCTCCAACTGGCAATAATAAAGCTCTTTTTGCACCTTTTGCAGTCAAAGCTGTACATGCTTTTTCAACGGCTGAAGTTTCTCCAGAAATTACTAATTGCCCAGGACAATTGTAATTTGCAGCTACTACAATTCCGTCAATTTCTGAACAAGTTTCTTCGACAATTGCGTCTTCTAAACCCAACACTGCAGCCATTGTTGATGGCGAAATTTCACAAGCTTTTTGCATTGCCAAAGCACGTTTTGAAACCAATGTTAATCCGTCTTCAAAAGATAAAACTCCGTTTGCAACCAAAGCAGAAAGTTCTCCTAAAGAATGACCTGCAACCATTTCTGGCTGAAAAGAATCGCCCAAAACTTTTGCTAAAATTACCGAATGTAAAAAAATTGCAGGTTGTGTTACTTTGGTTTCTTTGAGTTGCTCAGCAGTTCCTTGAAACATGATATCTGTAATGGAAAATCCTAGAATATTATTTGCTTTTTCAAAATATTCTTTTGCTAACGGAGATTTTTCATATAAATCCAATCCCATTCCTGTAAATTGTGCTCCTTGTCCCGGAAAAACGTATGCTTTCATGTAAAATTTGTTAGTATTTGAGTGGCAAAAATAAGGAAATTTATGAGACGTAAGGATTTTTAGCCCTGATGGAAGTGGAAAGCCCGTAAAAGAAAAACAGTAAATTTTTGTTGGCTTTTTTGGGCGACTGAAAGAAGCCACAAAAATGACTTACAAAAATGCTGTTTTTGTTGCGGACTTGAAACGAACAGCAGGAAATTGCTACAAATAAACCTACTTTTT
>DAIUBY010000126.1:0-3488 GCA_036846425.1 Polaribacter sp.
CAATTATTGCCTTTCATTCTGGACAATCAATGGACAAAGTTAGACAAGATTCTGACAGAGATTATTGGATGAAATCACACGAAGCTCGTGAATATGGAATGATTGACGAAGTTTTAGAAAGAAAATTTTAATAAAAAGCTAATAGCCAAAAGCCAAAAGCCAACAGCTAATAAAAATGGCAAAAGACGATAATTTAGAGTGTTCATTTTGTGGTCGTAAAAAACCCGAAACTGACTTATTAATTGCAGGAATGGACGCCCATATCTGTGATAAATGTATTGAACAAGCTTATGGAATTGTTAAAGAAGAAATCTCACAGGCTTCTAAAAATAAACTTTCTAAAAATCTTACCGTAAAAAAACCAAGAGAAATCAAGGAATTTTTAGATCAATATATCATTGGTCAAGATGAAACAAAGCGCGCAATGTCTGTAGCTGTGTACAATCATTACAAAAGATTACTCCAAAAAAACACCAATGATGATGTTGAAATTGAAAAAAGTAACATCATTTTAGTGGGTGAAACTGGAACAGGAAAAACATTAATCGCAAAAACAATTGCTAAAATGTTGAATGTTCCTTTTTCAATAGTTGATGCAACTGTTTTAACACAAGCAGGTTATGTTGGTGAAGATGTAGAAAGTATTTTAAGTAGGTTGTTGCAAGCAGCAGATTATAATGTAGAAAAAGCTGAAAAAGGAATCGTTTTTATTGATGAAATTGATAAAATTGCTAGAAAAGGAGACAATCCTTCCATCACAAGAGATGTTTCTGGTGAAGGAGTGCAACAAGCTTTACTAAAATTATTAGAAGGATCAGTTGTAAATGTGGCACCTCAAGGTGGCAGAAAACATCCTGAACAAAAATTTACAGAAATCAATACTAAAAATATTTTATTCATTGCAGGTGGTGCATTTTCAGGAATTGAAAGAAACATCAGTAAAAGATTAAATATGCAAGCTGTTGGTTTCAGTGCTTCTCTGGATGAAAGTGCTATTGATCAAGAAAACTTATTGAAATATATTACGCCTTCAGATTTAAAATCATTTGGATTGATTCCAGAAATCATAGGACGTTTGCCAGTATTAACTTACATGAATCCTTTGGATACCAAAGCATTACGTGCTATTTTAACAGAGCCAAAAAACTCAATTATCAAGCAATACACCAAATTGTTTTCAATGGATAATGTTGCGTTTACAATTACTGATGAAGCCTTGGATTTTATTGTTGACAAAGCAATGGTTTATAAATTAGGAGCAAGAGGTTTGCGTTCTTTGTGTGAAGCAATTTTTACAGATGCCATGTTTGAATTGCCTGGTTCTGATGAAAAACAATTGCATGTTACTAAAGAATATGCTGCATCAAAATTGTCTAACTCAACTCTGAAAAAATTAAGAGCAGCTTCTTAAATCAAATAAAATTTTAAAATTCAATATTCAAAACCTCATTAAAGTAAATTTGATGAGGTTTTTTAAATCGATTTAAATTCTTAAAACAAGTCTGCGAATCCTTATATTTGTTATCCGTTTTTTTGTAAAAATATTTCATGATTTCCAGAAGTACCATAGATCGCGTTTTTGAAACTGCCAGAGTTGAGGAGGTTGTTGGAGAGTTTGTGCAACTCAAAAAAGCAGGAAGTAATTTTAAAGGATTGAGTCCCTTTACAGACGAAAAATCGCCTTCATTTATGGTTTCTCCAGTGAAACAAATCTGGAAAGATTTCTCTACAGGAAAAGGAGGAAATGCCATTTCTTTTATAATGGAACATGAACATTATACCTATCCTGAAGCCATTAAATGGTTAGCCAAAAAATACAATATCGAGATTGAAGAAACTGTTCAAACAGATAAAGAAAAAGAGAAAGTTGACGAACGTGAAAGCATGTTTTTGGTTTCCACTTTCGCCAAAGATTTTTTTCACAACACGATGTTGAATACCAATCAAGGAAAAGCTATTGGATTGAGTTATTTCAAAGAGCGTGGTTTTCGCGATGAAACCATCAAAAAATTTGACTTAGGATATTGTTTGGATGAATGGGATCATTTTACAAATGCAGCAATTTCAAAAGGATATCAGCTGAAATATTTAGATTCTACTGGACTTACCATTGTCAAAGACAACAAACAATTTGACCGTTTTAAAGGACGTGTCATGTTTCCAATTCATTCCATGTCAGGAAGAATTTTGGGTTTTGGAGGACGCATTTTAACCAATGACAAGAAAGCCGCAAAATACTTGAATTCGCCTGAAAGCGATATTTATCATAAAGGACAAGTTTTATACGGAATTTATCAAGCTAAGAAAGAAATTGCCAAGCAAGACAACTGTTTTTTGGTAGAAGGTTATACTGATGTAATTTCGTTTCATCAATCAGGAATTGAAAATGTGGTAGCTTCTTCAGGCACAGCATTAACGCCAGATCAAATAAGATTGATTAGCAGATTAACTAAAAATATCACGGTTCTTTTTGATGGTGATGCAGCAGGAATCAGAGCTTCCATTCGTGGAATTGATTTGATTTTAGAACAAGGGATGAACGTAAAAGTAGTCCAATTTCCTAATGGAGAAGATCCTGATAGTTTTGCAAAATCGCATTCAGACACAGAATTGAAAGAGTTTTTAGAAACTGCTTCTCAGGACTTTATAAATTTTAAAGTATCACTTTTACTAAAAGATACACAAAATGATCCAGTTAAAAAAGCTGGATTAATTCGTGATATTGTTACTAGTATTTCAAAAATTCCTGATGCAATTCAAAGAGAAGTTTATGTGCAAGAATGTTCGCGAATTATGGAAATTTCCGAACGTATTTTGTTCAGTGAATTAGCGCAATTAATTGCAAAAAATAGCACTGAAGAAACCAAAAAATACCAAGAAGAAAAGAAGACTTTTGAAGTAATAAAACGCCAAGAAATTCAATTAAAAGAAGTTGATCAGCTGGAAATTTTAGAACGAGAAATCATCAAATTGTTATTATTATATGGCAATGAAGAGGTTGATTTTATGGACGAAATTATTCATATTGATGAAAATGGAAAAGAAATAAAAACGCCTAAAAAATATAAAAATGAAGTTTCAGCCGAAATTTATTTGCATCTGCAGGATGATGAAACTGAATTTACAAATCCTATTTTTAAAGAAATTTACACCGAAATTATTTATCAATTAAATCAATCAGAAAAATTAGAAATTGACAAGTTAATAAATCATCCTAACTCTATTACTTCTTCAGCAGTAACTTCAATTTTAATGGATGAAGAGAAATATCAACTTAGTCAATGGGAACGAAAAAATATTTTTGTTTCGGGTGCCAAAGAAGTGCTAACAAAAGCAGTAACAGATTCTATTTACAATATTCGTAGAATTCTGATTGACAAACTTCTCAAGGAGAAAGCTATCAAAGAAAAAGAGTATACAACCGAAGAAATTGAAGAAATCATGAGATATAATACTCTGAGAATTCGGCTTTCTGAGAAATTAAACAG
>DAIUBY010000127.1:0-3481 GCA_036846425.1 Polaribacter sp.
CCATTATTTTATTTGAAGGTTCAGAAAATCATAGTTTTAACATTCGAAAGTTTTTGGCGATTGTTTTGGGAATTGTGTTGACTTTTGTTACTGTTTAGTTTTATTTTAAAATACCTAATTGTAGGTAGAGTTGTATAAAAATTTATTTTATAAATTGCTGAAAATTTTAATCATGAAAAATAATAATGACTTTGTATCAAATCCAATTGCAAATTACAATCCAATTACCAATAGAGAACTAATCAAATATCATAAAAATTTAGATGTTGAAACTCTAGAAAGTTACTTTTCAAAAAAATATGATTCAATTCATATTAAGTTTCCTGTAGAAAAAAAAGTAGTCATTGAAGGAATTCATTACTATAATTATTTTTTTGGAGATTTTTTAATTATTCATATTTCAAATGATGGTTCTCTAATAAGAACGGCTGAAAAAATACAAATATTAAGTTTAGAGATTTTAAAAGTAAATTTATCAACAATTCAGGGTAAATTTGACTTATCAAAACAAGAAAAAATTCATGTTTTTATATATAATGACAATGGTGTTTTTCCTAAATTTGAAGACGATACTTTTGATTTTGAAAAAGGAATAAAAAGACCAAATGAAGCAGGTGGTGGAGGTGTTATTATTGTAGGGCCTTAGCATGCCAATATCACAAAGAAATATTTTACAAAAACTACAAATCATCTTTTTTTTGATTTGTAGTTTTTCATATGCGCAAAAATCAGAGTTGGATATTGCCTATGATTATTTTCAAAAAGCTGTGAAATTCGACAATGAAAATAACCATTTTAAAGCCTATGAAAACTTTACGCAATCATTGTTTTTATATAAAAAAATAGGCGCTGTTGATAGCATCGCAAAATGTAATTTGGAGATATTTAGTCTTTTACAATCTCAAAATGATTTGAATTATGATGCAAAACCTTTTTTAGATGAATATCACCAATTCGCCTTACAAAAAAATGATTCTCTAAAAATACTCACTTCTTATTTTAGATATGCTGAATATTATTTTGATAATAAACCAAAAGAAGCATCCAATTTTTATCATAAAGCAATAAATTACACAAATAAAAAAAGTTCAAAAGCAATTGCTTATGCAAATTTAGCGCTTTTATACACTCAAACTCAACCAGATTCTGCACGTTTTTATTTTAATAAAAATTTAGATTTGATTGATATTACAAACAGTAATGCTTTGATTAGTTTTTATATCAACTATGCCAACTTTTTTCAAAAACAAGGAAATTATAATGAAGCAATCATTCAATTAAAAAAAGCAGAAGAGATTGAGCCAACTGCATACAAACTAAAATACAATAAAATTTTATTTGAAAATTTTGCCACAAATTATAAAGCATTAGGAGATTACAAAAACGCTTACACATACTACGAAAAATACAATATAGCAAACGATAGTCTCAACTTTACAACCCAAAACATTGCCATTTCTGATTTAGATAAAAAATACCAAACTGCCCAAAAAGAAAAACGCATTTTGGAAGTTGAAGCCAAAAACAAAGAACAAAAAAAACTGATTATTTGGACCTTGGTATTTTTGGTTTTAATCGGAATTATCTCATTTCTTGCTTTAAAAAACAGCAGCAGAAAGCAAAAATTAGCCAATCAAGAAAAAGAGTTAGAAAAACAAAAAAATCTAACACTTTTAAAAGAACAAGAATTGGTGGTAATCAATGCCATGATTGAAGGTCAAGAAAAAGAACGAAAACAAATTGCGGAAGATTTGCACGATAATATTGGTAGTGTTTTAGCAACCTTAAAATTGCATTTCGAAAACTTAAAACTTAACAGAGAAAAGAAACAATTTGATCAAGAAAAACTGTATGAAAAAACAGAAAATTTGATTGATGAAACCTACAAAAAAATTCGTGGAATTGCACATGCCAAAAATGCGGGAGTAATTGCAAATGTTGGTTTGTTGAATGCCGTGCAAATTATGGCTCAAAAAATTTCTGAAGCTGATAAAATTCAAATTGAAGTTGTTCATTTTGGGCTCAATCAACGATTGGAAAATAGTTTGGAAATTACTATTTTCAGAATCATTCAAGAGCTGATTACCAATGTTATCAAACATGCAGAAGCAAAAAATGTAACTATCAATATTTCTTTATATGACAACATGGTAAACATTATTTTTGAAGATGATGGCAAAGGTTTTGATAAAAATAAAGTTACTTTTTCAAATGGAATGGGATTGGATTCTATTGAAAAAAGAATCTTACATTTAAACGGAACTTTCGAAATAGATTCAACACCAAATAAAGGAACCACGTTTGTCATGAACATTCCTATTGAGTAAATTTCCTTACTTGTAGGGAATTTGAGAACACCTTTTTTAAGTATTTTTACAAAAAAAATTGCGTATGATTTCAATTATAATGGCAGAGGATCATCAAATGTTGATTGATGGAGTTACTTCTTTTTTTGAATTTGACGAAGAAATCAACATTATTGGCAGTGTAAATAATGGAGAAGATTTGTTGAAATTAGTCGCTTTAAAACAACCAAAAGTGGTAATTACTGATATAAGAATGCCAAAAATGGATGGGATTGAAGCCACCAAACGCATCAAAAAGCAATTCCCACACATTCAAGTATTGACAATGACAATGTTTGATCAGCCAGAAGCCATTAAACAAATGTTACAAGCAGGCGCAACAGGATATATTTTAAAAAACTCAGGAATAAAAATGTTATCAAAGGCAATTATTGCTGTTGCTAAAGGAGAGCGTTTTTTTGATCCAAATGTTGCATTTAACTTTTTAAACGATTTTATTGACGATTCAATAACCATTGGAAAAACTGAAAAAGTTGTCTTATCAAACAGAGAAAAAGAAATTTTGTTATTAATTGCTGAAGGAAAAACCTCTATAGAAATCTCAGAAAATTTATTTTTAGCAAAATCAACAGTTGATACGCATAGAAAAAATATGATTCGAAAACTGGAATTATCTTCTGGAAGTGAATTAGTGAAATATGCTATTGATAGGAAATATCAGTTTTAATGAGCTTTTTTTAAGTAGTTTTTTTCTTGTCCTCTCCTACTTTTAACATTTTTTTATATTTTAAGTTTTAGTATTCTTCTTTGAAAAATACCTAATTGTAGGTATATTTTATAGGGTTGTTTTCATTTAATATTGTAATAGTTTAAAAAATCCAAAATGATGAGAACAATTACAATCCTTATCCTAATTTCTGTTTCATTGAATTGTTTTTCGCAGAAAAATTTAAAGAAAAATGATACCATAAAAATAACTACCGAAAGAAAATATAAAATCAATAATGAAGAAATTATTGAGAAAGAAACTTTAAAAGTTTTAAAAAAGGATTTATTAAAAATAAAAGAACCTGACACTACTAAAACTTACGTTGTAGAATATAATTTTAAAACTGGTAAATGTATATGCAAATAAAAATGGGATAATAAGTTAAGCGACATTATTATACATATTT
>DAIUBY010000128.1:0-3173 GCA_036846425.1 Polaribacter sp.
TAACTATTTAATATGCGCAAGTTTATGTAACTTTTTTTAATTTCATAAACCTTAATTTAGCCTCTAAAATACAAATAAAACCAACAACACTTCTATTTAGATGCAAATTCAGTAAAAATTTGATATTTAATAGCTTGTTATGTTCAAAAAAAAAAAAAATGTTATGTATGTATTTGAGAGGAAAGAAAAAACGCTTTACAAATTTTTGTAAAGCGTTATTGCTAATAGTTTCTATTATATTTATTTTATCTTCGGATTCAGGTAATCTGGTAAGGTTGGATTGGTAGGATCGCTAAAATCATTGGTTGGATCGCCATCACCATTGGCATCTTCATTTCGGGTCAATACGCCATCTCCATCATCATCTGTATCTAAAAAATTAGGAATTCCATCTCCATCAGTATCGTCATTATTTACGTCACCATCTCCATCAATATCCTCTTTAATACTTGGTACATTGTCATTGTCTTGGTCTGTGTCTTTTACAAAATCTAGCAAATCTACAAAAAACAACAAATTGGTATCAACCAAATTACTAGATTGGTTTTGCGCTCTTGAGGATGGATAAGCCAAACCAGAAGGAATAAAAATAATTCCTTTGCCACTATTCAAAAATGTGATGGGTCCATTGAATGGATCGCCATTAGGTTCTTTTTTCAGTGAACCTCCTTTGAATTGGGTCATGCCATATGTCCAACCTGCTATCACCGCATTTAAATTGAACCAAATTCCAGCATCATTGGCATCAAACACATCTGCATTGAAGGTTGTTCCAGAAAAAGTTCTTCCTGAATATTTTACAAAAACTGAATCAACCACAGTTGGAAATCCTTTGTTTGGGTCAGGAGCGGCACTGCCTTCGTTGATTACATATACATATACTTTGTAGTTGATGTCATTTTCTGTAACGTCAATTGTTTTCAGTTTCGAGTCATTAAAAATGGCTGTTTTCCCAGTTTCTAGTGGTTTTAACGCATCAGCAGTGGCATCGTAATAATGTGCTTTTAAAAACTTTACGATGGTGTCATTATCCGAAATTGCCAAAGCTTCGTGGTCAACATCTGCAAATGGATTTCTGAAAAAATTGTCATCACCACATGCGTAGATTATCAGAGAAAATATGAGTAAAAAGATACTGTTTTTTATTTTTGTCATTTAGCTATAATATTTTAGGGCGCAATTTACCATTTTTATACCTTTGTAAAAAGACAAAAAGGATTTTTTAACTTTTTTATGAGAATAGATAAATATTTATGGTGCATTCGAATGTATAAAACCAGATCATTAGCAACGGAAGCTTGTAAAAAAGGGCATATCAAAATTGAGGGTAGCAACGTTAAAGCATCAAGAGAAATTTATGGAAATGAATTGTTGTTGGTGCGTAAAGATCAAATCAATTATCAATTAAAAGTATTGGAAATTCCAGAAAACAGGGTTGGTGCAAAATTGGTAAATTTGTATTGCAAAGACATGACACCCAAAGAGGAATTTGAAAAAAATGACTTGCTAAAATTTGCCAAAGATTATTACCGCAAAAAAGGCGAAGGCAGGCCTACCAAAAAAGATAGAAGAGATATTGAAGGATATCAAGAAGAAACAAATATAACAACATGACTAAAGAACAAAACATCATTTTAAACTCTGTGCAAATCAACCAACGTATCAAACGAATTGCGTATCAAATCTATGAAAGCAATTCTACCGAAAAAGAAGTGGTTATTGCAGGAATCATTGGCAATGGTTATATTTTTGCTCAAAAATTAGTAGCTGTTCTCACTGAAATTTCAGATATTGATGTGAAAATTTGTTTGGTAACAATTGATAAAAAAAATCCATTAGCACCTATTACAACATCATTAAAATTGAGTGAATATCAACATAAATCCTTGGTTTTGGTGGATGATGTTTTAAACTCTGGCACCACCTTAATTTATGGTGTAAAACATTTTTTAGATGTGCCTTTAAAACGATTTAAAACGGCAGTTTTGGTAAATAGAAACCACAAAAAATATCCAGTAAAAGCTGATTTTAAAGGTGTTTCGTTGTCAACATCTATCAAAGAGCATGTGCAAGTAGATTTTTCTAAACAGGATGCTGTTGCGTATCTATTATAAATTTCAAGTTGATTTCAGCAATTTTTAAATCAAAAACGGTTTTATCATAAAGTTTTAAAACCAATATAGGAACAGCAATAGGTTTTTTTTAAATATTTTGTAAACCCTAAACATAGTTTTTAGGTGATTTTTAAATACTAGATGTATAAACTAAAGTCACTATTTCATTAACAATTTCAGCTTCTTCCTTACCGTCAATCACCAATGTTTTGTTGGCTTGTTCATAAAAAAAACGTCTTTCAAAAAGATGTTTGGCAATGAATTCTGGCACTTGATCATCGTTTAAAAAAGCAATCAATGGTCTTGAACCTTTAAATTTCAACAGCCTTTCAGTTAGCGTTTGAATACTCGCTTTGAGATAAATAGAAAACGCTTGGTGTTGCTGAATCAGTTCCATATTATTGGCATAGCAAGGCGTTCCTCCACCCAATGAAAGAATGATGTCTTGCTCATTTTCCAACACTTCTTTCAAATAGTCATGTTCCTTTTTACGGAAATAAATTTCACCTTTTTGGGCAAAAATATCAGGAATAGAGTACTTTTCTTTTTGTGCAATGTAAGCATCCAAATCTAAAAATGGCACATTGATTTGCTTGGAAAGCAATTTTCCAATGGTAGATTTTCCTGATGCCATGTATCCCAACAAAACAATTTTCATACGTGTAAATTTTTAATTTCAGCTATCTCCTTTGCAATTGCTTTTTATTTAGGAGAATTTGCTCACACAAACTCGCTATTCATAACAATTTTATGATTGAATTCTCTTAGGCAAATATCGAGAAAATTTATTGAAATTAGTAGGATGAATTCATAGGATAGGTAGTATCTTTGCAGCCTGAAAACTATTTTTCAAGACCTGGTAGCTCAGTTGGTAGAGCATTTCACTTTTAATGAAAGGGTCCTGGGTTCGAATCCCAGCCCGGTCACAAAAAATTGTTGAAAAACAAGTTTTTACAATTCTATAAAAAAGCGCGTATGGCGAAATTGGTAGACGCGCAGGCTTGAGGGGCTTGTGTTCATTAGAATGTGCTGGTTCGAATCCAGTTACGCGCACTTTTT
>DAIUBY010000129.1:0-1786 GCA_036846425.1 Polaribacter sp.
ACTGTAATTTGTCCATCTCTAGCACGTAAAGCCAAACGTTTTACTTCGCTTTCAACACCTCTAAAATTAAGGTTTTCAGCATTTCTGATCACAGGAACCATCAAACCTTTTGGTCCTGAAACTGCAATAGAAATATCATGAAAATCATTAACTACTTGAAAATCTCCATCAATCATTGAGTTCACTTCTGGATACATTTTTAAAGCTCTTACAACAGCCAATGTAAAAAATGACATGAAACCTAAACCAACATTGTGCTTTGCTGAAAAAGTATCTTTGTATTTGGCACGTAAATCAAAAATTGGTTGCATGTTTACTTCGTTAAACGTAGTTAACATTGCTGTTTCGTTTTTTACAGCAACCAAACGTTCTGCCACTTTTCTACGCAACATAGACATTTTTTTGCGTTCTGTATTTCTTGATCCGTTTGAAGGTTGTGAACCAAAAGAAGGCACAGCATTTACAGCATCTTCTTTCGTAATTCTGCCATCTTTTCCTGATCCTTTTACGGATGATGTTTCAATTCCTTTTTCAGCCAATACTTTTTTAGCTGCTGGTGAAGCAGTTCCTGTTGCGTAAGTTTTTATTTCAGCTTTTGGCTCTTCGCTTTTCGCTTTTGGTTGTTCAGTTACAACTGTTGACTGAGACTGCTTACTGTCTTCTGATTTTCCTGATGGTTTTGAAGCACTTGTATCAATCAAACAAACAATTGAACCCACAGCAACAGCATCACCTTCAGAGGCTTTTAAAGTGATGATACCACTTTCTTCTGCTGGCAATTCAAGCGTTGCTTTGTCAGAATCTACTTCTGCAATAGGTTGATCTTTTTCAACATAATCTCCATCTTCAACTAACCAAGTTGCAATTTCTACTTCTGTAATTGATTCTCCTGGAGAAGGAACTTTCATTTCTAAAATCATCAGTTCTTATTTTTATTTGGCTGATTTTTCATCAGCAGTTGATTTATTTTCTTTTTATAAAAAATTGATTTTTAGGATTTTTCATCGCTAAAAACACTGTCAATAACGGCTTTGTGTCTTTTCTTAAATCGTGTGCTAGAACCTGCTGCAGGAACTGCGTAATAATTTAAAGAACGAACTTTTAAATTTACCAATTCAAAACGTTGTAGCATAAAGCTCCAAGCTCCCATATTTCTTGGCTCTTCTTGTGCCCAAATATATTCTTGAATGTTTGGATATCTGTCAATTACTTTTTGAATTTTTTCTTTATGTAATGGAAATAATTGTTCAATTCGAACCAAAGCAATGTCTTCTCTTCCTAAGTTTTCTCTTTCTTCAAGCAAATCATAATAGAATTTTCCTGAGCAAAAAACAAGTTTTTTCACGTTTTCTGGAGTCAAAATATCATCAATTACTTCTTGAAATTCGCCATTTGCTAAATCTTCAATAGAACTCACCACTTTTGGATGACGCAATAAGCTTTTTGGCGTGAAAACAATTAATGGTTTACGATAATTTCGTTTCATTTGACGACGCAACAAATGATAAAAATTACTTGGAGTTGTACAATTGGCAACAGTCATATTGTCTTCTGCACACAATTGCAAATAACGCTCAATTCTGGCAGATGAATGCTCAGAACCTTGACCTTCATAACCATGAGGTAATAAAACCACGATTCCGTTTTGCACTTTCCACTTGTCTTCTGCAGCAGAAATATATTGATCAAACATGATTTGAGCTCCGTTTGAAAAATCTCCAAATTGGGCTTCCCAAATAGTTAATGTATTTGGATGTGCCATTGCATAACCATAATCAAAACCTAA
>DAIUBY010000129.1:1886-3042 GCA_036846425.1 Polaribacter sp.
CTTGACGCTCAAAACCTTCCCAAGTAGATTGCATGAATTCAATCACTTTTGAATTTTTATCTTCTTTTGATAAATCAAACTCACGATCTAACATTTCTTTGAATTCTTCCGTAATTGAATTCAAATATGCTTTGTCAATAACACCTTCAGCAATTAATTTTTGGGCATAAATTTCTTTTGGATTTTTATGTTTTGCGATTGCTTTATATAGTGTTGGTTGCGTAAAACGTGGCTCATCACCCTCATTATGACCATATTTTCTGTAGCCTAATAAATCAATAAATACATCTGCTTTGAAACGCATTCTGAATTCTAATGCCATTTCCATAGCGTGACAAACTGCTTCAATATCATCTGCATTGATATGCAAAACTGGTGAAAGTGTTACTTTTCCAACATCAGTACAATAAGTACTTGAACGTGCATCTAAATAATTGGTAGTAAATCCGATTTGATTATTTACAACAACGTGCACTGTTCCGCCTGTTTTGTAGCCATTCAATTTTGCCATTTGAACCACTTCATAAGCAATTCCTTGACCTGCAATTGCAGCATCACCATGAATGATGATTGGCAAAATTTTACTAGAATCACCATTGTATTTTTTATCGATTTTTGCACGCGTAATTCCTTCAGCAACTGCTGCAACTGTTTCAAGATGTGATGGATTTGGCACTAAATTCATTGTAATTTCACTTCCATTTCTGAAAGTTTTACTCAAGGTAATTCCTAAGTGATATTTTACATCACCATCAATGTCCTCCTCTTCAAAATCTTTTCCCTCAAATTCGCTGAATAAATCTCTAACAGGTTTTTTAAAAATATTGACAAGTGTATTTAAACGACCTCTATGTGCCATTCCTAGAACACATTCTTTCACTCCGAATTTTTCAGCAGCATCTCTCAACAATACACTAATTCCGGGAATTAATGCTTCACCACCTTCTAATGAAAACCTTTTTTGACCAACATATTTGGTTTGTAAAAAGTTTTCAAAAGTTACAGCTTGATTAAGTTTTGATAAAATATATTTTTTTGCATCCACAGAATATTTTGGATGATTGTCATTTTCGTTTAAACGAGTTTGCCACCAATTTATCTTTTCAGGATTTCGCATGTACATATATTCAACTCCAATAGAATCGCAATAAATGCT
>DAIUBY010000130.1:0-2900 GCA_036846425.1 Polaribacter sp.
AAACCACCGTATTTAAAAACAGGTGATACTGTTGCAATTATTGCGCCAGCAGGAATTTTAAAAAGCAGAGAAACTACTATTGAAAATGCAAAAATTTTATTAGAATCTTGGGGATTGAAAGTGGTTATTGGTAAAAACGTGTTCAAACAAAATAATCATTTTGCAGGTACAGACGAAGAACGTTTACAGGATTTTCAGGAAGCTTTAGACAATCCAACTGTCAAAGCCATTTGGGCCGCAAGAGGAGGTTATGGTTCTGTTCGAATTTTAGACAAAATCAATCTTTCAAAGTTCCAAAAAAAACCAAAATGGATTATTGGATATTCTGATATTACTGCTTTTCACAATCAATTCAACTTATTGGGTTTTGAGACGTTGCACGCTATGATGCCAACAAGTTTAGAGGAAAAACCTGAGGAAATTGTTGAAACAATTGCAAGCTTTAAAAGAGCACTTTTTGGTGAAGAATTGCGTTATGAGGTAAAATCGTCAAAATACAATAGAAATGGAAAAATTTCAGGAGAAATTATAGGTGGAAATTTATCCATTTTGATATCGATGTTGGGTTCTAAAACGCAACTAAAAACAGCTGGAAAAATCCTTTTTATTGAAGAAATTGGCGAATATGAATATGCTATTGACAGAATGTTGCAAAGTTTAAAAAGAGCTGGATATTTTAAAAATGTAAAAGGAGTTGTTTTAGGAAATTTTTCTAAAATTAGAAAAAATCCTACTTCTTGGGGAAGCACTATTGAGGAATTAATTATTGCTGTTTTACCAAAAGAAATTCCAATTTTATTTGATTTTCCTGCAGGACATGAAGCTGATAATAGAGCCGTCTTTTTTGGAAGAAAAGTGGAAATTAGCATTCAAAAAGATACTTCAACAGTAGTTTTTCATCAAAAATAATTTCAGAAAAAATGGCTGAACACAATGAAATTGGAAAAATTGGAGAACAATTAGCCATTGATTATTTGATTACTAATGGTTACAAAATTCGTGAGCGAAATTATCGATATTTAAAAGCAGAAGTTGATATTATTGCACTGAAAGATAATACGTTAGCAGCTATTGAAGTAAAAACAAGAAGTTCCAATTATTTTGGAAATCCAGAAGATTTTGTGAATAAAAAAAAGATAAAATTACTCGTTTCTGCAATGGATTATTATGTTGTGAAAAGAGATTTAGATGTCAATGTTCGGTTTGATATCATTGCAATTACGCTAGAAAAATCGTCACATAAATTGGAGCATTTGGAAGATGCTTTTTTATATTTTTAAAATTATCGCTGATATCTGTTGAGTTTTTCTTTCACAAAAGACAACAAAAAAGAACGCAATAAAGAGAGCAAAACACTGAAAAAAAAGGCTTCAAAAAAACCTGCAACTTTAAATCCATCAACAAATTTATCTGCTAAAAGTATAATTCCTGCATTGATAACAAACAAGAAAAGTCCTAGAGTTATGATGGTTGCTGGAAGTGTGAGTAAAACAATTATGGGTCTTACAAAAATATTTAAAAGTCCAATAACCAAAGCAACTGTTATTGCAGAAATGTAGTTTTCAACCTTTACACCTGGTAAAACAGATGCCAAAAAAAACACTGCAAGCGCAGTTAACAGAATTCTGAGTATTGTGTTCATTTTTCTTTGAAAGATACTTATTTTTTTTCAAAAATAAAATAGCAGTCTTAATTTCTTATTTTTCAGCAAATTACAACTTAAAGATTAAATAAAATTGAAGATTTATTGCGATACTTTTTAGTGATTCCCTGAGAAATAATTATAAAAAAAGTATGATTTATTCTGGAATCTGTTCAGATGCTTTTCGTTCTAATTCCGCTTGAAATTCTTCCATCACTGGTTTTACAGTACTTTCAGGAATATCAGAAACTTTAATATACATCAATCCATCAACAGCATTGTTGAACTTTGGATCTACATTAAATGCCACCAAACGTGCATTTTGTTTTACATATTTTTTTATCAAAACTGGAATTCGCAATGCTCCAGGTTCAATTTCATCAATCACTTTGTCAAACTTTTGCATATCTGCTTGTGTTGCATCAAACACAAAATCTTTATCTGCATCTTTTAATTTGACTTTATATTCTTTTTTCGGTTGAATATATTGAGCAATATATGGATCATAATAATGTGATTTCATAAACTCAATCATCAATGATTTTGAAAAATCCGAAAATTGATTGCTGATAGAAACACCTCCTAATAAATATTTATGCTCAGGATAACGCAATGTTACATGCACAATTCCTTTCCACAATAAAAAAAGTGGCATGGGTTTTTGCTGATAACTTTTGATGATAAAAGCACGTCCCATTTCAATGGTGTTTTCCATCATTTGATACAATTCTGGCTCAATTCTGAAAAGTGTTTGCACATAGAAACCATTGATGCCAAATTTCTTAAAAATCTCACTTCCTAAACCCATTCTGTATGCACCAGCCAAACAATTCGCTTCTCTGTCCCACAAAAAAAGGTGGTAATAATATTTGTCATATTTGTCTAAATCCAGTGAGTTATTGGTTCCTTCACCAACATCTCTAAAGGTAATTTCTCGCAAACGACCAATTTCATGCAACAAATTTGGAATGTCTTTTGACAGTGCAAAAAACACTTCATAATTTTTACTTTCTAATAACCTTCCTTCTTTTTCACGCAAATCATCTACTTCTTTTATAAATAAATCTACATTTTTTTGAGGTGCTATTTTTTTTGCAGGTTTTTTTATTTTGATATTTTGAGTTGAAATAAGTTTGTTAGATTTCTCAAAAGGATTTGCCAACATATAGGTTTTCTTCCTGAGAAATTCAGAAAATGCCCCAATTTCTTTAAACTCTCTTTGATCATCAACAGAAATTGGTTTTCCAATTCGAACTCT
>DAIUBY010000131.1:0-2899 GCA_036846425.1 Polaribacter sp.
TGTTGGCTTGTTTAGAGTTGCATACGTATTCTAGTTTGAATGCAGAGTTTTTGGCAGAATATCAAGGTGCTTTGGATGCAGCAGACAAAGCAGTTGTTTTTTATTCGCCTCATGCAGTAAAAATTAAACAATTGGAGGAAGTTACACATACACAAATTGCAAACGCTTTTCAGCGAAAAGATTTGATTATTTTTACAAATCCACAGGAATTTAGTGATTTTTTGTTTGCTCATAATTTAGAGAAAACAGCTCTTTTATTAATGAGCTCTGGAAATTATGGTGGATTGGATTTTGAGAGATTAAAAATTTAAAGTTTTGAGTTCTTAGTTTTTAGTTTTGAGTGAAATTAATTACAGCCTTGAATCTTGAACTTTAAATATTGAACTTAAAATCCTTACTCAAACAACTCACGAACTGCAGCAATCATTTTGTCGTTTTCAGAATAGTTGATTTGATAACATTCCAAATTGGCAAACCAATCTAAAAAAATCGCTGCATTTTCCTTGATTGGCGACAACCAAGAATCAGGAATTAGCTGTTGAAAAGCGTCTAATTTCGAAATTGAATTCACTTGTAAATTGGCGTCTTTTTCATATTTGATGAAAATCAATTTTTTACAAGGCAAATGTGTTGTAAAATCAGTATTATTTGGAGGTAAATAACGCACAATTTTGTTCAAACGTATGTAATCATATTCTGTGGCAGTTGCCAAATTTGGATACAAAGAATCCAGCACTTGCAAACTATTTTTTTTAATGGATATTGCTGCAGGAAAACTATACACTTCTTTATTTTCAGCGGCAATTGGCACAAAATCATCTGCCAAACAAGTAAAACCATTGGCTTGTAACAATGCCAAAGAAGTGCTTTTTCCATTGCCAGAATCACCCAAAAATAAGATGCCCTTTTTTCCATCACTCACAGCAGAGGCATGAAAAACACCCAACCAATTTGACTCTTCTTTTTGATGAATTTTCTGAATCAATTCCATAGAGAATTTTCCCTGAAAATAATGAACTTCTTCAGGATGCCAAGTGCCAATAAACGCATTGTCAACAAATAAAATGATTTCATTATTTTGGATAAAAACTTCAAACAAATGATGATGTAAAGGCGCATCAGCAACTACCAAATGCGCAAACTTTGGATGCACCAATTCACGCTCTTTCTTAGATAAATATGAAACTTTACAAACCACATCATTGATGGAATAGGTTTCTGAAATTTCAAAAAAAGTAGGTTTTTGAATCTGTGAAATGGCACTTTCAGTTTCTAAAAGCTCAGGGAGTTTTTTGTTGAGAAATTGCTCTTCCAATTCTTCAATAAAATCTTTGATTTCTTTGAATGGAATTTCCATTTTAGAGGCAATTTTCATCGCAATTTCATCCAGCGAAATTCCCGAAATTCGTTGTTGAATAATGTCAGCAACTTCATTTTCAAACACTACATATTCATTGGTTGCTGCAAACCAAACAATGGTTTTGTCTTCAATGGATTTAAAAAGAATTTTTGATGCGTTTTTCATAAAAAAACTTGCCTGTAACACACGCGTAAAAGTAACAAAATTGAACGATGTAAAAAAAAAACGCCCAATTTTTCAAAGAGGCGTTTTAAAAACTAAGGTGTTCAAATTAAAAACCAGTTCCAGGAGCAGTTGGGCTTTGCGCCTGTGCTTTTTTAGGATTCAAAATTAAATAGGTTCCAATAGCAGTTAACGCTGCATATTTGCTGTAATTTCCTATTTTTTTGATGGCTTCTTTTCTTGTAATGTTTGTATCTTGATTTTTCATGATGATATCTTTATTTAGTGATTGGGAAAATTATTCTAACGTGATTTTTTTGTTCAACGTTCCTTTTTCAGAAGCCAATTGCACTATATAGATACCACTAGCTAATTTTGGCAATTGCATGTCATTTAAAGCAGATACATTGAAAGTAGTTTCAAAAACTTGTTTTCCAAGGATGTTAAAGATTTTTACTGAAGCTTTTCCTTGTGATAAACCTGCTACTCTTAACGTTGAAGCATTTACGGAATAAATACTTACATTGTCGAAAGCAAAACTATCTGTGCTTAAAACACCAGAAGCATTTGTATGCAAATAAAAACGTCCAATTCCATCTAAATTTTCTGAAACAGTTACTTTATATGTAGCGTTTGTTTCGCTCAAAAGAGTTACAGTATTAGTTGCTTTGTCTTCTAAATATACATTGATTCCAGCAGGAATATTCATAGCTTCTACAGAGAAAGTGATTTCTTTTCCAGCAGCTACTTTTACACCAACAGGAATAATCATCGTTTCAAAATCTGAGTTTGGCAATGATTGAATTTGGAATTTTTTGCCTTCGCTATTGGAAACCAAATGTGTGAAAACATCAACACTGTTTGCAATTCCACCAAAAGTTTCACCATCATAACCATTGTCAAAACCTTTAGTTGCGTTTTCTAAATAATAGATTTTTACAAATCTGTCAAAAGAACCATCAGTCATGTTTAGTGTGATTTCGGTTCTTGAAGTTTTTTGGAAAGCATCTCCTGTTGCAGCTTGATATGATTCAGCGATAGTCAAATTAGTTGCAGCACTTGCTCTTACAAAAAATCCTTGAGCAGGTGCTAAAACAAAAGCAGAAGCTAAGTTTTTTACTTCATAATTTGAAGAAGCTTGATTATATACCCAAATTTGATTTCCTACAATATTTGAAGTATTGCCATTGATGAAACCAACTGAACTTAGGAAAGATGTAAAAGGATTTCCTAACAAATTAAATCCTGTTCCTGCATTCGAAACAGCTACTGAAACATCAGCTGTGTTGATAGTTCCTGTAAAAGAAATATCGCCTGCACTAGCTCTTTTTACTGAATATCCAGTTCCATTTGCAAATGTTCCTACACCAGTAGCTT
>DAIUBY010000132.1:0-2808 GCA_036846425.1 Polaribacter sp.
TGTTGTCATGTCTCCAAAACTGATAATGTTTTACATTGGAACTTTTTTCAGCTTCGGATATACTAATTTAGCAGCGAGTTTAAGTTAAGCGAAAAAAAATTTTAACATTTTGAAACACAAATCAAAAATATTGTCCAATACCAAAAACAATTCCATTGCTGGGATTTTGTGTAATTCCAAAACCATAATCAATTCTAAATGTTGCATTGAATATTTTTTTATGAATAAAACGCAAACCAATTCCTGGATGTACTTTTAAATTATCAATATCAAAAAAATCGCTGAGAGTTCCACCAGGTTTTCGCCAACTTCCACTGTCAACAAAAACATTCCCTTGCAAAACAAACCAATTTTTTTCGAACAATGTTGATCTGTATTCTGAATTAAACACCAATGTTCCTGTGCCTCTATCAATGATATTTCCAACACCTCTAATGTTCAAGTTATTGTCCAAAGCAAAAGCAGAAAACGGACTTGCATCATTTGAGGATATTCCTATTCGTAATCTGCTTGCCCAATTTCCTGTTTTTCCAACTCTTTTGTATAATGAAAAATCGTTCCAAGCAATGGTAAAATCATTTTGAAATTCATTTGTACTCACAACATATTGTCCTGTAAAGATGCTTTTAAACCCATTTACCAGATAAAAATCATACTTTAAATTATCAAAATTGTAATTAAACTTAAACAAAACCTTGTTTAGTTCTAATAATAGAGGCACATCAGCATTGATAGTTCCAGAAATATATTGGTATTTTTCATTAAATATATTGACCCCCAATTTCACAGAATTTTGATAATCAAATCGATAAACACCTAAAATTTCAATACCAGTATTTGTATATTCGTATCTTGCTGGAGTTTCTGAAATAAAAATTGGTTCAATACTTGACAGCTTTTGAAAGCTTGTTTCTAAACCAAAATTTGATGAAAATAAAAAAGGAGCTGAAAAAAATAAACCTACTGACGATGTTCCATTGTATTGATAAAATCCTCCTAATGTTGCATTTTTTCCTAAGAAATTATTATCAAAAAGCCCAAATCTATATGCTGCAGCAGCTTCATCAACCGTCCATAAACTTAGGTTTGGCATTACACTCAAATTCTCAATCAATGTAAAAGTAAGTTCATAACCCATTTCTTTGGTTGAAATAGTATAAATAACATTCGATATTCCATTGAGTCGGGTTAAAGCGGCAATATCTCTTTCTATTTTTAAGCTGTCAATAGGTTGTCCAACTTTTGTTTCAATAAATGAACTCATAAAACGCATATTCATTTTTTTTTGCCCTTTCCATTCAATTTTTTCAATGGTATTTTTCTGAGAATAACTATTTATGGAATAGAGTAAAAGCGAAAAAAAAAATATTTTGTTCATTGCAGTTTCATATTTTTAACAAATATCGTTGGTTTTTTAAAAGAAAAAAAATCAATATTTAAAATTACAATAAAGCACCTAATATTCATTCAATTATTTTTTTAATTTTCTACAAAAAGCCATTGATGCTAGTTATTGTTTTTATCTTTATAAAAACGTAAGGAATTGCAATTTTTTACGTCTTATAAATTATAAAAAAAATAAAAATATGCTGAACTCTTTTTTAATGTTGAAAAACGCCACTTTTTTCCTTATATTTTTTTCGATAACAACTTTTGTCAAAGCACAAAACATCGATGAATTTTTTATAAAAACGGATGAATTTTTAAAAAAACACACTCAAAACAGTAAAGTAGATTATCAAAATATTAAAAAAGATATCCACAAATTACATGAAGTGCTTGATATAGCTTCAAAAATTGATCTCACTAACCAAGATAAAAATACTACAAAAGCTTTTTGGATAAATGCTTATAACTTATTGGTTATCAAAGGAATTGCAGCAAAATATCCTGTTAAATCTCCTTTAGATATATCAGGTTTTTTTGATAAAATTACCCATTCCATTTCCAATATGAATATTTCACTAAATGATATTGAAAACAATATGATCAGAGCGAAATTCAATGATCCCAGGATACATTTTG
Source organism: Polaribacter sp. (assembly GCA_036846425.1). Classification (GTDB taxonomy): domain Bacteria; phylum Bacteroidota; class Bacteroidia; order Flavobacteriales; family Flavobacteriaceae; genus Polaribacter. The sequence continues at coordinate 2,026 of DAIUBY010000132.1, forward strand.
TATTGGTTTGTGCGGCAAAAGGTTGTCCTCCAATAATTTCAGAAGCATATTTTCCTCAAACACTTGATAAGCAATTGAATGCCCAAACTGTTTTAGCTGTTAACAATCCGAATTTTATAAAAGTAACTGCAAAAAAAGTTGAATTATCTCAAATTTTTGAATGGTATAAAATTGATTTTGTAGCAAATGGTAAAAACGAATTGGACTTTATCAATCAATATAGAGAGGCAAAGATTGATGAAAAAAGTAAAATTTCCTACTATCCTTATGATTGGACATTGAATAACAAATAAAATTCAGAAATTTGTAAAAATAAAATTAAAAAAAAATGAAAAACTTACTTCTAAGTGCACTTTTATTGATTTGTTTTGGTGCTTATTCTCAACAAGATAGCACTTTTGTTGAACAATCAAATATTCAAAATTATACCCCTTCAAAATTATTAGAAAAGGGAAAAATCGACATCAAATGGTTCAATAATTTATACACGCAAACCCGTGAAGAAAGCAATGGAGTAAAAGTTGATGTGCCTCGTTCAACTTTTTTTACCACCTCGTTAGAAGTATTTACGGGCGTATCTGAAAATAAAAAAATCAATGCTGGTATCATTTTGGAATATCGTTCCAATTCATTTGGAGGTCAAAACGCAACAAGTGTTTTTAGTTTTGCTAACGAATTTGGAAAATCACGTGCAGGATTATCGCATATTGCACCATCCGTAAAAATTGCCCCGCTACCGCACGAATCCTTTCGTGTGGTACGTTCTTATTAAATTCCAAATAA
>DAIUBY010000133.1:0-2659 GCA_036846425.1 Polaribacter sp.
AAAAATGGCATCATCCATACCAATTCTTTCAATTAAACCAACACATTTTACCAATTGTGAAGGCATTTCAATCACTTGATATTTTAAAGATGATGAACCAGCATTAAGTACTAAAATGTTCATATTATGCTTGATTTGCTTGAATAGCAGTTAATAAAACAGTGTTGAAAATATCATCCACAGTGCAGCCTCTACTTAAATCGTTTACAGGTTTGTTTAATCCTTGCAACATAGGGCCAATTGCCAAAGCTCCAGTTTCTCTTTGAATGGCTTTGTACGTATTATTTCCTGTATTCAAATCTGGGAAAATCAACACAGATGCTTGACCAGCAACTTCCGAATTTGGTAATTTTGTTTTTGCAACAGACATATCAACAGCAGCATCGTATTGAATTGGACCTTCAATTTTCAAATTTGGAAATTTGTTTTTTACAATTTCAGTAGCTTTTCTCACTTTTTCAACTTCTTCACCAATTCCTGATGAGCCTGAAGAATAAGACAACATCGCAATTTTTGCTTCAATTCCGAAAGCTTCTGCAGATGCTGCAGATGAAATTGCAATTTCAGCCAATTCTTCTGCATTTGGATTTGGATTTACAGCACAATCTCCCATCACAGAAACTCGGTCTGATAAACACATAAAAAATACGGATGAAACCACAGAAACTCCAGGTTTTGTTTTGATGATTTGCAATGCAGGTTTTATAGTATGCATGGTTGTGTGAATTGCTCCAGAAACCATTCCGTCAGCCAAACCATTGTGAATCATTAATGTTCCATAATACGAAACATCTCTGGTTAAATCTAAAGCAGTTGTTTCTGTCATTCCTTTGTGTTTGCGGGCTTCAAATAATGTTTTGGCAAAATTTTGATTATGAATAGAATCTTCAGGATTTAATATTGTGATTTTCGATAAATCAATTTGTAATCCTTTTTGATCACATTTTAGTTGAATAATTTTTGGGTCACCTAATAATGTTAAATCTACTATATTTAGCAATTGTAAACGAGCTGCTGCCTCTAAAATTCGTTCGTCATCACCTTCTGGCAACACAATATGTTTTCTATTTGCTTTGGCTCTTTGTAATAAATTATACTGAAACATGCTAGGAGTCAGTTTATTAGAGCTAAATGAATATAAGCTATTTGACAATCTGTTGACATCAACATGGGTGTCAAAAGTGTCTAAAGCTAACAATATTTTTTTTCTATTTGACTCGTAAATTTTTGGATTTACAGCACCAATTTTGTTTGATACATCAAAAGTTCCTCCTGAAACTGCAATAATTGGGACAGTTGCTTGCACACCATCAATCAGTTTTAAAATGGAATCTTCAGGTAACAAATCGCCTGTAAGAATAATTCCTGAAATTTTTGGATAATTGGTAGAAACATTTGCTTGTAAAGCTCCTAAAATAATATCTGCTCTGTCTCCAGGTGTAATTACTAGCGAATTTTCTTTGATTCGGGTCAAATAATTACGCAATTGCATTGCGCCAGTACTAAAACTTTCGATAGAATTGTCTAAAAATTGATGTCCAAAAAGAACTTTTCCATTCAAAATTTCAACTACTTCTTTTACAGTTGGATAAGCTAAAAAATTCACTTTTGGAATCACATCAATAGGAACCTCATTTGGAAGTAGTTTTTTTAATTCATTTGAAATAAATTCTAGTTCATCAACTTCTATTTTGTTGGCAATCAATCCAATAACAGCTACATCTTTTTTGATAAAAGATTTATAAGTAAGATGCATTGTATTGATAAAATCTTGTTTTTTCTTGCCATTTCCAGCACCAACAATCAAAACTGGTGCACCTAAATTTTTGGCAATCATTAAGTTGACATCAACTTCTGTGAAACCGCCTTCACCTGAAAAATCAGTTCCTTCAATAAGGACGTAATCGTATTTAGCTTCTAATTTTTTGTATTGATTGATAATTTTATGAATGATTTCCTCTGATTTTCCTTCACTCAGCAAGGCAACAATTTCTTGTTGTTCGTATGAATAACAATCTTCGTATTTGATGTCCAAATTAAAATATTTGATAGCAGTGTTTGTATGGTCATCAAATGCGCTGTTTTTTCCTTTATGAATGATAGGCCTAAAATAACCCACTTTTGATGATTTGTTGAGCATCATTCTTAAAAGTCCTAATGATACTAATGATTTTCCGCTGTTGGATTCAATGGTTGTGATGTAGATTGCTTTACTCATTTATGTAAAATTTTATGCAAAAATAAGGCTTAAAATAAATTCTAAAATTGACTTTCGTCATGTTTTAGAAAAGTTTTCAGTTATTTACACTTGCAAAATTCCCAAGTTAAATTTCTTTTCAATTGGTGCATGATTGGCAGCTTCAATTCCCATAGAAATCCATTTTCTGGTATCTAATGGATTGATAACAGCATCTGTCCAAATTCGTGCAGCAGCATAATAAGGAGAGATTTGCTTGTCATAGCGAGATTTTATTTTGGTTAATAATTCTTGCTCTTTTTCAGGAGTGATGGTTTCGCCTTTCTTTTTTAGAGATGCCGTTTCTATTTGCAACAATACTTGCGCTGCCGAATTTCCACTCATCACAGCCAATTCAGCACTTGGCCAAGCAACAATTAATCTTGGATCATACGCTTTTCCACACATTGCATAATTTCCTGC
>DAIUBY010000134.1:0-1318 GCA_036846425.1 Polaribacter sp.
ACCGTTTAAACCATCATTTTTTTATTTAAAACCTACTTATTTAGGCATTACTGATACAAAACTTTCGTCATGTATAAAATATTGCTAATTTTAGCTCCATCAAAGTTTGTTGCTTCTTTGCCAACTTCAGAATTTTTATAAAATTTCTAGTTGATTAATGTGTGATATTTTATAAAAAATAGTTTACAAACTTTATGATAAATAAAACTTTGATTAGCAAATTTGTAAACATTTTCTTTCATCAACAATCAATAAAACAAATCACCATGAAACAACTTTTTTTAGTGTTCACTTTACTTTCACTGAACATCTCTTTTGGACAAACTTCTGCACAAAAAGACAACATCAATACAAATCCTAATTATGACAAAACCTTGGCTGAAAAATTAGGTGCTGACGATTATGGAATGAAAAGCTATTTCTTTGTTATTATTAAAACTGGAAAAAACACCACAACTGACAAAAATTTGATTAGCGAGAGTTTTAAAGGACACATGGAAAACATAAATAAATTGGTTGCTGATAAAAAGCTGATTGTTGCTGGTCCTATTGGAAAAAACGAACAAAACTATAGAGGAATTTTTATTCTTGCTAACTTAAAAAATTTGGAAGAAGCCAAAGAATTATTGCAAACAGATCTTGCTATCAAAAATGGTTTGTTAGATTTTGAAATATTCAATTGGTATGGCTCTGCTGCTTTGGCTGAATATTTGCCATTTTCAGATAAAATTTGGAAAGTAAATCCTTAACTTTTTTGATAACGAAATTGCATAAAAAAAGGAGCTATTTGTTAGCTCCTTTTTAATTGAATTATATTTTAATTTTTCGCTTCTTTTTCGTCTGTTTTGGTTGTTTTATTCCAAATTTTGATTTCGTCTTTTTCGGAAATACCTTTTAAAATTTCAACATTTACGCCATCAGAAGTACCTAATTTTAAAGTTCTCTTTTCAAAAATACCATCTGCTTTTTTAATTTCTACATAAGGTTCTTCAGTTTTAGGGTCAAATCGCAATAAGGCTTCTTTGATAGCCAACACATTTACTTTTTTCTCTAAAATAACTTCCGCATTTGCACTATATCCAGCTCTGATAAAATAGTCAGTATCCAAAGAAACATCTGCTTTAATTTTAAATTGTACTGCTCCTGCTTCTTCAGTTCCTTTTGGGGCAATAAAAGTTAGTTTTGCAGGAAATTTTTTCCCTTCAATTGCACCAATTGAAACTTCAATTTCTGAACCATTTATTAATTTTCCAACTTCAGATTCGTCCACTTTTCCTTCAAAAATCATTTTGTTCATATCAGCAATGGAAGCAATTGT
>DAIUBY010000134.1:1418-2570 GCA_036846425.1 Polaribacter sp.
TGTTGCAATCAAATCTCCTTTTACCACTTTTGCACCTTCTAATAATAGAATTTTATCAATAATACCTGTTATTTGAGGTTTGATTTCGATTTCTTCTAAAGGTGTTACTTTTCCTGTGGCTACTGTTTTCTTTAAAATAGTAGTTTTAAAAGGTTTTTCGGTTTCGTATTCAATAATACTTTTACTATTCTTTTTTCCGAACCAAATTAATGCGGCAATAAAAAATACCCCAATAATTATTAAAATGATTTTTGCTTTTTTACTCATGATTTGTTGATTGATTTATTCTTCTCTTAATGCTTCTATTGGTTTTACTATGGTTGCCATGTGTGCAGGAATCAGTCCAATTAAGGTTCCTAAAACAACTAATGTGGCAAATGCGATAATGATAATTGGAATGTTTACAGTTGGATTTACAAGTGCTGCATCTGGACCTTGTCCAAAAAGTGAATCAATTATAAATAAAATTGCACCTCCAAAAATAATTCCTAACATTCCAGCTATGGTGGTTAAAAAAACCGATTCTAATATAATTTGTTGACGAATGCTTCTTGGTGTTGCTCCAATTGCTCTTCTGATTCCAATTTCTTTTGTGCGTTCTTTTACGGTAATTAATAAGATATTTCCAATAGCAAAAACGCCTGCAATTAAAGTAGCAATCCCAACAAACCAAGTTAAAAATTGCAATCCTTTAAGGAATCCTGTCAATTTTGCGATTTCTGTTCCTAAGTTGAATGAACCAAAAGCTCTTTTGTCCTCAGGATGCACATTGTGTAAATTTTTCAATGTAAGAATGACATCTTTTTCCATTTGTTCAATATCAATTCCTTCATCAGCTGTGATTACCATCCAATCAATATTGTTGCCTGTGTTGTACACTCTTTGAAAAGTTGTAAATGGAATGTATGCTGCATCACCATCTAAATTTATAGTATTTGATGGTTCATAAACACCTACAACTTTATAATTAATTCCATTTATTTTAATGTAAGCTCCAATTGGATATGCTCCTTTTTTAAACAATTGAATGTACATATCTTCTGAAATGACAGTAACTTTTGCAGTTGTCAGTATGTCATTTTCATTGATAAAACGACCGTAAATCAACTTTTTCTTTTGAATTTGATCCAACACAGGATAATCACCACAAAC
>DAIUBY010000135.1:0-2192 GCA_036846425.1 Polaribacter sp.
TGTCAAAGCAATTCCTCCATTTTCAGGATCGCCTAAATACCATTGATATGAGATAGACGCATTTGCATTTCCTGGTGTACCATAAACTGGTGTGCCATTGTTATAGCTAGTTGCTGATTCTGAAATTGCAACAACAGAAAACGAAGCTGATTGACCACTTACAACATTTTGGTTAATTGGATTTGTAGTAATATTTAATTGATGTGCAATTCGTTCATTGCCATTCAAACCATTATATCCACCTGAACCTCCAGTAACTTTTCCTAAAGCATCAAATCCTGTTCCGTCTAAAATTCCATCATTATTGGCATCAATTCCTCCAGATTCAACTACATCGTAACATCCATCTCCATCAGAATCTAAATCTTGACTATCTGGAATTCCATCATTATCAGTATCATTTGTACAATTTATACCGTAAGAGGTGGCATATAAAAATGTGGGACCATTTACTTTTTGTGAAACAACAATCGTATTCAATGCATTAGTATTCCAAATAACCGTATTGAATTGAGGGTGAGCAGGATCAATAATTAAATCTTCTAAAGATGAAGCAGGACTTCTAATGCCTTTTAAAGATATATTTCCATCGCTATGTATTGTTAACCGCAATGAAATTAAAGATGGATTTGCGTTGTTAAAATTTAAGCCCCAAATACTTGAATTTCCATTTTGTCCAAAAGCAGAATTATCAGAGGCAAAACGAACCAAAGACTCTCCTGATGTAACTGAATTTGGATGAAATTGAAGTTCGGTTGGTACAATTTTTACACCATTCACTTCTATGTTAAAACTATTATCAAGCGAAGTAATATCTAATGTAATACCATCAGTTGAATTTGGGAATACTACAGTTTTTGGAACTCCATTATTTGCAGAAAAAGTTGATGAATCAACTGTGTTGCATTCATTCACATCTAAAATTCCGTCATTGTCATCATCTAAATCGATGCTATTTACAATTCCATCTCCATCACAATCATTTGCTATAACACATTGAGCATTTGATGAAAAAGAAATCAGTAAAAAAGTGATGATAAAAAACCCAAGTTTATTTACTGAATAAACAAGTGAGAGGTTGGTTTTTTGATAGTTAAATTTCATAAAAGTTGATTATTTAAAAGAAACCTATTGACTTAGGGGGTTCATAAATTCTTATAACATTATTTTAATTGTACTGCAAATATAAATAAATTTATAAAAAAAACCATATTTCATTGAAATACAGTGCTTTTTTAAAGTGTTTTTTTAAAAAAATAGTTAAGAAAACGATTTCTTAATACATTCGTTTGCATCTTCATACCCTTTTTTTATCAATTCTTGGATTTGTTTCGTGTCAGAACGATTGAATTGAGATAAATCAGGTTGCAATAATAAATCTGCATTTTTAGTTTGTAATTTGTCAGTTTGCAATATCAAAAAATGAAAACTATTCATGATGATATCAAAAATATTATTTGGTTTTTGATAGGTATGCATGGCATTTAAATCTACTGCAATTTCATAATTTGCGCCCATTTCTTGCACTGTTTTTATGGGAACATTTTCTACAATTCCAACATCAACCAACATTCTTCCATCAAATTCTATTGGTTTATAAATTCCTAGAATGCAAGTACTTGCCATAATAGCTGTTGCAACAGAGCCTTTATTGAGTACTATTTTTTCGCCATTTGAAATATCTGTTGCAATGATTGATAAAGGAATTATTGCTTCTTCAATATTTTTATCACCAATATGTTTTATTGTCAATTCACCTAATTTTCATTGGTCAACAAGGCAAATTTTGATAATGTGATTCCAGAAATATCCATCCATTTTAGTTCGGATGCTATATTTTCTATTTCTTTCCACGTTTTTCCGAAAGCTACTAATGAAGCAACAAAGGCACCAATACTGGTGCCTGTGATGTAGTTAACATTGATACTGTGTTCGTTTAAAGCTTGCAAAACACCTATATGTGCTGCTCCTAAAACGGCTCCTCCACCAAGTGCTAAACCAATATTCTTCATTTTATTTATGATTTCAAATCGTAACGATCTGCATTCATCATCTTTGTCCAAACTTTCACAAAATCATGCACAAATTTTTCTTTGTGATCGTCTTGTGCATATAATTCTGCGTAAGCACGTAAAATAGAATTTGAACCAAAAATCAAATCAAACCTTGTAGCTGTCCATTTGGTAGCTCCT
>DAIUBY010000136.1:0-2178 GCA_036846425.1 Polaribacter sp.
AAAGAAGATTTGTTGGATTGGGAAAAACGCATTCAAAAAGTCTTAGGAACATCCGCAATTGAATATACTTGCGAATTAAAATACGATGGAGCATCCATCAATTTAGTTTATGAAAACGGAAAATTCGTAAAAGCAGTTACAAGAGGAGATGGATTTCAAGGTGATGATGTGACAAATAATGTAAAGACAATTCGTTCCATTCCTTTGAATTTACCTTCCGATTTTTTGAATGATTTTGAAATTAGAGGAGAAATAATTTTGCCTTTAGATGGATTTCAAAAAATGAACGAAGAACGAGCTGCCAATGACGAAGAAGAATATCGAAATCCAAGAAATACTGCCAGTGGAAGTTTAAAATTGCAAGATAGTAGCGAAGTGGCAAAACGACCTTTGGATTGTTTGTTATACCAAGTGGTAACATCTGAAAGAAAATTTGAAACACATTTTGAGCTTTTAGAAAACGCTCGAAAAGTAGGATTTAAAATTCCCAAAACCATGCAACTTTGCAAATCGATTAATGACGTTTTTGAATTTGTAAATGACTGGGATTCAAAGCGTCATGAGTTGCCTTATGAAACTGATGGAGTTGTGATTAAAGTAAATAATTTGCAGCAACAAGAGGAGTTGGGATATACTGCAAAATCGCCAAGATGGGCAATTGCTTATAAATTTAAAGCTGCACAAGTTTCCACAATTTTAAATGAAATTACCTACCAAGTTGGCAGAACAGGTGCCATTACGCCAGTGGCAAATTTACAACCAGTTCAATTGGCAGGAACCACTGTAAAAAGAGCGTCTTTGCACAATGCTGACCAAATTGAAAAGTTGGATATTAGAGTTGGAGACACTGTTTTTGTGGAAAAAGGAGGAGAAATTATTCCAAAAATTATTGCGGTTGATTTTGCCAAAAGACCACAAAATTCAATGCCTACAGTTTATGCAACAAATTGTCCAGAATGCAGCACAGCATTGATTCGTACAGAAGGCGATGCCAAACATTACTGCCCAAATGAATATGGTTGCGCACCACAAATTACTGGAAGAATTCAGCATTTCATAAGCAGAAAAGCCATGAACATTGAAGGTTTAGGAGCTGAAACTGTGGAGTTGCTTCGCAAAGAAGGTTTGATAGAAAACTATGCAGATTTGTACGATTTAAGAGTTGAACAAATCATTCCATTAGAAAGAATGGCTGAAAAATCAGCTCAAAATATGATTCAAGGAATTGAAAAATCAAAAGAAATTCCGTTTGAAAAAGTATTATTTGCTCTGGGAATTCGTTTTGTTGGAGAAACTGTTGCAAAAAAATTGGCGAAACATTTTAAGTCTATTGATAATTTGATGACAGCTTCTTTTGATGAGTTAATCAATGTTGATGAAATTGGCGATAGAATTGCACAAAGTATTATTGATTTTTCAAATGATTTGGGAAATATCCAATTGATAAATCGTTTAAAATCAATTGGATTGCAATTAGAAATATCAAACAAGGAACAAGAAAATCAATCAAATAAATTAAATGGTCAAATTTTTGTGGTATCAGGTGTTTTTAACCAATTTTCTAGAGACGAATTGAAAAAAGCCATTGAAGATAATGGAGGAAAAGTGAGTTCTTCCATTTCCAAAAAGACCGATTTTATTGTTGCTGGTGAAAATATGGGACCAAGTAAATTAGAAAAAGCCCAAGAATTAGGTGTTGAAATCTTGTCTGAAACACAATTTATTAATTTAATATCATAGAATTTTGAAAAAAGTTTTTCTACTTCTTATATGTGTATATTCTTTTGTTGGGTTCTCTCAAAAAAAAGAAATGGATTCTTTGCCAAAGAATTTAGAAGAATACATTATTGTAAAACCAGGTGATACTTTGACAATTGTTTTTGATGAAATTTCCATATTTCCAAAACATAAATTTAAGTCAACAGAGGATATTCGTTATTATTTATGGTTTAAAACAAAGGTTTTTAAAGCATATCCTTATGCAAGATTGGCTTCGCAAAGATTAGATACCTTAAATAATAGGTTAGAAAGAATTAAATCAAGTAGTAAAAAAAGGAAATATGTAAAGTTGATTCAGGAGTATATGGAAGGCGAATTTACAGATCAATTAAAAAAAATGACCAAAACAGAAGGTCGAATTTTGATAAAATTAATACATCGTCAAACAGGAAAAACAAC
>DAIUBY010000137.1:0-2172 GCA_036846425.1 Polaribacter sp.
GACATTAAACGCTGAAGAAATTAAAAAAATGAAAAATGTGTTGATTTTTATGCCTCAGAAATAGGATTTTTTAAAACTTCCATAAATAAAGTTCAATAATGTTGACATTTACTACTTTTAATTTTCTGATTCATATAATAAAATGTCAGATTCTTTAATATGAAAAAAAACAACATTATAAATTGTTGAATCTTGAATTTGAATTGGTTGCTTTTCAATCAAAAGTTTTATAAAATTTGGTTTTTCTTTTTTTCTCATTTCATCAACTAAATTATTTAGTTGATTTGGCAACAATCTATTTTTTTTAGTTGTAGAGTAAAAAATTTTATTTGTAGAATCTTGTTCAACATATTTCAGCATTTTATAATTTTCAAGACCTGATAAATTTTTCTCTTTTGGTAATTTTTTGTTGATAAATTTATCAAGATGAGTGGAATCTGATAATAGTAAATATGCTTTTTCAATTATTCTTACCTTTGAAAATTCACCTTTAGTGTTCACAACTAAATGTTCTGGAATTCCTGATAAATTAAATACATTTCTAGTTTTTGCATAATCTTTAGCAATTAGCTGAATGCCTGAAGTTGCATTTTTATCAATAAATTCTTTCCATTTCATTTTTTTTTTATCTACAGAAATATCAATAAAAACGATGTTTGGATTGTCTTTAAATTTTTCTTTTAATTTATCAAGTTCAGGTTTTTCTTTAAAACAAGGTTCGCACCAAGTTGCCCAAAATGAAATATATAATGTTTTATTTTTTAAAGTTTTTAAATCAAAAGGATTGAATTCTGAATCTAAATAACTTGATTCTGGCAATAAATTACTTTTCTTTTTTGTAAAATCCCAAATGGTTTTTCCATTCATTAAATCACCATATTGATCTTTATTAATCATTTTTCCTTGTAAAATAATTAAAGGTTGAGAAAAAAGAAAATAGATAAATAATCCACTCATTAATACAAATGAAGCTGTTCTAATTTTTTTTTGAAATTCTTTTCTAGTGATAAATAAACTAATAGTTGCAAATAAAATAAGAAAGTAAATTAAGGGAAAATAAAAATATCTCAGAGGAATAAAAATGAGAAGCGATATGTATAAAAATGGAATGAATACTAAAGGTGTTTTTCTGTTTATCACCCCAGAAATAAAAAATCCTGATGCGCAAATCAATAATGCAATCCATTTTAGTTGATCGTAATTATGTATTTGAATTACACTACTTGTCAAAAATCCGACAATAATGAAAGGAATAATTATTGATAAAATTCCTAAGATTATTTTGGTAGTTGTGATTGCTATTGTTTTAATTTTTTCTTTTTTCATATTTTTTTGATTGACTTATTATTCCCTAAACCTCCCTATAAACTTCCTCAAAAGGAATTCTAAAACGTTCGCCATAAATGCCTTCAGGTTTTCTGATGCCGCAAGAAACAATCATATTGATTTCTGCACCAAAAGGCAAGCCTAACATTTTTTTTACACGCAACGTGTCTGAACCTTCCATTGGACAAGTGTCATAACCTTCAGCTGCCATTGAAAGCATAAAATTTTGCGCTGCTAAACCACACGTTTTGTGCGCTACAATTCGCATATCACTTTGGCGAACTTGCCTGTAAATAGGTCTAAATATCCCAACAATTGAAAAAAGAATAAATTTTAAAAATCCTAAAATTCCAAAAAAATCAGCGTATGTGAAAGGAATGAGTTTTCCATAATAATTTCGTGCAACTTTTTCTCTGTTGGATTGTTCAGATTTTGGTTTATTGGCGCCAAAATTTTGATCGATAAAAGCCAAATTTGATTTTGCTCTTTGCTTCCATATGTCTTTTCTAGTTACAAAAACAACCAATTGTTGTGCTGTTCTTGCTGCATTTTGATTGAAGCAAAAAGGAGCAATTTTAGCAATAATATCTTTGGAAGTGATATGATAAAATTCCCACAATTGCATATTGCTGCTATTTGGGGCTAAACTTGCTTGCTCTAAACATTTTTTTACAATGGCTTTATCAATGGATTTTTCAGCATCATATACTCGCACAGAACGTCTATATTTAATCGCTTCCGAAACCGTTTTTTCTAAATTCATATTTTTTGAAATTCTTAATTCTCAATTTTCATTTCTCAATTCTCATTTCTCAATTCTCATTTCTCATCTCTCAATTCTTAATT
>DAIUBY010000138.1:0-2126 GCA_036846425.1 Polaribacter sp.
CAAGAGTTTGATCATAATTTAGTACAACAATTGTATGTTTCTGAAGAAGCTTGGAATGGTGTTTTAAAAGCAAAAAATATCATTGAAAATAAATTACAACAAATTGCAAAAACTACAGATTCATCTTCTCATTTTCAAGAGTTGATTTTGAAAGAATTTAGCAATAACTCCTCACCTACTGAAATTGCCATTGCTATTTTGAAAAATGAAGTTGCAAAACTAATTTCTTAATTATTATAACAAAAATTCACGAATTTATGATTAGTATAAATTCGTGAATTCTTAAAATAATTAATAAAAAACACTAATAACCAATTAGTTATAAATTAATTTTCAACCCAAGATTGTAGTTTCTTCCTCTAGCTGTAAAACCAGCAATTTCTTGAAAATTTTCATTAAAAATATTAGTTATACTTCCATGAAAAGTAACTTTTCCATTCAATAATTGATGATTGATAAAGAAATCTACTAAATTATAAGAAGGCAAATCAACATTTCCAAAATCTTTAGTTTCATCTACAAAACGATAACTTATTGCTGTGAATGTTTCTGTAAATAATTGATAATCTGCTTTGATAAAAAATTTGTTTTTTGGGATTTTTAATAGCAAACTTTCTTGTCTGTCAATATGTGTGTAATTTGCTAAAAACGCCAATTTTTTGAGAGGTTTATAAGAAATTTCAGCTTCTAAACCTCTTGCAGAAAAAGTTCCAACATCATTAATTGTCTGAAAAGTTGTTGGGTCAAACCCAATTTTGTTAGTTTCTTCTCTGTAAAAAAAGGTTGAATTCATTGATAATTTTGGGGAAAATGAAATTTCAAAACCTGTTTCAATTGTAACGTCTTCTTCAGGTAATAATTCATCAATTGATGGCAATTTTGTAAAAATTTCAGACAAAGTTGGCGTCACAAAAGCTGTACTGTAAGAAGCAAAAATTTTGGCATTTGACGAATCATTAATTGTGAAATTATATCCAGGATTTACATTAAAAACCACATTGTTTCCATATTCATTGTGGATATTTAATCGAGTTCCAGCATTCAACGTAAAACCAAAATTAGAAAAATAATTGAAAGAAAGATATGGATCATAAAAATGCTGTTTTCCAGCACCTTTTTCAATTTGGCTGAAAGAAGTTTCTTGTTTCATATCTTGAAATTGAGCTGTAATTCCTCCTAAAACCGAAAATTCTTTGTTGAAGTTGTAATGGTTAAACACATCAAAACCAATTACTTCACCAATAAAAAAATTATTTGAAGGAGTTTCAGTTCTATTGATGTCAGTGAAAAAAGTCCTAATTTTCAAAACTCCTTTTTCATAGCCATAATCCAAATTGAAACCCGCTCTTTTTTGAACACTTGACAAATTGTTGTTTCTATCGGCAGGAATGCTTGCAAAAGTTACAGGATCAAAATCAAAACCATCAAAATCAGTTGAAAACTCATCAATACTGGCAAAAAATCCAAGTTTTAATTTTTCGTTTATGGAATAATTCAGATTAAATAATACGTTTTGTCTTGCAAAAATATCTTCTTCAAATGGATTATTTTTATCCAAACTTTCTGCAGCTGACAAGCCTCTTGAACCATTTGCATTTAAAGCCAATAAATAATCAACTTTTCCTAAAGTTCCATTAAAATTGAAGTTTGTTGAAAATTCTTCCGCTGATAAATTGTTATTTTCGCTAGAGGAATTGCTTCCAATATTTGTTGAAAAAATGCCATTAAATTTCTTTTTTGAAGCTTTTTTCAAAATGATATTGATAACACCTGTTGCAGCTCCTGAGCCATATAATGTGGAAGCTGCTCCTTTTAAAACTTCAATACTTTCAATTTGTTGAATGTCAATTTGGCGTAAATCAAAATCACCACTAAAAGACGAAGGGTCATTCACATTCACACCATCAATCAAAATGGCAACTTGACGATTTCTTCCACCTCGAATGTAATAGCCTAAATTTTGACCTCTAGTGCTAAAATTTCCATTAATTTCAACTCCAGGAACGTCATTTAATAAATCAAGAACTGTTTTCCCAGCACTATTTTGGATGGTTTCTTGGGTTATTTTGTAAACAATCTTACCAATATTTTTTTTATTGGTTTCAAATTTTGTTGCTGTGATAATG
>DAIUBY010000139.1:0-2056 GCA_036846425.1 Polaribacter sp.
CATAATTCTAAAACCCCTTTTCGCATTTGTGCTTTTGCGTTTTCAATCTTCATATATAGTGGTTTATTTTATAAATTTAATGGTGAAAGGATATTTATAATATTATCCTTCTTTTGCTTTTAAAGCTGCTGAAATTGTTAATACAACTCTAATCAAAACAATGATTCCTACAAGCGGGCCGAATCCTAAAAGGCTAAAAAAACTATTTGATGTGAAATCAAAATCAAATGAAAACCAATCAAAATTGTGAAAATGATTTTGATTGTTAAAAAATTTTCCAATCGCAAATGGAATAAAAATTACGGCTGCTAAAAACTTATAAAACGAAAAACTGATATTAAAGTTTACAGCTTCTTTTCCTTGTTCATCTAAAAATTGACTTCTTTCTTTTAAAGTTTGCCAAGCAATTAATGGAGTAATGATGCTTCCAAAAGGATATAAAAACCCAGCAAATCCACAAATGTGAATCAAAAAAGCGTTGATATTTTCATTATTTTTTTTCATGATATTGACTGATATAATACTTTCTTATGCAAATATATGTTTAAAAAAAGGTATTTTGCAATACATAGTACCTAAAATTAACATATTGTTAACATTTTTAAGGTCGATTTTTATAATTTTTAAATGGTTTCAATTCAATAAATAAAAGGGAATTTTCTATTTTATTCTTTAATTTTTGGTAAATTCGTTTTTGAATTTTAAAATCAATTTTATGAAATTAACTCCGCAAAAAATAAATTCATTTATGTTATTTAAGTTGCCATTGGCTTATTTTGGCGGAGTTAGAGTTGTTTCGCTATCTGAAAATACAGCTGTTGTAAAAATAAAACATCAATGGATGAATCAAAATCCGTTTCAAAGTATGTTTTGGGCAGCACAAGGAATGGCTGCTGAAATGAGTACAGGAATTTTGGTGATGCAGGAAATTCAGAATTCAAATAGAAAAGTTTCGATGTTGGTAAAACATCAAGAAGGAAATTTTTTTAAAAAAGCTACAGGAACTATTAAATTTTCTTGCAATGATGGTGAGAAAATTCAAGAGGCAATTCAAAATTCAATTACAACTGGTGAAGGTCAAGTGATTGAGTTAAACTCAAAAGGCATTAATGAAAGTGGGTTAGAAATGGCAAATTTTGTATTTCAGTGGAGTTTAAAAGTGAAAAATACTTAAAAAATTTACTATTTTTTTATAATATTCATAATTCATAAATTTTTTTAAGATAATTTAACTTAAACTTAAAGTTGTTTGTTATATTTGCAAAATATAATTGAAAAATTATGTAATTAATTGGGGGATTTTATTACATAGCAATTAAAAAAGTCGTGATGTAAATCACGACTTTTTATTTTTAAGCGTATATATTTTCTACATTTCCATGGAATGATACACATTCTGCACATCATCATCTTCTTCTAAACGATCTAATAGTTTCTCAACATCAGCTTGTTGTTCTTCTGTTAATTTTGTAGTATTCGCTGGAATTCTCTCAAAACCTGAGGATAAAATTTCAATATTATTATTTTCAAAATAAGCTTGTAATGCACCATATTGTTCAAAAGGGGCATAAATAATGATTCCTTCTTCATCATTAAAAACTTCTTCAACTTCAAAATCAATCAATTCTAATTCAAAATCTTCTAAATCAATTGTAATATCTTCTTTTTTTAATGTAAAAGTACACACATGATCAAACATAAATACTACAGAGCCTGAAGTTCCTAAATTTCCATCGCATTTGTTAAAAGCTGCTCTAATATTGGCAACAGTTCTGTTGTTATTATCAGTTGCAGTTTCTATAACCAACGCAATTCCATGGGGTGCATATCCTTCAAAAAGGGTTTCTTTGTAGTTTGCTGTGTCTTTGTCAGAGGCTTTTTTGATAGCACGTTCAACATTGTCTTTAGGCATATTTGCTGCCTTTGCATTTTGAATTACGGCTCTTAAACGAGAATTTGTTTCAGCATTTGGACCACCTTCTTTTACAGCCATTACAATATCTTTCCCAATTCTGGTAAAGGTTTTTGCCATTGCTGACCAACGTTTCATTTTACG
>DAIUBY010000140.1:0-2031 GCA_036846425.1 Polaribacter sp.
AACATCTGTACCAAAAAAAGAAAGGGAATATAGAGACATAGAACGATCACAACAAATTATAGAAACACTCTATTTGTATTTATTACAAAAAAGAGAAGAAAATGCGATTACTTTAGCAATCAAAGTTCCAAATGCAAAAGTAATTGATGTAGCATTTGGAAGTCCAAGACCTGTTTTTCCTAATAAACTTATTATTTATTTAATTGCTATCTCATTAGGAATATTAATTCCTTTTATAATTTTGTATTTGATATTCCTACTTGACAATAAAATACATTCTGTTGAATATATTGAATCCAATACGAATATTCCTATTTTAGGAGATATTCCAAAACAAAAAAATGCTGAAAACTTCATTATTACTGATAAAGACACAAGTCCATTTTTAGAAGCTTTTAGAATCATAAGAACCAATATGTTTTTTATGTTATCAAAATTAAATAAATCTTCCAAAACTATTTTTGTTTCATCAACAATTAGTGGCGAAGGAAAATCTTTTATTTCAATAAATCTGGCAAAAATTTTATCAGTATCGTCAAAAAAAGTTTTGGTTATTGGTGGTGATATTAGAAATCCAAAAATTGCTCAATATTTAGATATTCCTGCTAAAAAAGGGTTGACACATTTCCTCGCAGATAGCAATTCAAAACCAGAGGAGTTTATTGAAAGTATTTCAGGATTAGGTTTTGATATTTTACAAGGAGGATTTATTGCCCCAAATCCTTCAGAATTATTAATGAATGGTCGTTTTGACGAATTACTTTCGTACACTAAAAATAAGTATGATTATGTAATAGTTGATACAGCTCCTGTAAATATGGTTACAGATACTATGTTTTTGAGTCAAGATAGAGCAGATTTATTTATTTATGTAATTAGAGCAAACTATTTAGACAAAAGATTGCTTAAAATTCCTGAAAAACTTTACGAAACCAAAAAATTACAAAACATGGCTGTTGTGTTAAATTACACAAATGATGGTGGAGTTCATGGTTATGGATATGGCTATGGTTATGGGTATGGCTATGGACAAAAAAAGGTTAAAAAAACTTTGTTTCAGAAATTATTTAAATAATTTCAGATGATTTTAAATTTAAAATCAACATTTCATCATAGTATTTTTTAGATGCCTTATTTTTACCATTTTTCATTCAACTTTTGTTCTAATTTAGATGTTTTCTTCTTTTTCTTTATAAAATGATTCCTTTCATTATTTCTTATAATTTAATTTTTCTAATGTTTTAAGATTGATTTTTGAACGATTGTCATCAAAAATCCAACCCCATTTATTAAAATATTTTATGGCAGATTTGATATGATAAACCAACAATTTTTTGTTTTTGTAGGAACCTTTTTCATAATTATGAACAATTGCTACTTCAGGATAATATACTAGTCTGCTAAGTTTCCCAATTCTACGACACAAATCCACATCCTCAAGATACATAAAAAAACGTTCATCAAAACCATTTACTGTTTTTAATATAGTTGTTCTAATCATCATAAAACAACCAGATAAAACAGGAATTTCTGCCTCTTCATTGTAGGAGAAAAATCGCAATTCGTATCTTTTTTCTAAATTTTTTTTTATGCTTTTAGATGGAATAAATCTTCTTAAAATAAGATCTTTAGGTGAAGGAATCAATTTGCAAAGATGTTGTATATTCCCATTTGGATAGATTACTTTTGGCATTAATAATCCAATAGAAGTATCTGAATTTGCTTTTTGAATTAATTCTTTTAAAATTTCAGGGTTAAAATAAACATCAGGATTTAGAATTAAATGATACTCACTTTCTAATTGAAATGCTTTTTTAAATGCAATATTATGTGCTGCTCCAAAACCCAAATTTGCATTATTAAAAACATAGGTAATTCTATCTTGATTGCAGAGTTTTTTTAAAGTATCATCTGTTGAATTATCAATAATAAAAAGCATTGAAGTTAAATCATTTCCTAAAAAGGAATCAATCACTTTTTGAATGTCTCTTTCTGAATTGTGATAAACAACAAGTGATGCTGTTATTAAAG
>DAIUBY010000141.1:0-1925 GCA_036846425.1 Polaribacter sp.
TTTTTCAGAAAAAAATGGTGAAGTAACTTTTGAAGCTACAATGAATGGACTTACGCCAGGAGTTCATGCTATTCATATTCACGAAAAATCTGATTGCTCTTCTCCTGATGCGATTTCAGCAGGTGGTCATTGGAATCCTGAATTTAAAAAACACGGAAAATGGGGGGATGCTGAATATCACAAAGGTGATATTGGTAATTTTACTGCCGATGAAAATGGTAAAGGAAGCATTACTTTAAAAACCGATGAATGGTGTATTGGTTGTGAAGACGAAACCAAAAATATCTTAAATAAAAGTATCATTGTGCATGCCAATCCTGATGATTTTGTAACACAACCAACAGGAAATGCTGGTGGAAGAGTGGCTTGCTCAGGAATAATTCGTTAATTTTTATCTAAATCAATTTCTACTTTTAAATTCCAAAACAGCATTGTAAGGTTTTAAGGTAATCAAAGGTTTGATTTGAATTGGCGTTTTCTTTTCAACAATTTCAAACTGTTCAACTAAAGCAATAATAGCCAAAATCATTTCGTACATGGCAAAATTATTTCCAATACACATTCTTGGCCCTGCACCAAAAGGAAAGTAATTTTTTGAATAGGTATTTTTTTCTTCAAAAAATCGTTCAGGAATAAATTCATTTGGCTGTTTCCAAAAATCCGAATGACGATGAATTTCATACACAGAAAACAACAAATTAGAACCTTTGGGCAAGGTAAATCCGTTGTAAATTTCCTCTTCAATATTTACGCGATCAATAAAATAAGCTGGAGGAAATAAACGCATAGATTCTTCAATGACTGCTTTTGTATAACTCGCATTTTTTATCAAATGCATACAATCTGTTGATTCGCTTTTTATTTTTTCAACTTCTGATAAAATTTTAGATTGCGCTTCTGGATTCCTAGCTAATAATTCGCATATAAACGTAAGCGCATTTGAAGTTGTTTCATGCCCTGCAGCAAATAAAATCAAAATTTCATCCACCAATTGATTTTCATCAATGTTAGTTCCATCTTCATATTTTGCACTCAAAAGCATGTCCAATAAATCGTTATGAATTGTATTACTCTGCTTTCTGTCTTGCACCAATCTTCTTAAAATTTTTCTTGAATTTTCAGTCAAGTCTAAATGCTTTTTTGTTTTTCCAGAAAAGTTGAACCACCAAACCAAAAAGGGTTGTCTTAGTTCTTGCACCAACATTTTTTGAGTAGCTTCTGTGGTGTGTTGCAAGGAATCCACATCTTCGTCGGAAATAGTAACATTGAAAATGGATTTAATCACCGTTTGAAAAGCCAAATCATTAAATACGGGAAAAATATCCATTGGTTTTCCTGTTTTAATGTTTTTTAGTTCACCTAAAATGGTGTTTTGAATGGTATCAACTAACATCTTAAGTTGACTTTTATGAAATGCAGGTTGAATCAACTTACGTTGTTTTTGCCAATGTTCGCCTTCAGCAGTAAGCAATCCTTTCCCAATATATTTTGCCAAATCTTTTGTTTGAATATATGATTTGGTATAATTCTTTTGATTTTTTTGAAGCGCATGTTGCAAAAGTCCTGCATCTCTGCAAAACAATACCGATTTTCCTAAACCAATATTTAATCGAAAAATATCTCCTAAAGTGTCAAAGTTTTTTGCATGAAAAGGCAAGGGATTGTGCAAAATGCCACGTGCATGATTCAGAAATTTGAAAAAAGATACTTCAGGGATTTTTTTGATTCCGTTCATTCGTGTTTTTATTGGCACTAAAACAACCCTTTTTTAAGAATTATCTAAAATTGGTTTGTTCCAGTTGTTTTGTGCAAATTTACGGAGATTTGCTCTTTGAATATGGGAGTTTTAGGAATCGTTTTTAAAAGTATTCTTCAACGATTTTTCTTTTAAATTCTAAGCTATAAAATGTATCGAAATTTTGTCT
>DAIUBY010000142.1:0-1710 GCA_036846425.1 Polaribacter sp.
ACCATTTGCTTTCTACTTGGCTTGCATCATATTTTGATGGAATTGTCATTTTTTGGAATAATTTTTGAATATAGTTCGCAAAAGTACAATTATATGATTTGTATAAAAAATTACGCTATGATTTTTTAAAACAAATATTATTCAATAATTTTACATTAAAATTTATACACTATGAAAACAATATTCTCATTATTCGCATTTCTTTTTATTTCTGTTGCTATTCATTCTCAAGAATTTAAGTTTGAAACCGAAACAATTGATTATGGAAAAATTACAGTAAATTCAAATGGTGAAAAAGTTTTCGTATTTACAAATGTAGGAACACAACCTTTAATTATCTCAAATATTCAATCCTCATGTGGTTGTACTGTACCAAAAAAACCTGAAAAACCAATCATGCCAGGTGAAAAAGGCGAGATAAAGGTTTCTTATGATACTAAAAGATTGGGTGGATTTTCTAAACAAATTACTATTTTTTCGAATGCAAAAGAGCCAAGAAAAATAATTAGAATTAAAGGAATTGTAGAAGCAGCTGCAACTTTAGAAAAAGACAAAAGTTTACTTTCTAACTAATATTTCAAACTTTTTGTTTTAGATAAAATTCAAATTTTAGTTTTTTACCTTTTCTATCAACTGAAATTCTAATTTTTTTACCATTTTTTTCTTGAAACTTTTCAATGATTTTTTCTAATGTCAATTCATGAGTTTGAATTCCATTGATATTCAAGATTAAATCATCCTTTTGTAAACCAGCAAAATACGCTGGTGAATTTTCAACAACGTTTCTAATTCTGTAAGATGACTTAAATTTATAGGAAAAACTTGTTACAAAATTGACGGTATTATTTGCATCTAAATTTTGATTATACACATCTTTATAGGCTTTTGTTTCCTCCTCTCTAACCAATTGTTTGCCATTATAAACTACTTCTAAACCACTCATGTTGTAGTTGAATTTTTCAGAAAAATGAGTGTTTTTTTTGAGCATCATTATTTTTTTAGGATAATCAATCCAAACTGTAAATCTTTTTAAAATTCCAGCGCCTATACTTCCATTTCGTTCCTTAAAAACCATTGCATTTATGGTTGTTGATGAATCTAAAAATGAAACTGTTGGTTTTAAAATCTCAAAAGAACCCAATTGAAACGCTGGAATTCTACTTCTATTTCCATAAATAGTACCACTCAAACCTTCGCCCAAAATATCTGTAAAATAATTTTTGGGTGTTTTGATGTTTTCATTCGAATCTTCAAAAAGCCACAAAGCATCACTTCCTCCAGAGTCAATTAATAAATTGACGTTTGTGAAACTATTTTTTATGGTATCTAAACGAACTTTTGCTTCCAAAAATGGTTTTCCTCTGATAATTCTTATTGGAAAAATATCACATTTTTTGCACTTTTTAAATTCAAAATTTTTTGATCGATAGAAATCAATTTTTTTGGTTACATAATTTATTTTGATGGCAAAATCTTTCAACAAATTATGACCAATAATTCCATGGATTGTAACGCCCATTTTACTTGATAAATCAAAATAATCTCTCAAAATCACGTAAATACTTTCATTATCACTTTGAATATTTTGCAATGAAATTGTATTGTTCAAAGACAAAAGCGCTTCAACCGAATTTCCTTTTCCAAGTCCTTGCAAAGTAACTTTTTCAACATTTTTTAAACCAATTGTATCAATTTCTGTAATATTGAATA
>DAIUBY010000143.1:0-1684 GCA_036846425.1 Polaribacter sp.
ATTTTCCTGCAGAAATTCCTTTAGAAATGATGGTTGATTTGGTGTTTTTTCCCAAATGAATCATTTTGGTTCCTGTATCTGCTTGTTGAAAATGATTGGTTACTGCAATCGAATAAAATTCGCCCACAGAATTATTTCCTTTCAAAATACAACTTGGATATTTCCACGTAATTGCAGAACCAGTTTCCACTTGTGTCCAAGAAATTTTAGCATTTGTTTCGCACAAACCTCTTTTGGTTACAAAGTTGAAAACGCCACCTTTTCCATTGGCATCTCCAGGAAACCAATTTTGCACAGTTGAATATTTTATTTCTGCATCATCCAAAGCTATCAATTCTACAACTGCTGCATGCAACTGATTTTCATCTCTTTGTGGAGCTGTACATCCTTCTAAATAAGAAACGTAACTTCCTTTATCTGCGATTACTAAAGTGCGTTCAAATTGCCCTGTTCCACCTTCATTGATTCTAAAATAGGTTGACAATTCCATTGGACATTTTACGCCTTTTGGGATGTAACAAAATGAGCCATCGGAAAAAACAGCCGAGTTTAATGCTGCATAAAAATTATCTGTTGTTGGAACAACTGAGCCCATATATTTTTTTACCAATTCAGGATGTTCTTGAATTGCTTCAGAAATTGGCATAAAAATAATGCCTTTTTCTGCCAATGTTTTTTTGAAAGTTGTTGCTACAGATACAGAATCCATCACAATATCAACAGCTACATTCGCTAAACGTTTTTGTTCTGCTAACGAAATTCCTAATTTTTCGAAAGTTGCCAACATTTCAGGATCAACTTCGTCAATAGAATTTAATTTTGGTTTCTTTTTTGGAGCAGAATAATAGGCAATTTCTTGAAAATTTGGCTTTTGGTAGTTGACGTTTGCCCATTCAGGTTCAGTCATTTTTGTCCAACCACGATAGGCTTCTAATCGCCAATTCGTCATCCATTCAGGTTCATTTTTCTTTTTAGAAATTGCACGAACAACGTCCTCATTCAAACCTTTTGCAAAGGTTTCGCTTTCTATTTCAGTATAAAAACCATACTCATATTGTTTGGTTTTTAATTCTTCTTTTAAGTCTTCTTCAGTATACTTCATTATTCAAAGTTCTAAATTTAAAATTCAAGGTTTTGGTCTAACTTTTATATTTACTTCCTTGAAATTCACTATTTTTTAAATATGTTATAAAACCACCAATCATTTTACTCAAAACAATTGTTTGTTCTTTCAATTTATTAAATTCATTATCATTTACATATTTTCTATCAAAAACTCGGTATAATTGAGATCTTGTCTCTCCACAAGAAGCTTTTGCAATTGATAAAAACTGTATAAACTCTTTATTTCCATTTCTTTCAAATCCTTCTGCAATATTATCCATAATTGAACCAGAAGAGCCATCAATTTGGCTATATAATCTAAAATCTTTTTTCAATTCTGAATTGTTTGCAACATTGTTGATGTCTTCACAAAGAACTCTAAAAAGTTTCCAAATTTCTAAATCTTCAAAAACTTTTACTGTTGCCACAACTTTGAATTTTAAATCTTAAATTTTGAATTTTTATAACGAGAAACTCTCTCCACAACCACAAGTTCTATTCGCATTTGGATTGTTAAAAACGAATCCTTTTCCGTTTAAACCTCCAGAATATTCTAAAGTTGTGCCAACCAAGTATAAAA
>DAIUBY010000144.1:0-1635 GCA_036846425.1 Polaribacter sp.
AAAAAAAATGAGATTTTTTGAGGTAATCATTGATGAATTATAACCTTGTAAAGATACCAAAAGTGTGAAGAAATTTAAAAGGAAGTTTAATCAAAAAGTTGCTTTTTTAAAACCAACTCATACGCATCTTTTAGTTTTTTCACAACAATTTCAATTTCTTCTTCGTTTAAATGTCCAAATCCAAATCGAATTGCACAAGTGTTTTTATCTTGATATAAAATTGTTTTTGGAATGAAAAGATCTTGTTTTTCAGCTTCTTCAGCAAGTTGTAACAATGATATTTTTGTTTGAAATTGCAACCAAATTGACAAACCTCCAGCAGGTTTTTCCCAAGAAAGAATGTTTTTAAAATGGATTTCTAACTGCTTACAAAAAGCGTCTTGTCTTTTTTTATAAACAACACTATTTTTTTTCATCAATCGATAAATTTCACCTTCGTGAATCAATTCCGAAAGTAATTGCTCTTGAATTAAATCTCCTTGACTGTCCAATAATTGCAAATAATTTTTAGCTTCCGAAATTAAATTTTCTGGCGCAACCACAAATCCTGTTTGAAAACTTGGAAATAATGATTGTCCAAATTTTCCTAAATAAATGACCATTCCAGTTGAATCTGAACTCGCCAAAGGCAACATTGCACTGCCTTCAAACTGAAAATCATAATCGTAATCATCTTCAATAATGGCAAAACCAAACTCTTTGGCGAGTTGTAATAATTGCAAACGACGTTCTGCACTTAATTTTACGGTTGTTGGATAATCTCTGTTTGTACAAACATAAACGCATCGAATTTTTTGATTTTCAAAGTTTTGTTTGATGTATGAAATGTCCAAACCATCAGTATCTAAAGGAATTGTTTTGATAGTTGCACCTGTTTCATGAAAAATTATATTGGCAGCATAATTGCTCAAATTTCCCACCAAAACCAAATCATTTTGTTTGATTAACAACTGAGAAACAACGAATAAACTCATTTCTGTACTTCTAGTATTCAAGATATTTTGTGGTAAAATCCGAAAACCTCTTGTAGCATTTAAATAATTACACAGTTGAATTTGAAATAATGAAAACAATGAATCTGCTCTTTTTTCCCATTTTTTGGGTAAGGTTTTTCGTTTCATTGCGGCACTAAACCACCTGTTAAATTCAAATACAGGATGCAAACGCAAATCAGGTTTTCCATCATTTATCACAAAAGTTGCATTGGTATTTTGTTCAGTTGATGCTAAATGGAATGATTTTTCAAAAGGAAATCCAGTTGATTTTGCATACGAATAGGCTTCATTTATTTTTTGAGAACTCGTTTTTATTTTTTTATTTTTTTGAGCAGGCTCTAACACAAATGTGCCTTTATTTGGAATAATTTCAACCCAACCTTGTGATGCCAATTCATTGTAAATGGCAACTGCTGTATTTCTGTGAACTTGTAAGATTTTTGATAAAATACGAGTACCTGGAAGTAACGTTCCTTTACTAAAATAATTTCGTTGAATTGCATTGATAATTTGTTGTGCAACTTGAACATAAATGGGCTGTGTTGCAATTTTATCAATAACTATCAATTGTGTAAAAAAATCAAAATCCGGACTATCTTTCATTTTAAAACTGGCTGAGTTTAATAGTCCAGAAAAGTAC